>JBDSZH010000111.1:0-5291 GCA_039925225.1 Candidatus Limnocylindrales bacterium | reverse complement strand
CGCTCGTGGACCGCGTCCTGAACGGGCATGGCGTGGTGGGCACGACCCACGTGCCGCCGTACCACGTGAACTGGCACGTCGAACCCACCACCCCGCGCAGCTTCAACATCGCGGAGGCCAACACGCGTCTCGACGCCGCCGGGTACACCCGCGGCGCAGACCAGATTCGGGTCGACAAGGAGGGCAAGCCGATCGAGCTGCGCCTGACCTGGCCGGACTCCGAGGACCACGCCGCCGATGCCCAGTTCATCAAGGGCTGGTTCCAGGAGATCGGTATCGGCGTCGACGCCTTCGTTACCGAGGAAGGCAAGCTGTATACGGACCTCGCCGGTCCCGAATCGGGCGGCGATGCCAACTGGGACTTCTACATGTGGGGCTGGGGCGGCGACCCCGACCCGATGTCGCTGCTGTCGTTCTTCACTACAGACCAGATCGAATCCGCGACGAATGACTGCTTCTACTCGGATCCTCGCTACGACGAGCTGTTCGGGCTCCAGCAGAAGGCCACCGACGTGGCGACGCGGAAGCAGTACATCGCAGAGATGCAGCAGATCTTCTACGACTTCGCCTGCTACCACATCCTGTACTACGACAGCGAGCTGCACGCGATGCGCACGGACAAGTTCACGAACTGGACGGACCAGCCGCCGGGGACCGGCACGCCGCTGTTCGGGTTCGGCTACTCCGGGTACATGAGCCTGACCGACGCGAGCCTGGTCCCAACTCCCGGCCCAACCGTCCTCGCGACGGCGGCGCCGGGCACCGGCGCTCCCGCGACCCCGGGTCCAACGCAGGGCCCGGCTGGGACCGATACGAGCGCAATCTCGACGCCGGTCCTGATCGGCGGCGCGGTCGTGATCGTCGTGATCGTGGCCGGCCTTCTGCTCATGCGCCGGCGCGGAGCAGCCCAGGAAGAGGAATGAGCTTCGGCGGTCCGATTGCCCCGCGGTCGGACCGCCGCACCACCTAGTCCGTGGGCATCCGCTACCTCGCCCGGCGGCTCATCACCGCGGGAGTCACGATCGGGCTGATCGTGGTCCTGAACTTCGTGCTGTTCCGGATGATGCCGGGATCGCCGGAGCGGTTGCTCCTGGGGCGGATGCCCGGCGTCTCCGCGAACGTCCTGGCGACCACGCGCGAGAAGTGGGGCCTGGACAAGCCCCTCTTTCCGGATCAGTTCGTGGCGTACATCTCGTCCACCGTCCAGGGCGACCTCGGCTTCTCGTTTGCCGCTCGGGGTCGCCCGGTCACGGAGGTCCTGGGCCAGCGGCTCTGGCCCACGCTGGTCCTCTTCGGCCTCGGTGAGCTCATCGCGATCATCCTGGGCCTGGCGCTCGGGGCCTGGTCCGGCTGGAAACGCGGCGGCATCGTGGACTTCCTGGGTAACGGGGCCTCATTGATCCTGTACTCCACGCCGTATTTCCTGCTCGGCATGGGCTTGCTGCTCGTGTTCGCCACTGGCCTCGGCTGGTTCCCGACGTACGGCATGTCCGAGGTCGGGCGGGCCTATGCCGGGCCTTTCGACGAGCTCATCGACGTGGGGCGCCACCTCTTCCTGCCCCTCGCCACCGTGTCGCTCGGCCTCATCGGGCAATACGCCATCGTCATGCGCTCGTCGATCGTGGAGACGATGAGCGAGGACTACATCACCACGGCGCGGGCGAAGGGACTGAACGACGGCCGGATCCTGCGCAGCCACGCCCTTCCGAACGCGCTGCTGCCGACGGTGACGCTCATCGCGATCAACCTCGGCTACGTGGTCGCCGGCGCGATCACCGTGGAGGTCGTATTCAACTGGCCCGGCCTCGGCACGCTCACGGTGGATGCGCTGGCGAGCCGCGACTACCCGGTCCTCCAGGGCGTCTTCCTGCTGCTCAGCGTCGCCGTGGTCGTCGCCAACCTCGTCGCCGACCTCGCGTACGGGCTGCTCGATCCACGGGTCCGCCGGTGACGGCGCCCGTCGTCCCGATGTCCGTGGGTGCGGCCGTGCGGCCGGTCGGTGGCGTCGGCGCGTTCTTTAAGAAGCTCGTTCGCCGACGGAACGGCCTCGTCGGGCTCATCATCCTCGGCACGTTCACGTTCCTTGCGCTCGTGCCAGACCTGCTCGTCGGGCCGCTCCAGACTGCCGTGACCGCCGCCGGACCCAGACTCGGCCCGCCGACGGCGGCGTACCCGTTCGGGACCGACGAGCTGGGCCGGTCGGTCCTGAACCTCACCGTGCACGCGACCCGCATCTCGATGGTCATCGGACTCCTCGCGACCATCATCACCGTGGGTGTGGGGGCCGTCCTCGGGATCGTCAGCGGGTATGTCGGGGGCCGCCTGGACGGCATCCTGATGCGTGTCGCGGACTTCTTTCTGGTGCTGCCTACGTTCGTGCTCGCGATCATCCTCACGGCGATCATCCGCGACGTCCTCGGGACCGGATCCCGGGAGATCGCGGGCATCAGGCTGAGCCTGCTCGTGATCGTCATTGTGATCGGGATCACGAGCTGGTCGTCGACCGCCCGGATCATCCGGGCCCAGACACTCTCGCTCCGGGAGCTGGCGTTCATCGACCGGGCGCGCGTCATCGGCGCATCCAGCGGCCACATCATGTGGCGGCACATCCTGCCGAACGTCGTGAACCTGATCGTCGCCAACGCGGTGCTGACCTTCGCGGGCGCGATCCTCACCGAGACGACCCTCTCGTTCGTGGGCCTCGGCGACCCATTCCAGCCGTCGTGGGGCCAGCTGCTGGATGCCGCGCGCACCGTCGGCGCGCCGAGCCTGGGCGCCTGGTGGTATTTCCTCCCCGCCGGGACCGCGGTGGTCATGGTCGTCTTCGCCTTCACCCTCCTGGGTGCGGCGCTCGACGACATCCTCAACCCCAAGCTCGGAACCAGACGATGACCGAGCCCGTGACGGTCGCGAGCCGGCGCCAGTGGCCGCTGCCCAGGCTCGCGGATCCGGCCGCGCCGCTTCTGGAGGTCCGCAACCTCAAGACCCACTTCCGACTCGAGCACGGCTGGCTCCAGGCGGTCGATGGTGTCTCGTTCCGGCTGGAGGACGGCGAGGCCCTGGGGCTGGCCGGCGAGTCGGGCTGCGGCAAGACGACGACCGCGCTGTCGCTTGTCAAGCTCCTGCCGGAGAACGCGCGGATCCGCGAAGGCAGCATCGAGCTGTTCGGCATCGACCTTGTGCCCAAGGCGGAGCGCGCCATGCAGCGCTACCGCTGGCGGGAGATCAGCATCGTCTTCCAGGGTGCGATGAATGCGTTCAACCCGGTGCGCCGGGTCCGGGACCAGATCGCGGAGCCGATCCGCTACCGGCTCGGCCAGTCGGAAACGATCGCCAAGGCCAGGGCCGTGGAGCTGCTGGACCTCGTCGGCATCCCGAAGAAGCGGGCCGACGCGTACCCCCACGAGCTCTCGGGCGGCATGCGCCAGCGCGCGATGATCGCGATGGCCCTCGCCTGCGACCCGGCGATCGTGATCGGCGACGAGCCCACCACCGCGCTGGACGTCATGGTCCAGGCGCAGGTCCTCCAGCTCCTGGAGCAGCTCCGGATGGACCTCGGGCTGTCGCTCATCCTGATCACCCACGACCTGTCCGTGATCGCGGAGACCTGCGATCGGGTGCTCGTCATGTACGCGGGGCGCGTCGCCGAGGAGGGCCCGGTCAGCCGGGTATTCACCGCGCCGCGGCACCCGTATACCCGCAAGCTGCTGGGGGCATTCCCGAGCATTCACGCCGACCGGCGAACGCTCGAAATCATCCCCGGCCAGCCGCCGGACCTCACGGCGCCGCCACCAGGCTGCCGGTTTGCACCGCGGTGCGCCTTCGCGATGCCTGTCTGTACGGAGGTCGTGCCGCCGGAGGTTCGGTTCGCGGACGGCGTCCGGGTTGCCTGCCACCTGTTCCCGACGAGCGACGTGCAGACGGTCTCCGTGGCGCCCGTGGCGCCCGCGCCACCCTTGGCGCCGCCACCGTCGGCGCCCGCATGACCGAGCTCCTCCGGCTCACCGGGCTCAAGGTCCACTTCCCGATCCGCCACGGGGTGGGCGAATCATTCTTCGGGCGCCCCTCCCGGGTCGTGCGTGCCGTCGACGGGGTCGACCTCACGATCGAGAAGGGCGAGATCCTCGCCCTGGTGGGCGAATCCGGGTCCGGCAAGACGACGACAGGGCGCGTCATCGTGAAGCTGACGCGCCAGACCGCCGGCTCGATGACGTTCGAGGGGCAGGACGTCTCCAGGCTGTGGGGCACACGCAGGCTGCGAGACTACCGGCGGAAGGTCCAGCTGATCTTCCAGGACCCGTACGAGACGCTCGATCCGAAGCACACCATTGGCAGCTTCGTCGCCGAGCCGCTCGTCGTGAACCACCTCGGCGGCTCGGCGGCCGAGCGCGAGAAGATCGTCGTGGAAGCTCTGGAGGCGGCGGGATTGCGGCCGGGCGCCGCGTTCGCACGACGCTACCCCCACGAGCTGTCCGGCGGGCAGCGGCAGCGCGTCGTCATCGCCGGGGCGCTTGTCCTCGGGCCGGAGCTGGTCGTCGCCGACGAGCCCGTGAGCATGCTCGACGTCTCGATCCGGACGGAGCTCCTCCGCCTGATGCTGGACCTGCGGACGGAGCGCAGCCTCACCTACCTGTTCATCACCCACGACCTGTCACTGGCCTGGGTGATCGCCGATCGCGTGGCGGTGATGTACCTCGGCAAGATCATGGAGATCGGGCCGGCCAATACGGTGATCTCGGCGGCGCGCCACCCGTATACGCAGGCGCTTATTTCGGTCGCGCCATCACCGGAGCCGCCGGAGCCGGGCGCGCGAGCGAAGCGGACCATCCTCGTGGGCGAGACGCCAGACGGATCGGCGATCCCCACCGGTTGCCGGTTCAGGACGCGCTGCCCCGTGGCGTTCGATCGCTGCGCCGTTGAGGAACCGCCGCTCATCGACCTTGGGAATGGGCACGCGGCCGCGTGCTGGCTCGCGGAGAACGGCGCCGCCGCCATAGGCCCCGCTGCCGCGCTCACCGCGGAGGCCCCAGCAGCGCGCTAGGAGAGCGCTATGCCGGGAGGAGCGCCAGCCCGTTCCTATCGTGCGCGGCTTCGACACAGGCCGGCCGGCAACCGCGGGCATCCCGGCCGCCGAGGCGCCCGAAATGGAACCAGGGCGCCGAGTCGGCGGTGCCACTCGGCTCAAGGCGGCAGCCGCACGCGGCGCAGGTGACCGGCGCGATCTGGCCGTCGCGCACGGCGCGAATACGGCGAGCCGGCGGGTTCATCTCAAGCGACATGGCGGTCCCCTC
>JBDSZH010000110.1:0-6857 GCA_039925225.1 Candidatus Limnocylindrales bacterium | reverse complement strand
CGCTCGAGGAGCGACCCGTCCGGGCCGCCCTCCACCCGATGGACCGGGAGGGCGTCGAGGAGCTCGTTGGCGAAAATCACGCCGGGGGCAGGCGTGTCGTCGAGCGGCTGGAGGTATCGGTCGAGCCCCGAATCGGCGAGCCGAGCGGCGAGCGCGTCGAGGCGCGCCGGCGCGACGTCAACCGCCTGGTACGCAATCGCATTCAGCAGGTCCGAGCCGGATCGGCGGAGCCCGTCGAGGATTCCGGCGGCGAGCGCGCCCGAACCGGCGCCGTGCTCGCGGACGACGAACTGCGCGGGTCGGTCGATCGCCTCCCACACGGACTCGAGGTGGCGCGCCACCGACCAGCCGAAGATCGGATGGCCTTCCGGCGCGGTCAGGAAGTCGGCGGAGCGACCCGGGCCCGCCGTCGTCCCGACGCCGGCGGCGTAGTAGCCGGCCTCGGGGTCGTACAGGGCGAGCTCCATGAACCGGGCGAAGGTGATCGGGCCGCCGCCGCGAATTTCCTCGGTGATTCGCGCGACCAGGCGGGGGTCGCTCTCCGGAAGCGGAGCGTCGAGATCCAACTCGTCGACGCGGCGCAGGCCGAAAAGGTACGGCCGTCGCGGCGCCGGCGGGTAAGGCTCGCTCATCCGCGCGCGCCCCGGCGTTCGCCGAGAAGCAGTCGCAGCCCGGGGCCGACCAGCGAGTGCCCGCCGAGGAGCACCGGGATCGTGGCTCCGCGGGCCGACGCCGCCAGCGCGCGAAGCCACGGGTCATCGACCTGCTCGACGAGCAACAGATCCGAGGCGAATCGATCCTCGGCCGACGGCCAGCTCGATTCGTCGGCCCCGAGCCGGTGTGCGAGCAACACGCGCGAATCAATGAGGGCCGCGCCGCCGAGCTCTGCGACGATGTCGCCGAGTGCCTCCGGCCCGCGATCGTCGAGCAGCATCCCGAGCACCGCGCGCGGCGGGGCCTGGCCCTCCGCCAGGCCGATGGCCCGCAAGCCCCGCTCTTCGACGAGTGCCCGCGTGCGCGAGGCCGTGCCCTGCTCCAGCCAGCGAAGCATCGCCGCGCTCGTCCGACCCGCGACCAGCAGCTGTCGATGCGGGTCGGCAGCCACTCGGCGGATCAGCTCCATTCGGTCGATGGCATGGCCGGCGTCGACACCGACGGCGGCTTCGAGCCGACCCGTCAACGCCGACGCGACGAGCATCGAGTCCATCGGCGAGTCGAGGTCCATCGCGAGCCGCGGTCGCGCGAGATTTGCGACCTCGTAGCCCGCCGAGTCGCGCAACCAGCGGGGCAGCGCATTGTCCGTCGGCAGATCGGGCACGTCGGTGAGATTCGCGGCTTCCCCGATCGCAATGACATCGCCGGAGTACACGTTGTTCGTCAGGGCGCGACGAAGACCGCTCGCCGCGGCCTCGATGAGCGCCTTCGTGTCGGCTCGCATCGCGAGCGGGATCGAACCCGAACCGAGGACCACGAGACCCGCGCCGCGCGGCAACTCGCCGATCAAGCCGCGAAGCCGCGCACCAAACGGGAGTCCATCTGGCAGCCCGGTGTCGATCCGAACGTCCGCGTCGATCCGAACGTCCGTGTGGCCGTCGCGGAACAGGCCGGCAAGCCGCTCCGCGTTCTCGAGTCGAGCCGTTGCGAGGGCGTGCCCGAGCGGACCCGCGCCGGGAGCCGGCGCAGGGTGCAGGATTCGGACGGCGACGGGCTGCACGCGGCGACTGTAGCCGGGTGGCAAGCACGGGCGGATCGAGGTGGCCGTGGGGCGAAAGATTCGGGCGTACATCGGGCTTGGGGCCAACGTCGGCGACGCGCGCAGGACGCTGACCGACGCTGTGGCGGCCCTGGCCGCCCTACCCGGTGCTCGCCTCCGAGGCGTCTCGCGCCTGTACCGGACCAAGCCCGTCGGGGTCACGGATCAGCCCGATTTCCTGAACGCGGTCGTTGCCCTTGACGTTGCCGCCGGCCCCGATTCGGCCACGGGCGCCACGAAGCTGCTGGTCGCGCTCAAGGGCCTCGAGCGCGAGTTCGGGCGGCGCAAGCGACAGCGCTGGGGGCCGCGCGAGCTTGACCTCGATCTTTTGCTGTTCGGGCGGCATCGACTGGCGATCGAACGGCCGCCCGCAGGCCTCCCGCTGTCCGCGGCGATCGATCCGGGAGCAGCGACGCGGCTCCTCGAGGTGCCCCACCCGTCGATGCACGACCGCCTGTTCGTCCTCGCGCCGATGGCGGACCTCGCTCCCGGCCTCGTCCCTCCAGGCTGGTCGGAGACAACCTTGACGACGGCGCAACGGCGGCGTTCCGCCGAAGGGCAGGGCGCGGCCGTCCCGGTCGGCACCTGGAACGAGGACGATCACGCGTGGATCGGCCCGACCGAGGGACCGATCGTCATCGAACCAGCGGTTCCAGCGGACGCTGAGGGCGCCGCCCGTGTCCACACGGCCTCATCCGAGGCGGCGTATCGCGGCCACGCGCCGCCGGAGCCCGATGGGTTCGGCCGCAGGACGGGCCTATGGCGGGAGATCCTGGCGAATCCGGCCAATCGATCGTTTCTGGCACGCGACGCCGGAAGGGTCGTCGGGGTCATGAACCTCAGCCCGGTCGGCCACCCGACCCCGGCGGGCGAGATTCGCGTCCTGTACGTGCTCCAGGAGTGGTGGGGGAGCCCGGCCGGGCAGCTCCTCCTCGACAGGGCGCATGCGGAGCTGGCACTGGAGCATGATGCCGCGCAGCTCACGGTCCTCACCGCCAATGGTCGGGCGCGTCGCTTCTACGAACGGAACGGGTGGCGCCTTACGGAGACGCTCGTGGAGCCCCACTTCGGAGGCGTCCCGACGGAGGTGTCGCGCTACCGGCGCGACCTCCGCAGCCCCTAGCCGACGGCGGCGCTCATCGGCTCCAGAAGCAACGTCCGCTGCTCTTCGGGGAGGGCGTCCTTCAGGAGGAGCGCCGTTGCGGCATCGAGCAGCGCCGGGACGGCCTGGACGCGGATGTCGCCCAGCATCTGGTCTGGACGGGCGCCCGCCAACGTGTAGGCGGCGCTCCGCGAGATGTCCGAGCCGGCCCATTGGATGATCGACCCCTGGAGCTGGCCGAGCTCGTCGATCAGCCCCCGCTTCCTGGCTGCAGTCGACGCGGCCGCCCGCGCGCCATCGCGCGCCTCGCCGCCCGCCTGCGCGTAGGTCGCGCTGATCGACATCAGGTCCGCCGCCTCGAGGAGCGGGAGCATGCGCAGGAACTCCTCGAGATCGAGCTCCTTCACCTCGTCGCGCTCGTCGTCCACGGGCCTAGCGGAGCAGCCGGGCGCGGATCTGGGTTTCCTCGACCGCGTTGCCCTTGCGGCGCTCCACCCGGTAGGCGTGCTGGCCCGGAAGCGCCGCGACGACGTCGCCGAGCTGGTCGCCGACCCACAGGAGGCCCACGCCGTCATCCGCGGCGTGCCCGTCGGAGAGACCGCCGTCTCCGACGAGCTCCTCGTACCGCGGCCGCCGAAGGGATTCGCTGTCGTAATGCGGGCAGAAGCTCCCGGGCAGCAGCTTGAGCCCGTCCTTCAGCGGCATGAGGTTGGTCCCGAACGAGTCCGTGACGGAACTGTCGAACCAGCAGTTGGCCCCGGCGGACAGGCCCGCGAGCACAACCCCCGATTCCCACGCGGCCTTCAGCGCCTTGTCGACGCCGTGGAGCCGCCAGATCGCCAGCATGTTCGCGGTATTGCCGCCGCCGACCCAGACGACGTCCTGCTCGAGCAGGAACGCGCCGATGTCCTGGACCTGGCGGTCGAACAGGCCCAGGTGCGTCGCGTCGGCGTGCCGGGCGAAGGTGGCGTAGAACGCGGCTCGGTAGCCAGCGTCGTCGCCCGAGGCCGTGCCCACGAAGCAGACCCGAGGCCGCTCCCGTCCGGTGAGATCCAGCACGAACTGGTGGAGCGGCCAATCGGTCGACGAGGGCAGCACGGATGCGCCGCCCATCGCAAGGATTCGCCGTTCCGTCGAGGCCACTACAGGCGGACCCGCGGCGGCGAATCGCGATCGAACATGTGGACGGTGTCGACGAAGCGCACGGTCTTGGTCTGGTAGGCCATCACCAGCGAGTGCGTCCTGGCGCCGCCGCCGAAGAAGCGCACGCCCTCGAGCAGGTCGCCCGGCGTCACGCCGGTCGCGGCGAAGACGAGATGCTCGCCAGATGCGAGGTCCTCCGTGCGGTAGATCTTCGATTCGTCGCCGTGGCCCATTCGCTCGCCGCGCGCGCGCTCCTCGTCGTTGCGGTATTTGAAGCGGGCCTGGATCTCGCCACCGAGGCAGCGCATCGCTGCGGCGGTGATCACGCCCTCCGGCGCCCCGCCGATGCCCATGACCGCGTGGACGCCGGTGCCCTGGACCGCGCAGCTGATCGCGGCCGAGAGGTCGCCATCGGAGATGAGCTTGATCCGCGCGCCCGTGCCGCGCACCTCGGCGATCAGGTCGGCGTGCCGAGGGCGGTCCAGGATGATCACGGTGATGTCGCCCGTCTTGCGACCGAGCGCCTCGGCGACGAGCCGCACGTTCTCCGCGGGCGGCAGCGTGATATCGACCTTGCCGGCTGCCCCCGGCCCGACACACAGCTTCTCAAGGTACGTGTCCGGCGCGTGGACGAGGCCACCGCGCTCCGAGGCCGCGAGGACCGTGATCGCATTCGCCGAGCCGGTGGCGACGAGGTTCGTCCCCTCGAGCGGGTCCACCGCGATGTCGATTTCCGGCGCGTCGGCGCCCGCCAGCCCGACCTGCTCGCCGATGTACAGCATCGGCGCCTCGTCGCGCTCACCTTCGCCGATGACGATGGTTCCCTGCATCTCGATCTCGTCCATCGCGACGCGCATGGCCTCGGTGGCGAGTTGGTCGGCGCCCGTGCGATCGCCCCGGCCCATGACGCGGGCACTCGCGATTGCGGCCATCTCGGTCACGTAGACCATTTCCAGCGCAAGGAGTTTTTCCATGACGCGTCCCCCTAGTGCCGGAAGTGCCGTCGGCCGGTGAAGACCATGGCGAGGTGGTGCCTATCGGCAACTTCGATGGCCATCTCGTCGCGGATTGAGCCGCCTGGTTGGATGATCGCGGTCACGCCGGCCTGGGCGGCCATCTGGATGCCGTCCGGGAACGGGAAATAGGCGTCGCTGGCCATGACCGACAGGCGGGCGCGGTCGCCGGCGCGGCGCAGCGCGATCTCGACGGACACCTGCCGGCTCGCCTGCCCCGAACCCACGCCGACGGTTGCGGCATTCTTTGCGAGCACGATCGCGTTGGACCGGACATGCCGCACGGCGCGCCAGGCGAAGAGCAGGTCGGTCAGCTCCTCGAGCGTCGGGCGGCGCTTCGTGACGACCTGGAGCTGGTTGCCGTCGATGCCGAGTGCATCGATCGTCTCGACCAGCAGGCCGCCGCCGATGCGCTTGAAGTCGAGCTTGGCGATGCCGTAGTCGCGCATGCCCTCGATCGGATCAGGTGGAACGAGGAGCAGCTCCAGGCCCGGCTTCTGACGAAGGATCCCGATGGCCGAATCGTCGAAGCCGGGGGCGATCACCGCCTCGTACGAGTTCGCCGCGATCTCCCGCGCCGTGGCGCCATCAAGCGTTCGGTTCACGCCCACGATTGCGCCGAACGACGCGACGGGATCCGTTTCAAGCGCCCGGCGGTAGGCCTCGACGAGCTCGTCGGACGACGCGAGCCCCACGGGGTCGCTGTGCTTCGCGATCACCACGGTGGGTGTCGCGTAGTCCCGGGCGATCTTGTACGCGACGTCGAGGTCCAGCAGGTTGTTGAATGACGGCGTCGCTCCGTGGAGGATCGTGGCATCGGCGACGCCGGTTGATCGATGTGTCGTCTCCCGGTACAGCGCGCCGGTCTGGTGCGGATTCTCGCCGTAGCGCAGGTCGCTCACCTTCTCGAGCACCATCGTGAGGCGCTTCGGATAGTTGATGCCGGTGAGCTGGTTCAGGTACGCGGCGATCTCGGCGTGGTATGCCGCGACCGTCCCGAATGCCTCCGCGGCGAGCCGGCCCTTGAGCTCCGGGCTGACCTGGCCGCGCTCGCGCAGCTCGGCGAGGATCTGCGGGTATTGGTCCGGGCTGGAGACTGCGACGACACCCGCAGGATTGCGGGCCGCGGCGCCCAGCAGCGCGGCACCCCCGACGTCGATCATCTCGATCGCCTTGTCTACCCCGACGAGCGCCCGCCCGATCTCGGCCCCGAACGGCTGGACGTTGACAACCACGATGTCGATCGGCTCGATGCCTTCCTTGCGCAGCTCCTCGAGCTGCTCCGGCTGGTCGCGCCGCGCAAGAATTCCCGCGTAGATGGCGTGGTGGAAGGTCTTGACCTGGCCCGCCAGCATCGGGGCGACGCCCGTCAGCTCGGCGACGGCCCGCACCTCGACGCCGTCCTGGGCGAGGTGCTCGCGGGTCCCTTCGGTCGCAAACAATTCGACGTCGAGCGACTGAAGGCTACGCGCAAAGGCCGTGATCCCGTCTCGCGTCGCGACCGACAGCAGCGCTCGCAACCGCAGTCCCTCCGTCGCTGATGACCACGAGTCGTCGGTTGCGACGTCCCGCGCTGGGCCTCCGGTCGAGTATAGCCAGCGCCTCATGGCATACTCCAGCCTCGCCGCCCGATGGCGCCCAATAGTCAAGGTGAGACGTTGACGCTCCTGCCCTGGGACTACTTCTTCATCGGTTTCAACGACCGCAATTTCCCGGACCTGTTCGACCCCATGTGGATGGGCTCGCTCGTGCTCCTGGTCGGGCTCATCGTGCTGTACGTCATGCGCACGCGCGCCCTCCACCGCCACAAGCACTACCTCGACATGTGGGAGTGGATCTTCTGGAG
>JBDSZH010000109.1:0-5622 GCA_039925225.1 Candidatus Limnocylindrales bacterium | reverse complement strand
TGAGGTCCTGCGGTTCCATGCGTGTCGCGGCGCGGCGGTCCGCGACGAAGGAGCGTTCGCCGCTCGGCGCGACCAGCACACCGATCCGGCCAGTTCGATGGCCGGCGACACGGATGGCTCGAACCGTCACGTCGTCGCGACGCAGCTGCGCGACCAGCGACCGGCCCGCGCCGTCACGCCCGACCGCGCACACGAGCGAGGCGCGCGCCCCGAGCCGGGCGAGCCAGCGGGCGACGTTCGCCGCCGACCCGCCCTGTCGGATCTCGACCCTGCCCGGCACGTCGGTGCCGGTCTCGATCGGGGCCGACGCCCGCAGCACGACATCGAGCACGAGATCGCCGAGGACGAGGACGCGTGCGGGGGCGGTCACAACGTCGATGGTAGCGATGCGGGCATGCATTCAAGGTCGCTGAGGGGTCGCGTTGGTACGATTCAGCCTCGATGACAGACAAGATCGACCAGCTAGCGATCAACACGATCCGGACCCTGGCCATCGACGGGGTCCAGAAGGCGAATTCCGGCCACCCTGGCGCGCCCATGGGCGCGGCGCCGATGGCCTATGTCCTGTGGACGCGCTTCCTGCGCCACGCCCCCACCCGCCCCGACTGGGCGGATCGGGACCGGTTCGTCCTGTCAGCCGGCCACGCGTCGATGCTGCTCTACGCCCTGCTCCACCTGACGGGCTACGACCTCGCGCTCGAGGACCTGATGCAGTTCCGGCAGTGGGGCTCGCGAACGCCGGGCCACCCGGAATACGGCCTGACGCCGGGCGTCGAGGCGACCACCGGGCCACTGGGCCAGGGATTCGCGAACGCGGTCGGGATGGCGATCGCCGAGCGGCGCCTCGCCAACGAGTTCAATCGGCCGGGCCACGACATGGTGGACCACCGCACATATGTCATTGCATCCGACGGCGACCTCCAGGAGGGCATCGCGTCGGAGGCTGCGAGCCTCGCGGGACACCTGCGCCTCGGCAAGTTGACCGTGCTCTACGACGACAACCACATCCAGCTGGACGGACCCACGGACATGGCCTGGTCGGAGGACGTGCTCAAGCGCTTCGAGGCGTACGGCTGGGGCACCTCGCGCGTCGACGATGGCAACGACACGGCGGCGCTCGAGGCGGCGGTCACGGCCGCCAATGCGGACGACCGGCCGGCGCTCATCGCGGTCCGGACGCACATCGGCTTTGGCAGCCCGAACAAGCAGGACACCCAGAAGGCGCATGGCTCACCGCTTGGCCCCGATGAGGTGCGGCTCACGAAGATTGCCTACGGCTGGGATCCAGACGCGCAGTTCCTCGTGCCCGACGAGGTCCACGAGGCGATGCGCGCGGCCGTCCCGGCAGGCGAGGCGCTCGTCGAGGACTGGGAGGCGCGCTACTACCGGTACCGCGACGCGTTCCCCGATGAGTCTGGCGAGTTCCGACGCCGCGACCTCCGCCTCGGCCTGCGCGAGGGCTGGGATGCGGGGCTCAAGACGTATGCGGTCGGCGAGGATTTCGCGACGCGGCAGGCGAGCCAGGCGGCCATCCAGGCGTTGGCCGGGCCGGTGCCCGAGCTGTTCGGGGGCTCGGCGGACCTGAGCGAGTCGAACCTGACCCTCGTGAAGGACGCGGTGCCGTTCGAGGCCGGCGAGGCGGGTCGCAACCTGTGGTTCGGTGTGCGCGAGCACGCGATGGGCGGCATCGCGAACGGCATCGCCTACCACGAAGGGTTCATCCCGTACGTCGCGACGTTCCTGAACTTCAGCGACTACATGCGCGGATCCGTCCGGCTCGCTTCGCTCGCCGGGCTCCACGTCATCTACGTCTGGACCCACGACTCGGTGGGGCTCGGCGAAGACGGCCCCACGCACCAGCCCATCGAGCACTACGCGGCCCTGCGCGCGATGCCGAATCTGTGGTTCGTACGACCCGGCGACGCGAACGAGGCAACGGCGGCGTGGGCTCTCGCGGTGGAGCGCCGCGGCGGTCCCGTGGCGCTCTCGCTCACGCGCCAGAAGCTGCCCACGCTCGCGGGCACGGCGGAGCTCGCCCTCGCGGGCGTGGCACGCGGCGGCTATGTCCTCCGCCGGGGATCCGGCGAGGACGCGGGGCAGGCGCCGGACTTGTTGCTCATCGCGACGGGCTCCGAGCTCCAGCTCGCCTTCGCGGCTGCGGAGGCGCTGGAGGGCGACGGGATCGCCGCGCGCGTGGTCTCGCTCCCGTGCTGGGAGGCATTCGATGCCCAGGACGAGGCGTACCGTGAGTCCGTGATTCCGCGCGGAATCCCCCATCGGGTCACGATCGAGGCAGGGGCGACCATGGGCTGGGAGCGCTACGCCGGCGACGGGGGCGCGATCCTCGGCATCGACCATTACGGCGCGTCCGCGCCGGCGGGCACCATCTTCGAGAAATTCGGATTCACGACGGAGCGCGTGGTCGATGTTGCGCGACGCGTGGTCCGCGATGGGCTTCGCGGGCGAGTTCCAACGCTCGATCCGGGCCACCAGCCGGGGAGTCACACCTGATGGCCGGTATGCGCGTCGGGTTCGCGGCGGATCACGCGGGAGCGGCCCTGAAGGCAGACCTGCTCCGGCGCGTGGCGGCGGCACGACCCGACGACACCCCGGTGGACCTCGGGGGCGATGGCTCCGACCCGAATGACGATTACCCGGACTTCGCAGAGAAGCTCGGGCTGGCGGTGCGCGACGGCCAGGTGGACCGCGGGATCCTCGTCTGCGGCTCCGGCGTGGGCGCGAGCGTCGCCGCGAACAAGGTGCGCGGCGTCCGCGCAGCTGTCTGCCACGACACCTACTCCGCCCACCAGGGCGTGGAGCACGACGACATGAACGTGCTGACCCTCGGCGCGCGCGTGATCGGCTCCGAGCCGGCACTCGAATGCTCGCTCGCCTTCCTCGCGGCTACCTTCAGCGGCGAGCCGCGCCATCGCCGACGGCTCGACAAGGTCCTCGCGATCGAGGAGCGCGGCGAATGAGCGCCGATCTGCGCCTGAAGCTCCCGGAGGCGGCGCAGGCGGCCCTCGACCGGCTCATCGGGCGCGCGAACGACGAGGGCTGGGCGGAGCGCCTTTTCGATCGCGACACGACGCTCTGGACCACTGACCCGGAAATGAGCGCAGACATCAAGGACCGGCTCGGCTGGCTGGACGCGCCGGCGCATTTCACCCTGCTGACTCCCGCGCTGGAGGGCCTCGGTGATGGCCTGGCCGAGAGCGGCTTCAAGACCGCCGTTGTGATGGGCATGGGCGGTTCCAGCCTCGCGCCGGACGTGCTCCGCCGCACGTTCGGTACCGCCGAGGGCTATCTGGACCTCCGCATACTGGATTCGACCGACCCGGCAGCGGTCGGTGCCGTGATGGACGACCTTGATCCCCTCGAGACCCTCTGGATCGTGGCCAGCAAGTCGGGCACCACGACGGAGCCGCTCGCATTCATGGCCGAGGCGTGGTCGCGCGTCGAGGCGGAGCTGGAGGCGCGCGGCTCCCACCAGAAGCCCGGTGAGTTCTTCGCGGTCATCACGGATCCCGGAAAGAGTGTCGCGGCGATCCCGCACCACGACGACCTGCGCGAGGAATTCCTGAATCCGTCGGACATCGGGGGTCGCTACTCGGCGCTCACCTACGTGGGCCTCGTGCCCGCATCGATCATCGGACTCGATCTCGACGCGCTGCTCGCCGCCGCATCCGCCATGGTCGGCGCGTGCCGCGAGCCCGACGCGAGCGTGAATCCGGGCGTCCTGCTTGGACTGGCCATCGGGAGCCTCGCGGCGGCGGGACGCGACAAGCTCACGTTCATCGCAGATCCGGCAATCGAGAGCTTTGGCGCGTGGCTGGAGCAGCTCATCGCCGAATCGACCGGCAAGCAGGGGCTGGGCATCGTCCCGGTGGACGGCGAGCCGCCCCGGCGCCCGGGTGACTACGGCTCGGATCGCGCGTTCGTGGTGCTCAGCCTTGCGGGGGCCGAGGCGGGCGACCACTCGAAGCTCGCCGACGCCCTGGAGCGGGCGGGGCAGCCGGTGATCCGGATCGAGCTCGACGACCCGATCGACCTCGCCGGCGAGATGGTCCGCTGGGAGGTCGCGACGGCGATCGCGGGCGTCGCCCTGGGCATCAACCCGTTCGACCAGCCCAACGTCGAGGAGGCCAAGGAGCTCACGCGTAGCGTCCTCGCTGGCGCAACGGAAGACGCGGGTGTCGCCAGCGCCCCGGCCGACGGCGGCATCTACCTCGCGGCGCACGACGACGATTCGCTCGCGAAGCTCGTGGAGCCCACGCTCGAAGCCCTGCGCGCGCCGAACTACGTGGCGATCCAGGCATTCATCGCCCCGTCAGCGGAGGTGGACACGGCACTCGCCCAGATCCGGGTCGCGCTTGCTGCGACCGGCTGCGCGACCACTGCCGGCTATGGCCCCCGCTTTCTCCATTCGACCGGCCAGCTGCACAAGGGCGGGCCGGCGACCGGGGTCTTCCTCCAGCTGACCGCCGATCATCCGGACGATCGACCGATTCCGGGCTGGCCGTACACGTTTGGCCGGCTCATCGATGCCCAGGCGAATGGCGACCGGGCGGCGCTCCTGGCGCACGATCGGCCGGTGCTCCACGTACACCTCGGATCCAACCTCATCGATGACCTGGCGACCCTCGAGCGGGCGATCATTCGCGCGCTCGATTAGGAGGACGGAGATGCAACTCGGCTTCATCGGGCTCGGGCGCATGGGCGCGAACATGGTTCGCCGGCTCGTTCGCGACGGCCACGAGGTCGTCGCCTATAACCGCACCGTCGAGAAGGCCCACGACCTCGCCAACGAGGAACGCGCGGCCGGGCACGCCATCGACGCCGCCGACACCGTCGAGGCGCTGGTTGCGAGGCTCGCCAAGCCGCGCATCGCGTGGATCATGGTCCCGGCCGGCGACGCCACTGAGGCACAGATCAAGGAGCTGCTGGAGCACCTGGAGCCCGGTGACACGATCGTGGACGGCGGCAATACGAACTTCCACGACGACGTCCGGCGACACAGGGAGCTCGCCGAGCACGGAATCCAGTACGTGGATGCGGGCGTCTCCGGCGGCATCTGGGGCCTCGCGAACGGCTTCGCGCTCATGGTCGGTGGCGAGGACGCGGCAGTGAAGCCCATCGAGCCGGTGTTCCACAGCCTCGCGCCGGAGGGTGGCTACATCCACGCCGGACCGCCGGGCGCGGGCCACTACGTGAAGATGATCCACAACGGCATTGAGTACGGGATGATGCAGGCCTACGCCGAGGGATTCGAGATCCTCCACGCATCGGAATACGACCTCGACCTGGCCGCGATCGCCGAGAACTGGATGCACGGCTCAGTCGTTCGCTCGTGGCTGCTGGAGCTGCTCGGCCTTGCGTACAAGGGCCAGGGCCAGGATCTCGAGCACCTGAAGGGCTGGGTCGCGGATTCCGGCGAGGGCCGCTGGACGGTCCAGGAGGCGATCGATCGCGACGTCCCGGCGCCGATCATCACCCTCGCGCTCCAAACCCGCTTCCGCTCCCGCCAGGACGACTCGTACGGAGCGAAAGTGCTCGCCGCGCTTCGCAACGAGTTCGGCGGCCATGAGGTCAAATCCAGCTAAGCGATGACCATGAAGAGCC
>JBDSZH010000108.1:0-10633 GCA_039925225.1 Candidatus Limnocylindrales bacterium | reverse complement strand
CCGGGCCCCACGTCGCTGGAGCGGCGGCAGCGCACAAGCACGCGGCCCTGCGCATCCTCGCCGCCGGACACTGCCTTGATCTCGTAGGCCTCCAGCACCGGATGCCAGCCGAAGACCGGCTGGAGCGCGGCATCGACCGCCTCGAAGAGCGCGTCCACCGGGCCGTTGCCGATTGCCGCCTTGGCGTGATCCTCGTCACCGACCGACAGCGCGACCATGCCCGTCGCCTTGCCACCGTGCGATGAGGTGACGTTCCAGCCCTCGAGCCGGACGGCCTGCGGCACCTCCGCGACGCGCTGCTCGACGAGGGCCACGAGGTCGTCGTCGGTGACCTCCTTCTTCTCGTCGGCGAGGGCGATTGCCTGGCGATAGATGGCGTCGAGCGCCTCTCCCTCGAGGTCGTAGCCGAGCTCGGCCAGCTTGCTCGCGATGCCCTTTCTGCCAGACAGCTTGCCGATCGTGATCGAGTTGCTGGACAGCCCGACCGACTGGGGGGTCATGATCTCGTAGGTCAACGGGTTCTTGATGACGCCGTCCTGGTGGATGCCCGATTCGTGGGCGAAGGCGTTCCCGCCGACGACCGCCTTGTTGGGCTGGATCGCGAAGCCGGTGAGATAGCTGACGAGGCGCGACGCGGCGGTGAGGTGCTCAGTTTGCACGCCATGGCTGAGGGCCGGCCCGCCGGCCCCGGTCCCGCCCGACGTGAACTGCGTCGGTCGGGTGCGGAGGGCCATCACCACCTCTTCGAGCGACGCATTCCCGGCGCGCTCGCCGAGGCCGTTGATCGTGACCTCCACCTGGCGTGCGCCGGCCTGCACGGCGGCGAGGGTGTTCGCGGTCGCGAGGCCCAGGTCGTTGTGGCAGTGGACGGAGATCGTGGCCTGGCTGCCCAGGAGGTCCACCGCCCGGCCCACGAGCGCGGCGAACTCGGAGGGGATCGCATAGCCGACGGTGTCCGGGATGTTGATGGTCGACGCGCCCGCCTCGACGACGGCCTCGTAGACCTTGAGCAGGAACTCGGGATCCGTCCGCGATGCGTCCTCGGCGCTGAACTCGATCTCCACGTCGCGACCGAGCTTCTCGCGCCCGTGCGCGACCCACTTCACCGCCTCGGCAAGCGCGGTCTCCCGATCGATGCGGAGCTTGTGCTTGAGGTGGATGTCGCTGGTCGCGATGAACACGTGGAGATGCGGCCGCTCCGCGACCCTGATCGCCTCGATCGCCCGCTGGGGATCGCCGTCCCGGCAGCGAGCGAGGGCCGCCACCGCGATGCCGCCCTTCGTCTCGCGCGCGATTCGCTGGACCGCTTCGAAGTCGCCGTCCGACGCAGCCGGAAAGCCCGCCTCGATGACGTCCACCTTGAGGCGCACGAGCTGCCGGGCGACCTCCAGCTTCTCCGCCGCGGTCAGGCCCGCGCCCGGCGCCTGCTCGCCGTCGCGCAGCGTCGTGTCGAAGATCCGGACGCGGTCGGATGGGGCGAGCGGGCCGGCGGGGCGAGCGCCCCTCGCGGCCATCAGCGGGAGCCCGTGGCCGGCTGTGTTCGGACTGCTGCGCCGCCATCGCCGGCTTCCACCGACGCGGCGCCCCCGACAGTGGCCTGCGCCTCGCCGGCGCGAACCGTAACCGGATCCAGGAACTGCATCTGGGCGCGCAGCTCCGCGCCGACCTGCTCGATCTGGTGGTTTCGGTCGCGTTCCCGGAGCTCGCGGAACTCCGCACCGCCGGCCTCCTGGACCGCGATCCAGCGATTGGCGAACGAGCCGTTCTGGATATCGCCGAGGATGTCCTTCATCGTCGCCTTCACGCCCTCCGCCACGCGCGGGCCGGAGACGTAGTCGCCGTATTCCGCCGTGTCGCTGACGCTGAAGCGCATGAAGTTGAGGCCGCCGCGGTACATGAGGTCCACGATCAGCTTCAGCTCGTGCATCGTCTCGAAGTACGCGAGCTCGGGCTGGTAGCCGGCCTCGACGAGCGTCTCGAACGCGGCCTTGATCAGCGCCGATACGCCGCCGCAGAGCAGCGCCTGCTCGCCGAAGAGGTCGGTCTCGGTCTCCTCCTTGAACGTGGTCTCGAGCACGCCGGCGCGCGTCGCGCCGATTGCCAGCGCGTAGGCGAGCGTCCGGGCGCGGGCGGTGCCGCTCGCGTCCTGCTCCACCGCGAACAGGGCGGGCACGCCGCCACCGGCGCTGTACACGCTGCGCAACAGGTGGCCGGGACCCTTCGGCGCGACCATGCCCACATCGACCCCCGGACCGGGCGTGATGCGCCCGAATCGGATGTTGAAGCCATGCGCGAACATGAGCAGCGCCCCGGGCTTCAGGTTCGGCTCGATGTCCTTGTCGTACACGGCCTTCTGCGCCGTGTCGGGGACGAGGAGCATGACGACGTCGGCGAGGCCAACCGCCTCGGCAACGGTCGCGACGCGGATCTGGGCGGCCTCGGCGAGGGCCCGGCTCTTGCTGCCCTCAGCCAACCCCACCAGCACGTCTACCCCGGAATCGCGCAGGTTCAGCGCGTGCGCGTGCCCCTGGCTTCCGTAGCCGATCACGGCCACCATCTGGCCGGCGAGTGCCGAGACATCGACGTCGTCGTCGTAATACATGCGTGCTGTCACTTCTTTACGGCCTCCTCGATGGATCCGGCGCCGCGCGCCATGACGACGGCTCCCGTGCGAACCAGTTCCTTGATCCCGAAACCGCGGACGCAGGCGACGAAGTCGTCGACCTCCGCTTCGCTGCCGCTCACGTGGGCGATGACGGCCTCCGGCGAGACATCCAGGACGCGCCCACGTGCCAGCTCGATGAGCTTGAGGACCTCGCCGCGATTGCCCTCGGACACGCGCACCTTGACGAGTGCGAGCTCGTGCTCGACGGTCGGCTCGGTGGTGACGTCCTGGACCTTGAGCACGTCGATCAGTCGATAGAGCTGCTTCGCGGCCTGCTCCACGGCGACATCGTCGCCCCGGAGGCTGATGGTCATGCGCGAGAAGCCCTCACGATCCGTGCGGCTGACCGCGAGCGAATCGATGTTGAAGTTCCTGGCGCGCATCAGGCTGGACACGCGGTTCAGGACGCCGGGCTTGTCGACGACGATCGCGATGAGCCGATGGAGCCGCTGGTCGCCGCCGCCGGGCAGCGCCCGCGGCGGTGGGGCCGTGTGCGCGGGCTGCGCAGATGGCGTGGTCGGGACCGTGGGCGTCGCCGGCGCCGTGGGGGCGGTTGCGCGCGCCGGTTGTGGCGGTTGCGCGCTCACTCGGAAGTCCCCCACTCCTCGATCAGGTCGGACAGGCCCTTGCCGGCCGGCATCATCGGGAAGACGTTCTGCTCGCCGGTGATCTCGAACCAGATCAGCGCCGGACCGTTCACGCCCTGCGCGAACTTGATCGCCTCGTCCACCCCGGCAGGGGTCGTGGCCTTCATCGACGGGATGCCGTATGCATCCGCGAGCTTCAGGTAGTCGGGACCCATCAGGTGCGCCGAATGGAAGTTCCCGGCGTAGATGATCTCCTGCCACTGCCGGATCATCCCGAGCTTCTTGTTGTCGAAGAGGGCGATCTTCACCGGGATCTCGTCCTGGACGAGAGTCATGAGCTCCTGCGAGGTCATCTGGAAGCCGCCGTCACCGACGATCGCCCAGACCTCGCGCTCCGGCACGCCGAGGGCCGCGCCCATTGCCGCCGGAACGGCATAGCCCATCGTCCCGAGGCCACCGGATGACAGGTGGGTGTTCGGGTGGCGGAAGCCGGCGTACCGGGCAAGCCACATCTGGTTCTGGCCCACGTCGCCGACGTAGATGCCCTCGTGATCCGTCAGCTCGCCGATGCGCTCGACGACGTAATCGGCCGAGAGGAGGCCGTCGCGCCAGGCGCCGGACCCGTGCCACGAGCTGCCTGTCGATTCGCGCTTCCAGCCCGCAAGTTGCTCAAGGTACGGCGCGCGCTGTTCGGCCGGCACCGCGTCGACCATCGGCGTGAGCGTCGCCAGCACGCGCTTCGCGTCACCGACGATCGGCACCTCGACGGCCACGTTCTTGCCGATCTCCGCCGGGTCGATGTCGACGTGGACGATCCGCGCGTACGGCGCGTAGGTCCGGACGTTGCCGGTGACCCTGTCGTCGAAGCGCATCCCAACCGCGAACAGGAGGTCGGCCGACTGGATGGCCCGGTTGACGTGCTTCCAGCCGTGCATGCCCATGAAACCGTAGGCAAGCGGATGCCGTTCGTCCATCGCGCCGATACCCAACAAGGTCCACGCGACCGGCGCGTTGAGCTTCTCGGCGAAGGCCAGCAGCTCCGCTTCCGCACCGGCATGGAGGACGCCGTGGCCGGCGAGGATGACCGGGCGCTGCGCGGCCGCGATCTCCGCGGCCGCGACCATCAGCTGCTTGTAGTTCCCGTCCATCGTGGGGCGGAAGCCGGGCAGGCCCGCGACGACCTCTTCGTTCGTTGGGTGGGTGGCCTCGGTGACCTGCTGGAGTGCGTCCTTGGTGATGTCCACGTGGACCGGCCCGGGCCGTCCGGTGCGGGCGATGTGGAACGCCTCCGCGACGACGCGCGGCAGCTCGTTGGCGTCGCGGACCAGGTAGTTGTGCTTGGTCATCGGCAACGTGATGCCGTTGATGTCGATCTCCTGGAACGCGTCCTTGCCGATCAGCGCGGAGGGCACGTTGCCGGTGATGGCGACCATCGGGATGGAATCCAGCATCGCCGTGCCGATGCCGGTGACGAGGTTCGTCGCGCCGGGACCGGAGGTGCCCACGCACACGCCCACCTTGCCCGTCGCGCGGGCGTAGCCGTCCGCCGCGTGTGCACCGCCCTGCTCGTGGCGCACGAGGACGTGCCGCAGCTGCGGGTAGTCACCGAGGATGTCGTACAGGGGCAGGATCACGCCGCCGGGGTAGCTGAACATCACCTCGACGCCCTGACGGAGCAGGGCCTCGCACAGGACATCCGCACCAATTCGGGGGCGCGATGACTGCTCCCCCGCCGGCACCGACGAGCTCGCGGAGCCCTCGTGGAGCATCTCGCGCTGGGCCCGCTCCACGGCGTCCGCGTGCTCGGTGCCCTCGGCCGGCATGTGGCTGCGCCGTGCGCGGTCGCCCTTGGTCAGCGTCACGGTCTCGCGCCCTCCGGTCCGGTCACGTTCTCGGTCACGTTGCCTCCGTCGTCGGCGGCGAGCGTCGCCCCAACCGACAAATCAAAACCCCCGCCTCTCGGCGGGGGTCCGTTGGTTCGCTGCTGGTGGTGATCGCTAGTTGCGATCGTCCCGCCGCGTCCCTCCGTGCTCCCGTCGAGCGCCGGTAATGAGGAGCACGAGGCTCTCAATCCCGACCAGGATCGAGCGAATAAGGGAGAGGACGGGTACCTCGGGGCTCTCGAGGGGCACCTGCACGCGGCGACCATCGGACGTCACGGCGACGGCGACGGGGCGGCGGTCAGGCTGGTTCGAGAAGGTCATTGGTGCGCGCAGTCTACGGGCGCGACGCCGAAATGCGCAACCGGACCATCGCAGTCCTCTCCGAATCGATGGTCACGGATGGCAAATTGGCGGGAACCATTTGGTGTGTGGGACGCGACATACGCTGCAGACGCGTCGAACTGCTCGTCGCGCCGCCAACCGGAGGGTTCGTGGACCAGCGAGAGCTCGTGGAGCGCGCGCAGCGAGGCGATCATGACGCCTTCGCCGTGCTCGCCCGTGGGCTCGTCGCGCGGCTGGATTCCGCGGCCCGCCTCATCCTTCGGGACCCCGTCCTCGCGCAGGATGCGGTCCAGGAGGGCTTCCTCGCAGCCTGGCAGAACCTGCCGGCGCTGCGTGACGCGGATCGGTTCGAAGCCTGGCTTCGCCGGCTCGTCGTTCGAGCGTGCATCAACGTCCTGCGACGGCAGGGCAAGCATCGACTCGATGTCGAGCTGACCCCGCTGTTCGATGTCTCCATCGCGGATACCGCATCCGCGTTCGCCGACCGTGAGCTGCTCGACACCGCGCTGCGACGCCTGCAGCCCGAATGGCGAGCTGTGATGGTCCTGCACTACTACCTCGGGATGCCCCTGCCGGAGGTCGCCTCCACGCTCGGTATCCCGATCGGCACGGCCAAATCCCGTCACCACCGCTCGATCTCGGCGCTTCGCGCCCTGGTCGGGCACGCCGACCCATCGCTCATCACTGCGGCTGGAGGGCAGCGCGCATGACCGCCGTCGATCGCTTCGATCGCTACGTGCAGCGCGTACCCGAGCTCATGGACGAGCTCGCGCCGGCTCGCGTCCCCGACTACTTCGACAACCTCCTCCAGGTCACTGCGGGCGCTCGCCAGCGGCCGGCCTGGCCCTCCCTCGAAAGGTGGCTCCCGGTGCAACTCACTGCCTCCTCCGCCTGGACGCGGCGTCCCGCCATGCGGCCGCTCGCGCTCGTGGTGCTCACCGCGGCGATCGTGCTCGCGCTCGCCGTCGCGTTCGTCATTGGCTCGAAGCCGAAGCTGCCGCCTCTGTTCGGCCCGGCCGGCAACGGCCTGATCGTGTACTGCGACCAGTCGAGCGGTGCCAATGACATCTACGCACTCAATTCCGCCACGGGGGCGAAGACGCTGCTCATCGGGGGTGCGAGCGACGACTTGGCGCCTGTGGTCGCTCCGACAGGCCAGCGATTCCTGTTCGCCAGACTCACCGACGTCGAGACGTTCTACACGGCCAAGCTCGATGGCTCGGACATCCGCCTGCTCATCGAAGGATCTGTCGCGCTCCCGGTCGTCTGGTCGCGGGATGGCACCCAGGTCCTCGCGGTGC
The DNA here is from genome assembly GCA_039925225.1 of Candidatus Limnocylindrales bacterium. GTDB lineage: Bacteria > Chloroflexota > Limnocylindria > Limnocylindrales > CSP1-4 > UBA5189. Next base: position 3,855 of record JBDSZH010000108.1, on the reverse strand, counting down.
CGGAATTCGGTGGCGACCCGATCATCGTGGATGTTGCAACGGGCGCCCGAACGCCCATTCACGTCTCCACGCCGGTCACCAACGCGGCCTGGCTCTCGGACGGCAGGCTCCTGCTCGTTTCGCAGGGCATTGAAGGCTTCGAACGGTTCGCCGTGGTTGGCGCTGACGGCACTGGCGAAGCGCTGCTCGCGACGCCTAACGCCGGTCTTGCCTGGGGGCTGGATCCCGCCGGCAAGCGGCTTGCGTGGGTCGAGTGGATCGACAAATCCGGAGACGATCGCGTGCTCCACGTGCTCACGCTCGCCACGGGCGCCGACGAGGTCGTGACGCCGAATCGGGCAACCGGCGAGAACTTCTCCACGCCCGCATTCACGCCGGATGGGCAGTGGCTCACGGCGGTCCGTCGCTTCGAGGGCACATCGCAGCTCGCCCTCGTCTCGGCAGATGGCTCGGGCCAACCGCTTCTGCTCGGTCCCGTCGTGTCGAGCAGCGACGCCGAGATCACACCGCTGTTCGCCCCGGACGGCCAGTCACTCGTCGTCGCGTACGACGACGGCTCGGTGTGGCGCTTCTCAGTTCCCGGCGGAACCGGCGAGCAGCTCTCCTGGCCGAACATGGCTGGTGGCGCCTCCTGGCAGCGCGTCGCCAACTGAGGACGAAGTACACGATCCCTTCGAGAGCCGGGCGCCCCGCGGTGCCCGGCTCTCAATTCTTGTTTTCGCAGGTATTGCGATCAGACCGAATTCGCTGCAGCGCGAGGTCGGCTCCTGGGCGACTGTCGACGCGCTCGATACCAGGCGAGGTACTCGAGAAGTTCGTCACGCTCGTCCTCGGTGATGTCGGCGAGGAGCGCGGCGCCGATCGTGTCGACCTTCGGGGGCGCCTCCTCACCGGGGACCGGATAGCCGCTGAGCCGCATCAACTCCGCGTACGGCACGGCGAGGGCCTCGCTCAGCTGGTGGAGCACCGGGGGCGACGGCTTCTTGACCGCGTCGTTCTCCAGCTTGCTGAGGTATGCCGCGGAGATCCCGGCTGCGCGCGCCACCTCGCTCGCGGACAGCGCGCGCACCTGCCGGGTCCGCTTCAGCAGCCGCCCGATCGCTGGTGCCATGCCACCCCTTTCCTACAGTTGATTTGTGAACCTACTGTTGACAATAGCACGGCCACCTGTTTCACTGCAAGTGACAGCAGTGGCCGGAGCGTAAGCCGGCGGAGGTCCAAAGGCCCCCGCTTCCCCGGATGCCGATCAGGCAGCCCTGGAGGGAAGCGTGACCGTGGATCCGGCCATCATCGAATGGGACACCATGCTCGCGGACGCGAATAGCATCGCACCAGCGGTCAGCCGTCGGGGCACCGTTCGCGCCCAGGCACTCGCGACGTTGCGCACGACCGTGCTGCTCATCCTTGCTGCGCTGGCGATCCTCGTGCTGCTCCCGGCGCTTGCAGCCCAGGCCGCGTCTGCGGGCTGAGGTCCATCGAAATCGAACCAGTCCCAACAGGAGAGACCATGACCATCGAGAACACCGAACAAACCGTCACCACCTCGGAGCCGATGCCGGCAACTGCACCCACCGCGACGCCCATGAGCGCGGCCCATGAGACCGTGCGTACGTCGAGCTCGATCACGGCCACGCCCCCGGGCCGCCCTGAGATGGGCCGCAGAATCGTCGTCCTCGTGTTCGGCCTGATCCAGATCGTCATCGGGGCGCGCATCGTCCTGCTCCTGCTGGATGCCCGCGAGGGCAACGCCCTCGTGTCGGGGATCCTCAACCTCAGTCAGCTGTTCGTGGCGCCCTTCGAGGGCATCCTCCGATCCGATGCGCTGCGCTCCGGCGGCTCCATCTTCGATGTCGCTGCGGTCGTGGCCTTGGTCGGCTGGACCATCCTCGAGCTGATCGTCATCTGGGCGATCGGGATCTTCCGTCGAGAGCGGGTCTAGCCCCAACCCGGGCGCCAACCGCTCGACCTTTCGAAAGGAACGAATACACATGGGTTTCATTGCCTGGATCGTGGTCGGCGCCATTGCCGGCTTCATCGCAAATCAGATCATGGGCACGCGTGAGGGCCTCGTGATGATGGTGATCCTGGGCATCGTCGGCGGCCTCGTGGGCGGCTGGCTCGCGGCCAACGTCTTCAAGATGGGCAGCGTCGACGGCATCAACATCGAGAGCATCTTCATCGCCACCCTCGGCGCGATCCTCGTCGTCGTCGTCGCGAACTTCGCCACGGGCAAGGGTCGGATGGGCCGCGGAACGAGCTGATCGCGACCTGCCAACGAGCTCAGCTCGCCTGCCGGGCATGATGCCCGGATCACCGCCGGATCGGGACCGCACCGTTGCGGGAACCCGGTCCGGCGTCCTGATTCCCGGCGTACCCTCGCCCGCATGACCTATTCCATCGTCGCGCTCGATCCGGCGACCGGCGACCTCGGCGTCGCGGTCCAGTCCAAGTTCCTCGCCGTGGGCGCCGTGGTGCCGTGGGCGCAGGCCGGTGTCGGCGCGGTAGCCACGCAGTCGTTTGCGAACGTCACGTTCGGGCCGGGTGGTCTCGCGCGGATGGGGAGCGGGATGTCCGCGGGACAGGCGCTCGAGCGCCTGATCAACGCCGACGAGCTGCGCAGCCAGCGCCAGGTCGGTTTGGTCGACGCGCACGGAGGCGCGGCATCGCACACCGGGGCGTCGTGCTTCGCGTGGGCCGGCGGGCTCACCGGCCCTGGATTCGCGGCCCAGGGCAACATCCTGGCTGGCGCGTCGGTCGTGGACGGGCTCGTCGACACGCTGGTCGGCGGCGGCATGCCATTCCCGGAGCTGCTCGTGGCCTGCCTCGCCGCCGCTGATGCCGAGGGCGGCGACCGGCGCGGCCGCGAGTCCGCATCGCTCCTCATCGTCCGGGCTGCGGGCGGGTACGGCGGCGGCAACGACCGCTGGGTCGACCTCCGCGTCGACCATGACGACGACCCGATCGGCCGGCTCGGTCGCCTGCTCGACCTCCAGCGGCTGTACCTCGATCGACCTTCCGTTGCCGATCTCGCGCCCGTCGACGTCACGCTCGCCGCGGAGATGCGCAAGCTCCTGACGAAGGTCGGGGCGCAGCCCGGCGGGCGATTCGGCAACGTCTACCAGCCCATGGACCCGGTGGCCAGTGCGGCCGCTGCCGGTTCGGACACTGGCGAGCGCCCCATGACCGGCACACCCGGCCCGCTGCCCTCGAACTGGGACGCCCAGTGGCAGGGCGCGCTGTGGGACTGGATGGGCGTCGAGAACCTCGAAGAGCGCTCGGCCGCGCCCGGCTGGATCGACCCGCGCGTCCTCGCCGTCCTCCGGGACAAGGCCCGCGCCGCACGAGGCTAGGCTGTCATCGTCCTGTCGCGATCCGGCCTCATCGTCACCAGGGTGAATCGACACTCCAGCCCGCCCAAGGCCCTCCTCGTGGTGGCACTCCTGATCGCAGCCTGTGGATCGAGCACGCCGAGCGTGGCGCCTGGAGACAGCGGGAGACCGTCGACCGACGCTCGGCGCGCGACGTTTCCTCCTGCACCGGATCCTGGTGTGGGCCAGCTGGACCCTGAGGTCGCGATCGCGGTCGATGACCTCATCACGTCGTTCCTCGGCGATGGCCTCGCCCGCGCGCCCCTCGACATCGTTGCCGGCTCCCGGGACGCGCGCCTGGCCTGGCTTCTCGCGGACGTGCTCAGATTCCTGCAGGGAAGCGACCGCCAGGACGATCTTGTGGAGGCGTTCCAGCGGCTCACGGGGGTCAACCCTCGGACGGATCCAGCCTTCGGAAACCGCGCCTGGACCAGCCTGACTGACTTGCTCATCGCGTGGGACCTGCCCGCGCCGCCTGGGTACCGGG
>JBDSZH010000107.1:0-6128 GCA_039925225.1 Candidatus Limnocylindrales bacterium | reverse complement strand
CCGGGCGGCCATCGCATCGAGGGCGGACCGGTGGAGACGGAGCCCGGCGGCCTCGGTGGGCATCCCGTTGGCAACCTGCTGCTCGCCGCGCTCACCGCGCTCGAGGGCGGTGACTTCGAGGAAGGCGTCCGCCGCATGAACCGGGTCCTCGCCGTGCGCGGCCAGGTCGTGCCCGCGTCCGCAACGCCGATCAATCTCGTCGCGCGGACACGGGACGGGATCACCGTAAGCGGACAGTCCACGATCATGCGGACGACAGGCATCGAACGTGTCTGGATCGAGCCCAGCGATGTCCGTGCAGCCGAGGACGCGGTAACGGCGATCGCCGAGGCGGAGATCATCGTGCTCGGTCCCGGGAGCCTGTACACGAGCGTGCTGCCGGTGCTGCTGATCCCGGCGATCCGCGACGCCGTCGCCGCGGCACCGGGCATGCGCCTGTACGCATGCAACGTGGCGATGCAACCGGGTGAGACCGAGGGCTATGACCTCGCCGACCACGTCGAAGCCCTCGTTGCGCACACGCAGCCGGACCTGATCGACCTTGTGCTCGCGAACGACCGTTTCGACGGCGATGAGCCCGCAGGCGACGACACGTGGCCGGCGGAGGCAGTCCAGCTGCGCTGGCCGCCATCGCTCGACTCCGTGCCGCACCTCGTCACCGACGGCGTGGCGAGCGACGCCGATCCCCACCACCACGATCCGGAGCGACTCGCCGGGGCAATCCTCCGGGCGTACGAGCGCGAGGGCCAGGCGATGCGGCGAGAGCGCGTCGCACGGTCGGCGTGAGCTCGGCCCTGAGGTCGGGCTGATATGGCCGGGACGGAGCGCGACCTGGTTCTCTCGCTGCGCGCGGAGCTGGCCGCGATCGACCCGTCGCGGGAGTGCGACCGCGAGGCGGAGCGGGCGGGCCTGGAGCCGGCCGGGCGACGCCGCGACCCGTCGCTCGCGAGGCTTGCCGTCCGGCTCGCACGGCGCGAGGACCCCAAGGCCGTGACTCCGTTCGACTGGGCCACGCGCCCCGAGCATTGCCGGATGGCCTGGCTCCGCGGACGGTTCCTGTCGCAGGGTTCGTTGAGCTTCGCCAACGCCCGGACGCACCTCGAGCTCGTCGTCGAGCCTGGCGAGGCCGAGTCGCTCGCGGGCCGTCTCACCGCCTCGGGCATGCCCCCGAGCTGGCGAATCCGGCGTGGCCGGGGCGTCGTGACCTGGAAGAGCGCGGAGATGGTCCACGTGGTCCTGCGCCGGATCGGGGCAGGCCCGAGCCTGCTGGAGCTGGAGGCGCGCCAGGTCACGCGGACGCTGCGCGGAGAGCTCAATCGCGTGCTGAACGCAGAGTCGGCGAATCTGACCCGGACCGTAGCCGCCGCCGGCCGGCAGCTGGAAGCGATCGCCGAGCTCGAATCGGATGGCCGGCTGACGCAGCAGCCGCACACGGTCAAGGCGGTCGCGCAGGCACGGCGCGAGACACCGGAGGCGACCATGGGCGAGCTGGCAGAACGGCTCACGATCCACCGTTCCGCGGTGCAGCGGGCACTGGAGCGCATCGAGCGGCTGGCACGGGCATGATTCACCGAATGCGACCGGTGATCGTGGCGGGCAACTGGAAGATGCATACGACGCCGGCTGATGCCGGCGAGCTCGCCGCGACCATCGCCCGACGAACCAACGACCCCAACGTCGTCCGCGTGCTCTGCCCGCCATTCGTATGCCTGCAGGCCGTCCGCGACGCACTCGCTACCGATCCCGCGGCTGGATCGGTGGCCGTCGGTGCCCAGAACGTTCATCACGAGATTACCGGGCCGTACACCGGCGAGGTCAGCGCGCACATGCTCGAGGGGCTGGCGTCGTGGGTGATCCTCGGCCACAGCGAACGCCGCCGGGACGCCGGCGAGACGGACCGGCTGATCAGCCTGAAGGTCGCCCGGGCGACCGCCGTCGCACTGCGGATCGTCCTGTGCGTCGGGGAGCAGCTGGCGGATCGCGAGGCGGGCCGGGCAGAGGCCGTGGTCCGGGCGCAGGTGCGCGGCAGCCTGGATGGCGCGGACCCAGCCGAGGTGGCGCCGCTGCTGACGATCGCGTATGAGCCGGTCTGGGCGATCGGCACGGGACGCAATGCTCAGGGCTCCGATGCCGCGGCGATGGCCGACGTGATTCGCGAGACCCTCGGTGCGCTCGGGTTCGCGGACCGCGGCGCCGGGATTCCCGTGCTCTACGGCGGCAGCGTGACGTCATCGAACATCGACGAGTTCATGAACGAACCGTCGATCGATGGGGCGCTCGTGGGCGGTGCCTCGCTCAAGCCCGACGAAATGGCCGCGATCGTCGCGCGCGCCGGCCTCACGGCGCGCGCTCGCGCCCAGCGGTGATCACCCCGGAGCGACCGCGCCCGATCGTCCTGGTGATCATCGATGGCTTCGGGCTGGGTGAGGATCCGGCGGCGGACGCGATCGCCGCCGCGCGCATGCCGGTCTGGCGCGGCTTGCTCGCGCGCTGGCCGCACTCGCGCCTGGAGGCCTCCGGCGAGGCGGTCGGGCTCCCGGCCGGCCAGATGGGCAACTCCGAGGTGGGGCACCTGAACATCGGGGCGGGCCGGCCCGTCCTCCAGGACCTGCCGCGCATAGACGCAGCAATCGCGGATGGTTCGTTCTTCGAGCGACCGGCGCTCCTCGAGGCGTGTCGGCGCGCCAAGGCGGAACGAGGCCGGCTCAACGTCGTGGGGCTCGTAGGTCCAGGTGGTGTTCACGCCCACGACCGGCACGTCGTCGCGCTTGCCGAGCTGGCACGACGCGAGGCCGTGCCGGCGTTTCGCCTGCATGGATTGCTGGACGGCCGCGACACGCCACCGCGATCGGCGCTCGGTTTCGTGGCCGCGCTCGAGGCGCAGCTGGCCGACGCTCATCCCGATGCACGAATTGCGTCGGTCGGCGGCCGCTACTACGCGATGGATCGGGACCAGCGCTGGGAGCGGACCCGGGCCGGCTACGACGCGATCGTCCACGGGGTGGGGGAGCGTGCGCCGAATCCAACGGCCGCCATCGAGGCCGGGTACTCGCGCGGCGAGAACGATGAGTTCGTGCTGCCGACCGTCATCGATGGCGTCGACGGACTCCTCGAAGGCGGCGAGCCCATCATCCACGCCAACTTCCGGGCCGATCGCGCGCGGCAGCTCACGCATGCCCTCGCGGACCATGGGTTCGATGGTTTTGACCGCACGGCGCCCGAGGGCCGGCCGGCGCCCCGAGACCTCGCCGTCACCACCATGACGGAGTACGAGGCGGACCTGCCGGTTGCCGTCGCGTTTCCGCCCGTGGTGGTTCCGTGCCTCGCCGAGGCAGCGGCCGGCGCCGGCTGGCGCCAGCTGCACGTTGCGGAGACCGAGAAGTACGCTCACGTCACGTACTTCCTGAACGGCGGTCGCGAGGCGCCGTTCGAAGGTGAGGAGCGCGCCCTGATCTCCAGCCCCAGGGTCGCTACGTACGACCTCGAGCCCGAGATGAGCGCCGACGGCGTGACCGACGCGCTGGTCGCGGGCATCGCCTCCGCACGGTTCGATCTGCTCGTCGCGAACTTCGCGAACCCGGACATGGTTGGGCACACCGGCGACTGGGACGCAACCGTCCGCGCGGTCGAGACGGTCGACGCTTGTCTCGAGCGCATCGCGGACGCCCTCGCACCGTTCGAAACTTCCGGAGCACTCCTCGCGATCACTGCGGACCACGGCAACGCGGACGCGATGCGAACGGGAGCCGGGAGCATCGTCACCGCCCACTCGCTCAACCGGGTCCCGTTCCTGCTCGCCGGTCGATCGGTCGACGGCCATCGACTGGCGGACGGGGTCCTCGCCGACGTCGCGCCGACGCTCGTCGACCTCGCAGGGCTGACCCCATGGACCGGGATGACCGGCAGATCGCTCCTGCTCGACTGAGCCTGTCAATCGGTCGCGCCTGCTACCATCCCGGCTTCATCGAGGAGGATCCCAGACGTGAATCCCGTTCTGGCCGCGGGCCAGCTCATCGTCGCCGTCGCGCTCACGTTCGCCGTCCTGCTGCAGTCCCGCGGTTCGGGGCTCGGCGGCACCTTCGGCGGCGACTCGGCGGTCTATCGCAGCCGCCGCGGCATCGAGCGCCGGCTCTGGCAATTCACGATCGTGCTCATGACACTGTTCGTGATGTTCTCCCTCGCCGGGTACATCCTCTCGCCGTCCGTCCCCGCCTGACCCGGGTCCGCCCGGGTCCGCGATACGTGGACTCGAATTCACCATGAAGCTTCGCGACCGCGCCCTCGTGGGCATCCTCAGCATCGCCCTCGTCGTCCTGTCGATAGCGGCGCTCGCGCCCTCGCTCGATTCGTCCGACGGCTCAGTGGAGCCGACGCCGGTGGTCGCCGACACGCGGCACTACGTAGAGGGCGTCCTCGGCCGCGCGACCAACGCGAGCCCTTTTGGCGCCCGCTCTGCGGCCGATCGCGCGCTCGTGGCGCTGCTGTTCCGGGGCCTCGTTCGACTCGGGCCTGGCAGCTCGGTGACCGGTGACCTTGCCGCTCGCTGGGAGGTCGACGAGTCCGGTCGGACGTGGACCTTCCACCTCCGCCCCGGCCAGTACTGGGAGGACGGCGAGCCGATCACGGCGGACGACGTGGCGTTCACCGTGGGAATCCTGAGCGACCCGACGTACACGGGGCCCGGTGGCGAATCCTGGCGCGACGTCAACGCGACGGTTGTCGACGCGGCGACGGTAGAGCTCAATCTGACGACGCCGATCGGCGGATTTCTCCAGGCAGCGACGCACCCGATCGCGCCGGCGCACCTCCTCGAGGGCATCCCACCGGAGCAGATCGCCGAGGATCCGTTCGGCCAGAAGCCGGTCGGGTCCGGCCCATTCCACCTTCTCTTCCTGCTCGCCGGGCGGGCGCTGCTCGCAGCCACGACCCCGGTCGCGCCCCTGCCGGAGGATCCCGGCGGGCCGAACTTCTCGACTCCGCGACCTACTGACTCGCTCGCCTCCAACGCCCCGACGCAGAAGGCGGATGTCCCGGTCCCGTACCTCACCCAGGTGGAGCTGCGCTACTACGACGACGTGGCCTCGCTCCGGGAGGCGTGGGACGAGGGTGAGCTCGATGCGGCGTCCGGCCTGCAGCCGGTCGATGCGAAGGCGCTCGCCGCGACCGCCGGCGCGCGCCTCGTGACCTATCCCGGAACGACGCTCCTCGCGGCGGGGCTCAACCTGCGGGCGGGCAGGAAGGACTTCCAGGACGCGGCCGTCCGCCTGGCGCTGCTTGAGGCGATCGATCGAAACGCGCTCGTGACGACCGTGCTCGGGGGACTGGGACGCCGCGCGGATTCGCCCATCCCGCCCAGCTCGCTGATGTTTGACACGAAGGGCAATGCCGTGGTCGCCTTCGACGCGGCCGAGGCAACCAAGGATCTGACCGCCGCGGGCTGGAAGAAGTCTGGCACCAGCTGGATTCCCAAGGACGGCAAGGATCCGATCGTGATCGAACTGCTGAGCCCGGAAGGGCTCGCCAATCCGGTTGCGTACGCCGCGGCGCAGGCCATCGTCGAGGCCTGGCAGGGGATCGGGCTCTCCGTTCGTCACGTCCCGCTCCCGGCCTCGGAGCTCATCGGCGACCGCCTAGCCCGCGGCGACTACCAGGTCGCCGTCCTGCCCTTCGCCATCGGGCTAGACCCGGATCTCTACCCGCTCCTCGCCGCTTCGCAGACCCGGACGGGTGGCTCGAACGTCCTCGGGCTCCAGGATCCGGACCTCGACAAACTCCTCGTAGCGGCGCGGACGCCGGTCGATGCGACCGCCCGGATGGCGGCCTACGCGACGCTCCAGAAGCGCCTCGAGGAGCGCGCGTACCTGCTGCCGCTGGCCTTCCGGGATGAGTACGTCGTGTTCCGTGACACCGTCGTCGGGCCCGAATCTCGCCCGGTCGGGACCTCTTGGGACCGCTATTGGGACGTGCTAACATGGCGGCTCGCCGACGGCAATTAGGCCTTTTCGGGTCGCCGTGGATCTCACGCCGAGGTGGCGAAATTGGCAGACGCGCTAGCTTCAGGAGCTAGTGCCCGCAAGGGCGTATGGGTTCAAGTCCCTTCCTCGGTACCAATTTCACCCTCGACCCTC
>JBDSZH010000106.1:0-9264 GCA_039925225.1 Candidatus Limnocylindrales bacterium | reverse complement strand
AGCCAGGAGATGCAGGAACGCGCGGCGGCGCTCGGCTACGACTGGCCGGACATGCAGGGCGTGCTCGACAAGGTCGCCGAAGAGCTCGGCGAGCTGGCTCGAGCCGAAAACGCATCGGAGCGCCACGAAGAATTCGGCGACCTGCTCCTGGTCGCGGTGAACGTCGGGCGCAAGCTCGGCATCGAGGCCGAGGCGGCCCTTCGCGCCTCGAATCAGAAGTTCCGCTCCCGGTTCGGTCGCGTCGAGCGCATGGCGCGCGAGCGCGGCGTCGCGCTGCGCGACCTCGATTTCGCGGCCCTCGAGCACCTGTGGGATGCTGCCAAGGCCGAGGAGCGCGCTGCAGCCGCAGCGCGACCGCTGGCCGTCGGGAGTGAGGGCGAGCGATGAGCATCGGCAATCGGCCGCCGTCGGCCCGCGAAGACGGCCGCCGTCCCGGCGACCTCCGACCCGTGACCATGACCCTCGGGGTCCTGAAATGGGCCGAGGGCTCGTGCCGCATCCGCGCCGGCGACACGGAGGTCCTGTGCGCCGCGACCATCGGCGACCGTGTCCCGCCGCACCTCCGGGGCAAGGGCCAGGGCTGGGTGACCGCCGAGTATTCGATGCTCCCGCGCGCAACGGCGGAGCGCTCGGACCGCGAATCGGTCAAGGGCAAGGTCGGCGGCCGCACGCACGAGATCCAGCGGCTCATCGGGCGCTCGCTGCGCGGCGTGGTTGACCTGCCGAAGCTGGGCGAGCGCACCGTCACCGTGGACTGCGACGTGCTCCAGGCGGACGGCGGGACCCGCTGCGCCTCGATCACCGGTGGCTATGTCGCCCTTGCCGTCGCGCTGATGGGCGCCGGACTCGAGCGTGCCCTTGTCGGCAAGGTCGCGGCCATCTCGGTCGGCGTCATCAACGGCGTTGCGATGTTGGACCTGAACTATCCCGAGGACTCCCACGCCGAGGTCGACATGAACGTCGTGGGCACGGACGCCGGCACGTACATCGAGCTTCAGGGCACGGCCGAAGGCTTGCCGTTCGACCGGGAGCGCGTCGGCTCCCTGCTGGATCTCGCCGACGCCGGCCTGGCGCGCCTGTTCGAGCTCCAGGCCAGCACGCTCGCGACGGTCCGTCGCTGACCGCACCCTCGTCCGACGCATCCGCGCGACGTCGCCTCGTCGTTGCGACGCGCTCCGCGCACAAGCTGCGGGAGCTTCGTGACCTGCTGCGGCTCGACGGCGTGGACCTCGTCTCCCTCGATGAGCTTTGGGTCGCGGGTGAGCCCGTCGAGGACGGGCTGACCTTCGAAACGAACGCAAAGATCAAGGCGCGGTTCGCCGCGCGCGCGACCGGATTGCCGGCCCTCGCGGACGACTCCGGCCTGGAGGTCGATGCGCTCGACGGCCGCCCCGGCGTCAGGACGCGGCGCTACGCCGGCCCCGACGCGACGGACGCGGAGAACAACGCGAAGCTCCTGCGCGAGCTCGACGGCATCCCGCCCGCGCGTCGCGGCGGTCGCTATGTCTGCGTGCTGGCGCTCGCGATCCCAGATCCCGCCTCGCCCGGCGGCCTGCGCCTCATCAGCCGGAGGGGCACGAGTCGCGGCCGGATCGCGCTGGAGCCGCGGGGCGACGGCGGCTTCGGGTACGACCCGCTGTTCGAGCCGGCCCGCGAGCGACCCGGCGGCCGCACGTTCGGCCAGTACGCGCCGATCGAGAAGGACGCGATCTCACATCGGGGCCGCGCCGCGCGCCGGCTGACCCCGGTCCTGCACGAGGTCGGCTTCTAGGGCTCGAGGGTCCCCTGGCCCAGTCGGGCCAGCCAGATGTCCGTCCCGTTACCCGCGAACCACTCGACGAGGAGCGCCACGCGGTCGCCCTGGTGGAACGCCGCGAGCGTATGCACGAACCCGTCCGGCAAGCCGGCCGTCGCAAGCCCGGAGCCGGTCCCCTCACAGCTCCAGGTCAGTCCGCCATCGGTGCTGTCGGCGAAGCCGACGGTCGGGTGCGAATCGAGCGCGCCGGCGTAGCCCGCGTAGGCCATGACGAGGCGATCCACCTGCACGAGCACCCGCGGCTGGTGGATCGCCCGGTCGTCGAAGCCGCCGCACAGGCCCGGCTCGGCGACCGGGGCATCGGCCTTTGTCCAGAAGATGCCGTCGTCCGAGGTCGCCCGCCCGATCGATCCACGGTCCCGGTGGGCCAGCTCCAGCCCCGAGTAGAACATCGTGTAGCCGCCGCCGCGTTCGATAACGGTTGGGAAATCGAGCACCGCGGAATCCCACGAGCCGGCGGGACCACGCCGCACGACGGGCTCGTCGCCCTTGGTCCATGGGCCATTCGGCCCGGGCGCCGTAGCGCGCCAGATGTCCCAGCCCTGGGGCTCCGAGACGAGCGAGCCCACGTAGTGCATGATCCAGCCGTCGGGGCCTGCGAGCACGCTGGTGGGCATGGCGCCGGGATTGCCGAGACCCTCCGACAGGCCTTCGAGCGAGGCGTCGGGCACGTCCGTCCAGGTCGTGGCGTCGGGTGACGTCAGGTGGTGGATCTCCTGGGTTCCGGGCGTTGCCGCGAACGCAATGACCCAGGCGTGAAATGTCCGGTCCTCGGCGACGCTGATCGCGCTGGGGAGCACCGCGCCACGGTTAGGGAACGCAGTGCGCGCCACCACGGGCGCGTCGCCCACGATGTGGAAGAGGCCGGTGAGCCCCGGGGTTGGCGCGTCCGTTGGTGCATTCGTCGGCGCGCTCGAGGGCGCGGCGGCAGACGCGGTGGGAGTGATCGGGGTGCTCGCGCCAGGGGACTGGCACCCCGCGATCAAGGTGAGCATGAGCGCCGCCACGAGGGCGTGCCTGGGAAAGAGATTGACGCCGGACGGTTCCATCAGCCTGCCAGCTCCCGCCCGGCGTCGGGCCTGAGACGCCGGTGTTCGACGGGCGGTTCCCGGCGATTTCGGCTATCTGCTGGAGACCCGTTCGCCGCCGATTGTGACCGGCAGGGACTGCCCGCCGCGTGCGCCTAGAATGTCGGCAGTCACGGGGCGTAGCGCAGCCTGGTAGCGCACATGCTTTGGGAGCATGAGGCCGTCGGTTCGAATCCGACCGCCCCGACCATCCTCATCAGCCTCTGGCTACGCGGCGCGGACCGTCACGCGGACCTTCTGGACGCCGTTGTTGCCCATGCCCTGGTAGTTCCAGTGCGCTTCGAGCGGCTGCGTTTCGCCCGCGGCATCCGTCGCGCGACAGGCGATCTCGTGCTCGCCGGGCGTCGCCGCCCAGTCGAACGACCAGCCGCGCCACGCCCATTCGCCAATAGGCGGATCCAGGGCCGCATCGGTCCAGGAGCCGTCGACCGAGACCTCGACCTTGCGAATCGGCGTCGCGCCGCCCCAGGCGCGGCCCTGGATGCGCACCTGCCCGGCATCGACCAGTCGGCGACGCGTGAAGAAGTCCGGGATCCCCGGCGGCGACATCAGGGCGCGGACGCGGATCCTCGAGACCGGGCTGCCCGGATCGTCGGCATCGGTCTTGATCAGGTAGGTGTGGGTCTGCTGGTAGCCGTCGAATGGCTCCGCAACGGCCTCGATCCGGGAGAGCCACTTGACGCTCGCCATCCCGTACCAGCCGGGCACGAGCAGGCGCAGCGGGAAGCCGTGCTGTGGCTGGAGGGGCGCGCCGTTCATCTCATCGACGAGGAGCACCTCCTGCCGCTGCGCGTCCGCGATGCCAAGGCTTCGCTGGTAGTCCTGCTCGAGGCCGCCCTGGAAGCCGCGGTCGGCGCCAGTGAAGACCAACTCTCTCGCGTCCGCTCGCAGGCCGGCCTCCTCCAGCAGTGGCGCCAGCGGGGTTCCGCCCCACTCCGCGGTCCCGATCGCCTCGAGGAGCCAGGGATTGCTCAGCGGCCGCGGCTGGAGCTGCGCCCGGCCGTTGCCCGCACATTCGAGCGTGACCGGGATGGTTCGCCGCGGCCGGGCCCGCAGGTCGGCCAGGCTGAGCTCGAGCGGGCGATCGACCAGGCCATCGATGCGCAGCCGCCAGGCTTCGGGATCGACAGCCGGGATATCGAAGTGGACGAGCAGGTAGTGGAGCCCGGTCGGCGTGACGTCGTAGCGCAGCGCCTCCAGCGGCATGCCCCGATTGCGGCCGGCGAGCTGGAGCTCCTCGAACGTGAGTGGTCCGTCGGTCGGGGTGCGTGCGGGCCCCGGCCAGGCCGCGTCGAGCTCGTCGGAGGGCGTCGTCATCGATCTCGATACTACCGGAGCGCCCTCGGTCCGCAGCCCAAGCCGCCCTCGCGTAGGCTTCCGGTCGTGAGACCAATCCGCGTCGGGATCCAGCTCCCCGAGGTTGAGCGCGAAGTCCGCTGGCCCGAGTACATCGCGATGGCCAAGGCCGCCGAGGACGTCGGCTTCGACACCATCTGGCTCGGCGACCACCTCCTGTACCGCTACGAGGACGGCTCGACCCGCGGGCCGTGGGAGGTATGGACGTCGCTCGCCGCGATCGCCCAAGCCACGAGCCGGATCAAGCTCGGCCCGCTCGTCGCGGCAACGGCGTTCCATGCACCGCCGATGCTCGCCAAGATGGCCGCGACGGTTGACGAGATCAGCGGCGGCCGCCTCATCCTGGGGCTCGGCGCCGGCTGGAACGACACGGAATTCCGGGCGTTCGGGTTCCCCTTCGATCACCGCATCTCGCGGTTCGAGGAGGCATTCACGATCATCCGGACGCTTCTCGCGGACGGCAAGATCGACTTCGATGGCAAGTTCTTCCAGGCGCGAGATATGGAGCTGCTGCCGCCTCCGACGCGACCGGGCGGCCCACCGCTCATGGTCGGCAGCATCGGCCCACGGATGCTCGAGATCACCCTGCCGTACGTCGAGCAATGGAACGTCTGGTACCGCCAGACGGGCAACACGCCCAAGGGCCTCGAGCCGATCCTGAACCAGGTCGATGCGGCGTGCCTCGCCGTCGGCCGCGACCCTGCGACCCTGGAGAAGACCTGCGCAGTCTTTGTGGGCATGCCCGGGGGTGGCGGACGGTTGACGAAGTACGACGCCAACGAGGTCGCGGCACCTGCACTCGAGGGCCCATCGACCGCGATCGCGGACCGTTTGCGTGAATACGCGGCGCTCGGCCTTGCCGAGGTGCAGCTGGTGGTCGACCCGATCACGATCGAGTCCGTCCAGGCTCTCGCGCCGATGCTCGTGGAGCTGGATCGCGGCTAGGCCGGGACGCCGTCCGAGTGCCGGTGTAGGATCGGCCTGAAGCGAGGTCGGCATTGCGAGATTCGAATCCGGACGAGGTGGGGCGCCGGAATCGCCGCCCCGATGCGCTCTCGGCGCTGGACAAGCGGGTGATCGAGCATCTCCAGCAGGATGGTCGACGCCCCTTCACCCAGATTGCCGCCGACCTGGGCGTCTCTGAAGCAGCGGTGCGCGCCCGCACCAATCGGCTCGTGGAGCGTGGCATCCTGCAGATCGTCGGCGTGGCCGACCCGGAAGCCCTTGGCTTTCAGCAGGCCCTGATCGGGATTCGCTGTGAGCCGGGCAAGCTGCTCGAGGTTGCGGAGGCACTCGCGAGCATGCCCGAGGTCGATTACGTCGTGGTGACGGCAGGTCGTTTCGACGTCCTGATCGAAACCGTCGCCGAGGACAACGAGGGACTCCTGCACTTCCTGGCGGACCGCCTCCAGCAGGTCGATGGCGTGCGCGATACCGAGACGTTCTCGTACCTGCGACTCGTCAAGCAGACATACCAGTTCGGGACACGCTGAATGCCGACCACCTCGGAGATCGTGCTCGCCGCCATCGCGATCCTGGCGGTGACCGCGATCGCCCTGCTCATCGCACCCACGTTCGTGTGGGTTCGGCGGCGGATGGCAGCGAGCGATGAGCCGAAAGGGCTGAAGACGGAGGGCACGCTGGACCCCAAGGCCATCGCCAGGGAGCTCGTCGTACGGACGGCGGGCGGAAACGACGATGCGGACGATGCCGCCGAACCGCTCGCCACGCTCGGACAGGCCGTGTCCGACCCCACGCTCGAAGATCGGATCATCCGGATCGTCAGCTGGGCGTTCCTGATGGCCGTGGCGGTCTTCGCGGCCGCCAGCGGCCTATGGGCCGGCTCACTGGCTGCGATCGTGATCCTGGTCGCAGTGACCGGCGAAGTGTTGCTGATTCTCCAGGACGTCATCCCACGAACGCCGCTGCGTGGCGTGCGCGGACCGCTCCAGGGCGTCCTCGCCCTCGGCTTCGCCGGCGCGCTCGTGTACCTCACCGGTGGCTTTGAGAGTCCGTTCACGTTCACCTTCCCGCTCATCGTGGGCGCCGGCGCGCTGCTCGTGGCGCCTCGAATCGCGCTGATCCTTGCGATCCTGGCTACAGCGGCGTACCTCGCAGCCGGCCTTGCCGTAAGCCAGACGCCGCAGACCGGCCCGCTTGTCCAGATGCTCGTCAACCTCACCGGCCTGTACCTGCTGGCCTACATCGGCGCATCCATCGGGCGCGAGCAGCGCCGGGCGCGCGACGCGGCGATCCGCATGTCGACCGTCGATGCGCTCACGGGCCTGTACAACAGGACCTTCTTCTTCTCCGCCCTCGAGCGCGAGATCGCGCGCGGGGACCGGTCCGGCCGGGCGTTCTGCCTGGTGATGCTGGACCTCGATGACCTGAAGGCGGTCAACGATCGCTTCGGCCACCTCGCCGGCGACCAGGTCCTGCGCAGCGTCGCGGACACCATCCGCAGCGGCGTGCGCAAGATCGACGTGGCGGCGCGCTACGGCGGGGACGAGTTCGTCGCGCTGCTGCCCGAGACGGACCCGACCGGGGGCTGGGTGCTGGCCGAGAAGATTCGCATCACCGTCGCGGAGCAGGGCATGCCGGGTGTCGACCCGACGCCAACAGTCTCGGTGGGTGTCGTGTCCTACCCGGCCGACGGCCGCTCCGCCGACGCGCTCCTCGTCAGCGCGGACCGGGCGATGTACGCGTCCAAGCGTGGCGGCAAGAACCGTGTCGCCCGGGCCACAGCTGAGCCGATGATGGTCGCGATCGAGACTCACGAGGGCGGCCGGTCACGCGAGGGCGAGAAGGCCGGCTGACCCGCCGCGCGGTGTAGCATCGCCGCGCGATGATCGAGACCAGGGCAGGCCCGAGCATCGCGCGTCCGGCGGGCCCGAGCATCGCGGCGCGCGCCGGCATGCGCATCTGGCGCCTGTTCACCTCGGTCAACTTCGCGGTCATGCAGATCGTCGTCGTCGCGGTGCTGGCGGGTTTCGGGATGACGATCCGCCAGTTGCCCGGCTTCGCCTTCCGCTCGGCGGGCAACTATGCGACCGAGATGAACCGGCTGCGCTCGGTCTACGAGCCGGCGCTCGGCGTTGGCGTCGTTGACCTCCTCGAGCGGCTCCAGCTGTTCCGCGTGTTCACGTCGACGCCGTTCAGCGTGGCGCTGGTAGTCCTGGCCGCCTCGATCGTGATCTGCACCCTGGACCGGACGCCGCGGCTGTGGCAGCAGTCGGCCTCGATTCGCGTCGTCCAGCCGGAGGCGTACTTCGACCCGCGGTTGCCTGATCGCGTGTCCATCGCCGCAGGGCCGGGCCTCACCGTCGGTGCCGTGCGCGCAGCGCTCCGCCGTGGTCGCTTCGGGGTCCGGGAGGTCGTGGAGCCGGACGGCACGACATTCCTGTACGGCGACCGGAATCGCTGGACGAAGCTCGCGACGCTCATCTCGCACCTCGGCCTGATCCTCTTCCTCGTTGCGGGGCTGGTCACGGCGAAGTTCGGTGACGAGCAGGGGCTCGTCGTCGCGGAGGGCGACACGCTCACCGTCCAGCCGGTCGGGACGTCGGGGCTCCTGCTCGTCCAGAACTTCGGGTTCGAGGCGCCCGGGATCGCCACGGGCATGCCGAGCGATTTCACCACCGACCTCGCCGTATATCGCGACGGCCAACTGCTGGCGCGCAAAGTCATCCGGGTCAACGACCCGCTGTCGGTGGGTGGCTACACGTTCCACCAGAACGGGTTCGGGCCAGCGCCGGACATCGAGATCCGCTCGACCGTGGATGACTCGGTGCTGTGGTCCGGGCCCGTGCCGCTCACGGACGCCGCCGCCGGCCGGCCCTTCGGCGCGATCCCGGTCCCCGGCCGGCCCTACGGCCTGGAGCTGCTGCTCGACCGCATGGACTCCGGTGTCGGCGCGTTGATCGCGCTTCCATATGCCGTGAACGGCACGAACCCCGACGGAACGCCGCGCATCGTCGAGGGCTTCCCGGTGCTCGTGGTGCGCGGTGGCACGGTGGTCATCGAGGGCCTGGACCTGAGCGTCCACCTGCGGGGCTTCACGGACTACACCCTGCTGATCGCGAAGCGCGATCCCGGAGCGAAAATCGTCTGGGCTGCGTTCGTGGCCCTCCTGCTCGGTCTGGCAATCACGTTCTACCTGCCGCGCCGGCGGGTGTGGGCGAGATTCAGCACGGACGGTCGGCTCGACCTGGTGGGGCGGGCGGATCGCCAGGTGGACTTTGACCACGAGTTCGGGAGCCTGGTGGATTCGCTCGTGGCCGCCCGCGAAGCGCGACCGGCGCCGGGGCCGCCCGGGTGACCGATCTCGCCACGCTCGCCGCGGAGCTGCTGCCGGCGGCCACCTGGGTCGGCGAGCCTCCGGCCCGCGCTGGCGCGGCTCAGGCGACCCGCGCGGTCGCCTGGGTCCGGGTGCTGCGTGCCCGCGTGCCCGCGTTCGATGCGCTTGACCCAGGCGACCTCGTGATCGCGCCGGCGTCCGTGCTGGCCGTCGTCGCGCCCGGCGATCGCGAGCTGCGCGAGCTCGTCGCGGCGCTCGCCGCCGTGCCAGTCTCGGGTGTGCTCCTCGTCGAGGGCGACGGGATTTCTGTCGACCCCGCCGCGGCGGTCTTTGAAGGCGCCGGAGTCCCGGCGCTCCGCCTGCCGCGGACGGACCCGCAGGTCCTGGAGCGAAGCGTGGTCGGGTACATCGTGGAGCGCGGCGCGGAGCTGGAACGCCAGGCCACGCTGCTCGAGGCGGAGCTCCGAAGGCGCGCGCTCGAGGGCGTCGGCGTCGCCGCGCTGGTGGCGATCGTGTCCAGCTTCCTGGGCCGGGCGCTCGCGCTGGAGGCGGGTCGCGGCGAGCCGATCTTGGTCCACGCTCCCTTGCAGGCCCCGTCTGCGACGCGCGACGCCGCCCGGTACCAGGCAGGCGCCCGCGGCCCGGCAGGCGCCCGCGGCCCGGCAGGCGCCCGCGGACAGGCGCCCGTCGCGCTCCGCGTGCCCCTG
>JBDSZH010000105.1:0-4653 GCA_039925225.1 Candidatus Limnocylindrales bacterium | reverse complement strand
TCGTCTCGGGCGCGACGCCGGAGCGGACGATGCGCCGCACCGCGTCCACGAGCTCCGTGCGCCCGGCGTAGTTGAACGCGATGTTCAGGACGAGCTTGTCCCCGCCGGCAGTTGCGGCGAGCGCCGAATCGATGGATTGGCGGGTCGCGCCGGGCAGCTCGTCCGGGCGCCCGAGCAGCCGTACCTGCACGCCCTGGGCCTGCAGCTCGTCGGTCTCGCTGCGGATCGCGCTCTCTAGCAGCTCGAACAGTCCGACGACCTCCGCGTCCGTGCGCGCCCAGTTCTCGCGGCTGAAGGCGTAGAGGGTGAGCACGGGGATTCCGCGGCGCACGGCGTGCCGGAGAATCTCGCGGATCGCCTCGACGCCTGCCGCGTGGCCCTCCAGCTCCGAGGCCCCGCGGGCGCGGGCCCAGCGCCGGTTGCCATCCATGATGATCGCGACGTGGGTCGGGGCTTCGGCGCGCCGGCCGCGAAGTGCGCCGACGGAAGGTGGGCGCCGCACCGCGGGCCCCGACGCAGCGTCCTCGTGAGCGCGTGGTGGAGCGTCGGTTGGACGGATCAGCGGCGCACGCGCCACTAGACCTCGAGGACCTCCTGCTCCTTCGCCGCGCCGACTCGCTCGACCTCGGCGATCTGGCGATCGGTCGTCTTCTGGAGTGTCTCGAGCAGCTTGTGGCCCTCGTCGGTCCCGACCTCGCCATCGCGCTCAAGCTTCTTGAGATGGTCCGCCGCGTCGCGACGGAGATTCCGGATCTCGACCCGCGCCTCCTCCATGCGCTTGTGGACCTGGCGGACCAGGTCATGGCGGCGCTCCTCGGTGAGTGCCGGGATGTTCAAGCGCACAACGGTGCCGTCGACGTTGGGCGTCAGTCCGATATCGCTCTTGGTGATCGCCCGCTCGATCGCGCCGAGGGCGCTCCGATCCCACGGCTGGATCACGATCTGATGAGGCTCCGGGACGCTGATGCCGGCAAGCTGGTTCAGCGGTGTCTGGGTGCCGTAGTAGTCAATGTGGATGCGCTCGACCAGCCCGGTCGATGCGCGGCCGGTCCGAATGGACCCCAGATCACGGTCCATGACCTCCACGGCGCGGGCCATCTTGTGGTCCGCAGCGGTGATGATCTCGTGGCTCATGCGTGCGCTCCGACGGGACCGCTGATCAGGGTCCCGACCTTCTCACCGGCGGCTACGCGGGCGATGTTGTCCTTGCCGTTGAGATCGAACACGATGATCGGCAAGTCGTTCTCCATGCACAGCGACACCGCCGCGCCGTCCATCACCTTGAGCTGGTCGCGGAGCAGGTCCGCGTACTCCAGCCGGTCGTATCGACGCGCGCCGGGGACCGTCATTGGGTCCGCATCGTAAACCCCGTCAACCTTGGTCGCCTTCATGAGGACCTCGGCGCCGACCTCGACCGCTCGCAGCGCCGCCGCCGTATCGGTCGTGAAGTAGGGGTTGCCGGTGCCCGCCACGAAGATCACCACACGGCTCTTCTCGAGGTGCCGGACAGCGCGACGCCGGATGTATGGCTCGGCGATCTCGTTCATCGCGATCGCGCTCATCACCCGGGTCGGGATGTTCATGCGCTCGACGGCGTCCTGCAGGGCGAGCCCGTTCATCACGGTCGCGAGCATGCCGATGTAGTCGCCGGTCGCGCGATCCATGCCCTGGGCCGCCGCCTGCATGCCGCGGAAGATGTTGCCGCCGCCGACCACGATGCCTACCTCGACGCCACGCGAGCGAACCTCTGCGACCTGCTGCGCGATGAACGCGCAGACCTCCGGGTCGACGCCGTACTGGCGGGAGCCGAGCAGGGCCTCGCCGGACAGCTTCAGCAGGATCCGCTTGTAGCGGGGTGCTGCCTCGGTCACTTGTCCTCCCCGAGGGCGTACCGGACGAAGCGGCGGACCTGGATGTTCTCGCCGATCGTCGCGATCTTCTCGGTCACGAGGTCACGCACGCTGCGCTCCTCGTCGCGAAAGGGCTGCTCCAGGAGGACGACGTCCTTGAACCACTTCTTCAGCTGGCCGTCGACGATCTTCTCGCGGATCTCGGCGGGCTTGGACGCCGCGGTCGGGTCCTTGGCCAGCTCCGCCTTCTTCGCGTCGAGCTCCTCGGCGGGAATGGAATCTACGGCCACCCAGCGCGGGTTCAGGCCCGCGACCTGGATCGCGAGCAGCCGCACCAGCTCCTGGAACTGGTCCGTGCGCGCGACGAAGTCCGTCTCGCAGTTGACCTCGATGAGCACGCCGACGCGCCCACCGGTGTGGATATAGCTCGAAACCAGGCCCTCGCGGGCGTCGCGGCCAGCCTTCTTCGCGGCCGCAGCCAGGCCGCGCTCGCGCAACATCGCGATGGCCTTGTCGACGTCGCCGCCCGATTCATCGAGGGCGCGCTTGCAGTCCATCATGCCGGCGCCGGTGCGCTCGCGGAGGTCGCGGACCATCTCCGCCGTGATGTTCGCCATGTGGTTGTTCGCGCTCCTGTTCGTGCTCGGCGGGCGCGTCGGCCCGCCGTGGTTGGTGGTCGGTTGGAAGGTCAGGTGACCAGTTTTCAGGCCGGGGCGGCGTCGCGCTCCGCGGCCTCCGCGGCCTCGCGAGCGAGCTCCGCCGCGATTTCCTCGGGGCTCGCGCCGTCCTCGACGACGGGAGCGGCCACCGGGGCACCGGGCAGCAGGTCATCTTCGTCGTCGGGGGCGAAGCTCAGGGCCGCGCCGCCGGCAAGGGCCGCGACGAGCTCGTCGGTCGCCTCGACGTCGTCGTAGGTCTGCTCTTCGACGACCTCGACCTCGGGCTCGATCGCGCGGCTCGCGCGCTCCTGGGCGCCCTCGATCGCCGCGTCGGCGACCAACGAGCACAGCAGGCGGATCGCGCGGATCGCGTCGTCATTCGCCGGGATGAT
The DNA here is from genome assembly GCA_039925225.1 of Candidatus Limnocylindrales bacterium. GTDB lineage: Bacteria > Chloroflexota > Limnocylindria > Limnocylindrales > CSP1-4 > UBA5189. Next base: position 1,752 of record JBDSZH010000105.1, on the reverse strand, counting down.
GAAGTCGAGCTCGTCCGGGTCGACGTTGGTGTCGCCCGTGCCGACGATCGGGATCTCGAGGCGGTTCGCCTCCTGGACGGCGATGCGCTCACGGTGCGGGTCCACGATGAAGATGGCACCGGGGACGCGCTTCATCTTGCGGATGCCGCCGAGCATCAGCTGGAGCCGGGTCAGCTCCTCGGTGAGCTTGGCCGCTTCCTTCTTGGGCAGGCGATCGAGGTCGCCGGCCTGCTGCCGGGCCTCCAGCTGGTCCATCAGTCCGATCCGCTTCTTGATCGTCACGAAGTTGGTGAGCATGCCGCCCAGCCAGCGCTTGTTGACGTATGGCATCCCCGCACGGGTCGCCTCCGCGGCGAGCGGCTCCTGGGCCTGCTTCTTGGTGCCGACGAAGAGCACGACCTCGCCGCGTGCCACGGTCTCGTGCACGAAATCGAGCGCGACCTCGAGCCGCTTCGCAGTCTGGGCAAGGTCGATGATGTGGATGCCGTTGCGCTCGGCAAAGATGAACGGTTTCATCTTGGGATTCCAGCGGCGGGTCTGGTGGCCGAAGTGGACACCGGCCTCGAGCAGCTGGCGCATCGAGATTGACGGCACGGTCGCGTAGCCTCCTGATGGTTGTATCCGCCGCGGACCCTCGTCGGGAGCCGTCCCGTTCCTGCGGGTGCGCCGCTGGACTGGGCCGGCACCGCCCCGATCGGAACGGTCCGCGTGTGAGCTCCGGCATTCGACCTGGTATCGAGCACCGGGCGGTTCGTGCCGTGGACGGTTCCGCGGCCGGCGCAGTCTAGCACGAGGTCCCGTTCAGGCCCTCTGCCCCGTCAGGCCCCGTGCCGATGGTGGCGCATACGCGCGCCCGGTTCGACGGCGACCAGGTCGAAACGAAGCGGGAGCTGCGGCACCGTCGTCCCATCCGGCATGCGCCCGCGTTCGCGCAAGGCGAACCCAGCCTGATGCAGGCGCGTGCGCTTCCGGTGATCGACCGTCTCTTCCGGCAGCCCGAAATCGCGCCGGCCGCGCCAGCGCACCTCGACAATCACGAGCGCCGGCGGCGGACCCGGGTCCACGCTGACGAGATCCAACTCAGCCCGACCGACCCGCACGTGCGTGCCCAACAAGCGCCACCCCGCGGAGACCAGATACCCGGCCACCATCCCCTCGGCGTCGTCGCCGGTCCGTTGGGCCGCAGTTCGCATCGAGGAGATGGTGCCTCGCAGCACTCATCGGCGGCTCACCCGCGGATTGCCCGCGAATTACCCGCGAATTGTTCGGGGCTTACCCGGCCGCGACCACGATCTCGTCTGCCACGAGATCCAAGGCCGTGAGAATGCGCAACCCGTCGAGCCCGTCGAGGCGGTCGAGCTCACGAACCTCGTGCTCGATCTCCACCGAGCCTACCGCCTCGTCGAACAGGTCGAGGCTGATCTGGTCGCCCGCGAGCGTGCGCTGGAGCGCGAGGAAGCTGCGCCGGTGGAACGGCGTCAGACCAAGCTTGCGGATCGCATCGCGGTGCTCGCGCGTGGCGTAGCCCTGGTTGCGCTCCCAGCCGTAGCCGGGATAGCGCGCCGAAAGCAGGCTCATCATCCGATCGCGCACGACCTTCGCGACCACCGATGCGCACGCGATCGTGTAGCACTTGGCGTCGCCGTCGACGATCGCGGTGTACGGCCCAACCGCGGCCTCGAAGCCGGCGATCCGATTGCCATCGACCAGCACGTGATCGTGGCCCCCAAGCCTCGCAACTGCGCGGCGCAT
>JBDSZH010000104.1:0-5385 GCA_039925225.1 Candidatus Limnocylindrales bacterium | reverse complement strand
TCGAGCTGATCGGAATCGATCTTGCCTTTCGCCACGGCTCGTTCGAGATTGGCGAGGATGCGCGCCCGGCCGGCCTGCGCCCGCGCGAGGTCTGGCTCGTACAGGACGACGTGCTTCCCGATCGCGGCGTGGACCTGGCCGATGCCGTGGCCCATGAGCCCGGCGCCGGCGACGAAGACCCGCTCGATTGACATGCCCGAACTCTAGCGGCTCCGGTCAGGCTATCGACGCCGCGGGCGCTTTCGGAACGGCGCCGGGTCGCCGGATGAGCAGGTATGCGGCCCCAATCGCAGCGATCGCCGCCGACAGGAGGAACGTGGTCGGATAGTCGGTCACGGTGGCCACGAACCCGAGGACGGCCGGCGAAAGGCCGAACGCCGCGTCGACGAACAGCCCTGCGGTGCCGACGACGGCGCCGCGTTCATCGGGTCGGATGCCGACCACGGCCATCGCCAGGATCGCGGGCAGGGTGAACGCGACGCCTGCCCCGAACAGGATCGTGCCCGCGTAGAGCCCCTCCGTCACCGGCACCACCCGCGCTACGGCGAGCCCGGAGATTGCGAGGCCGATCGAGGTCGCGATGAACGCGGTTCCGGACAGGCGGGCCGCGCCGATCCGGTCCGGCAGGCGCGCCCCGAACAGGCGAAGGACCACGACCACGATCGCGAATACGCCGAACAACGGCCCGGCGGAGCCCAACCCGAGGTCATCGACGAGCAGGGGGATGAACGTGAAGAACGGGCCCATGCCCCATACGCCGCACAACGCGAGCAGTCCCGGCGCTATTCCGCGCGGGTGAATGAGTCGGTGCTTGCGCGGCGGTTCTCCCGCCACGGGCTCCTCGGCAACCTGGAGAGTCTCCGGGACGATCCAGCTCAGCCCGACCGACACCACGTACAGCGCCGCCGTCACGATCCAGACCGCGGCGTAGCCGGACGAATGGAGGATGAGCTCGCCGATGATTGGTCCGATCGCGATTCCGAGGTACAGCGACAGCGAGACCAGGCTGATCGCCTCGCCGCGGCGGTGGGCGGGCGCCAGGTCGGTCGCCGCCGCGATACCGGCGACGAAGAAGAGCGCCTCGCCGATCCCGAGCGCGAAGCGCATGACGATTAGGATCTCCAGGCTTCCAGCAGCGAGGTGACCCACGGCCGCCGCGACCGAGATGGTGGCCCCGAGCAACAGGGCGATTCGGCGACCGCGCTTGTCGCTGAGCCAGCCCGAGAACGGGCGCATGAGCAGCGACGCGACGGCGAAGGCGCCGCTCACGATCCCGACGGCGATCCTATCGCCGAGCAGGACCTCCTGGGTGTACAGCGGCGTCGTGGGCAGCAGGATCCCGCCTGCCACGAAGAACACCAGGACGGCGAGCGAGAGGGTCGCAAAGTCGCGCGTGAAGAGGCGTGCTTCCCCGGTCAGCGCCGCCGGGCGCCCGGCGATCATCGGCGGAGGCGAGAGAGCAGCTGGTCTGCCGCGGCGAAGGGATCGAGCTCGTGCTCGGCGACGCGCCGCATCACCGCGTCGGTCGATGCGCGATTCGCGGGTTCGTGCAGATCCGCTCGCAGGCGGTCCGCGAGGATCGACCAGACCTGCGCCTCGGCGCGCGCGAGCCGGGCCGGTGTGTCGCCCGCTTCGCGACCGCGCGCCCGATGCCGATCGAGGGAGGTGAGCAGCTCGGGGATGCCGTCGCCGGTAGTCGCGGTGGTGAGCAGCACCTCGGGCTCCTTGGGTCGGGGTCGGGCGGGCACGGGATCGCCTTGGGCCGGATGGCCCCGGCCCCCCCGGCCTGCCCGGCCGGTCGCCACGAGCATCGCCCGGAGCTGCGACGCGGTCCGTTGTGCCCCCGGTCGATCGCCCTTGTTCACCACCACGATGTCCGCGACCTCGAGCAGGCCCGCCTTGATTGCCTGCACCTCGTCGCCCATCTCTGGCGCTTCCAGGACGACGGTCGTATCGGCCGCGGCAGCGACCTCGACCTCGGATTGGCCGGTCCCGACGGTCTCCATGAGGATCAAGTCGAACCCGGCCGCGTCGAGGACGGCCGCCGCGGCCGTCGATGTCGCGGCCAGCCCGCCCGCGTGGCCGCGCGCCGCCATCGATCGGATGAAGACGTTGCCATCGTTGGCGTACTGCTGCATTCGGACCCGGTCGCCGAGGAGCGCGCCGCCGGTGATCGGGCTGGATGGATCCACGGCCACGACGGCCACCGACCTGCCGGCGGCCCGGGCGATGCCGATCAGTGCGGAGACGAGTGTCGACTTGCCGGAGCCGGGCGGACCGGTGATCCCCACGAGATGCGCACGACCCGCCAACGGATACATCCGGCGCAGCGCGACCTCCGCCACGGGAGTGCGATTCTCAACGGCCGTCAGGAGCCGCGCGAGCGCCCGGCGATCCCCCGCCAGCGCCGCGTCGACGAGGGCATCGGCGTCCGCGCCGGCGGAAATGCTCGCCACCGGGCCCGCCGGAGTGCTCGCCTCCGCGGCCGCCGGAATGCTCGCCCCCGCGCTGCCGGGAGTCCTCGCGCCCTCGACCACCTCAGTCGCGGGGTCGAGCGTTGGCCCTGAGGTACTCGGCGACCTCCGCGATGGTGGTCCCGGGCCCGAAGGACGCGGCCACGCCCGCCTCCTTGAGCGTCGCGACGTCGTCGTCCGGAATGATCCCCCCGACCACGACGAGGACATCGCTCATCCCGGCCTCGCGCAGCTTCGCAGTGACCTTGGGCACCAGGGTCATGTGCGCGCCCGAAAGGATCGACAGCCCGACCACGTCGGCGTCCTCCTGGAGCGCCGCGGTCACGACCATGTCCGGCGTCTGGCGCAGCCCCGTGTACACGACCTCGAAGCCTTCGTCCCGAAGCCCGCGGGCCAGCACCTTCGCCCCTCGATCGTGCCCGTCGAGGCCCGGCTTTGCGATGAGCACCTTGAGCGGTCGATCAGCCATAGGTTGACTGTACCGCACGCTCACCAAGTCACGGGGCGCTGATGGGATCACGAGGCGCTCACAGGATCACGAGGCCTCACAGGATCACGAGCGCATCCCCGCCCGGATCCTCACCGTTCGCGATCGCGCGGAACCACGATCGCTGGTCGACCGGAAATCGCTGGCGTATCGCCGGGATCGTGTTCACCATCGTTCGGTTGTGGCGCGTATCCGCGAGCAGGAGCACGACCCGATTCGCCCCAAGGTCGCGCGCCTTTGCACCGATCCGCCGCTCCACGGCCTGAAAATCCCCGAGGTGCGTCTCTGCCTCGACAAGCATCTCGACCGCTGGGATGGTCACCATCGCGTCCCCGCTGCGCTGATCTCCTGCGATCGGGACGGCCACCTCGGTCCGCCACGTTGCGAGCGCCGGCAATCTCCGCCGGAATCGCTCGAGGAGCCCGAGCTGCGGCCGGTCCCTGATCGCGTCGCCATCGGGGTGGAGTGAAACCGCGAGCTGCAATCCCAGCAGCGCCGCCAACCTCGCCGCGAGGTCGATCGTCAACGCGCTGGGGTCCGCTTTCTCGGCTCGCGCGAGTCGATCGTGACTCGTGCCGAGCCGCTCGGCGGCCTCCCGGAGGCTCAGGCCCATCGAGCGCCGCGTCACGGCCAGCTCCTCCGCGGTCCGGCTGCGAAGCAACCGACCCCGACGAGCTCCGCGTGCCACCTGGCTCTCCCGCGTGGCCATGCGCCCCATTGTCAGCCGCCCTTCGTACCGGCCGCTCACCTGCGCCTTACCTGCGCATCACCCGCGGCTCGCCCACGGCTCACCCGCGGTGCCGCACCATCCAGCGCCGATCAACAGCCCGGCCTTTGGACCCTGTCTGGCCGCTCGCATTCACGCGCGGCCAGACAGTCCGGGTCCTCGGACGCTGGCCCGTGGTCACTTCGTGGCCGACCGACAGCCCGGTCCCCCTTGATGCTGGCGCGCAAACGCGCCAAGCGAAGAAGGACTCCTGGATGGCCCGGCCTGCGGAGGTCGTTGGAGCCCCAACCGGGGTTGGATGACCGGCCATGTCCGATCGACCGAGCACGATTCGTGCTCACGGCGCCCTACCCCGCGACCTCCGGATTTGACATCAGCCGCCGGCCGACCCGATGTTCGTCGGATGGCGCGAATTCGCGCCAAGGGCGGGACAATCAGCTCGTTGCGCCAAGGGCGGGGCAGTCAGCTCGCGGCGCCTGATCCGGAGCTTCGCCTCAGCCGTCGGCGCCCGATCCGGCGCCAGCGACTTAGCCGTTCAGGTCGGCGAGATGCTCCGCGTAATGCCCGTAGGTATTGCCGGCGATCATTGCCGTGACCCAACCATCGTGGGCCAACAGCTGCTCGTCGGTGAGCTTGGCAACCGCGCGATGTACGAGCCGATACGAATCGTCCATGGCGAACTGGATCTCGCCCGCGGTCCGGCCGACGGCGGCACGGGCGGCGCGGGCGTTGATCGCATCGGTTTCCTCAGGGGCGCCCGGCAGCTCACCCGTCGCGGTCAACGAGGTCAATGCCTCGACCGTCCGATCGTGCCAGGTCGAGACATGGGCGAGCATCTGCTTCCGGGTCCAGGTGCCCTGACCCATGTGCTGCTCGATGGCCTGGCCGGGCAATGCGTGCACTCGGCGGCGGAACTCTGACCAGCCTCCATCCATGCGGGCGAGGGTCTCGGCGACGAGGGGCTGCCCGCTGGACATGGTCATGGTCGGATCAATCCCCCGGTCGACGCCGCTCGAGATGGCTGAAGAACTCGGCACGGGTGCGATCGCGTGAGCGGAACAGGCCGAGCACTGCGGACGTAGTCATGATCGTGCCGGGCTTGCGGATGCCGCGCATGATCGCGCACAGGTGGTTCGCCTCGACAACGACGCCGACGCCCTGGGGCGCGAGACGATCGTTGACGAAGTCGGCGATCTGCTGCGTCATCCGCTCCTGGATCTGGAGTCGCCGCGCGTACATCTCGACGACGCGCGGGATCTTCGACAGCTCGATGACCTTGCCCCGCGGGATGTACGCGACCGATGCCGTCCCGAAGAAAGGCAGCAGATGGTGCTCGCACAGCGATTAGAACGGGATGTCCTTGACGACGACCATCTCCGAATAGTCGACATCGAACACGGCGCCGTTGATCAGCCGGTCGGGATCGACGTGGTAGCCAGCAGTCAGCTCGGCATACATCCGATGGACGCGATCCGGCGTGCCGGCAAGGCCCTGTCGGTCCGGGTCCTCCCCGATCTCGAGCAGGATCCCGCGCACGGCCTCCTCGACGGGACCAGTCGGGTTCGCGAGCGACGGCGTCCCGATGATTGGCCGCTGGCGCTCCTCTTCGGCGTCGTGGCCGTCCATGCCGTGCACCTCGCCGATCTCCGTTTCGATCTCGGCAACGAGCTTGCGAACGTGGTCAGGCAGCGTGTCGG
>JBDSZH010000103.1:0-7574 GCA_039925225.1 Candidatus Limnocylindrales bacterium | reverse complement strand
CTACGACGTGGCGTACATCGCCAAGGCGATCGAGGTCGCGCTCATCGTCCTGCTCTCGATCGAGGTCCGCGCGTACGACGGCAGCCCGATCCGCCGGGTCCGGCGGTCCGACTCACCGCTCGTCGGCGCCTGAGGAGTTCAACCATGCGCACCGTTACACGCTCCAGCCCCGCCATCGGCAGCCGCATCGGGCTGGCATTCGCCGCGCTCGCGATGGCCGCAGCCCTTGCGGCGTGTGGCGGCAGCGGGCTCGGCCTCGAGACCGCGCCGGCCGCGCTGGACCCGAACAGTCCGAAGCTACTCGCGAACAACGTTGCCTTCGACGCCGCGGACCTCAACGTCCCCGCGAACAAGGTGTTCGTCCTGGTCTTCGAGAACGCCGAGAACGTGGGCCACAACGTGTCGATCTACTCGGACGCGGGCTACCAGACACGCCTGTTCGAGGGCGTGGTCTTCAGCGGTCCCGCCACGCGCTGGTATCCGGTCCCGGCACTGGGCGCCGGGACGTGGGTCTTCAAGTGCGACCTCCACCCGGAGATGACGGGGCGCCTGCACGCGTCCTAGCGCGGCCGCTCGCCTGTGTCCGCTGAGCTAGCCGCTGATGCGCCGCTCGATGCGGGCGTCCGGCACGATCCAAATCGCCGCCACGAAGACGTACATCAGGAACGACACGAGGGGCGCGATGAAGGCAACTGGGATCGCCGCGGCGTAGAAACCGCCGTGGCGGTGATGGTCGCGGTCTGGCTCCTGCGGTGGATCGACTGGTTGTGACTCGCGACCTTGCGGCGAAGGTACCTGTCGAGGTCCGCCGGGGCCATCGGGTGGGCATACAGGTAGCCCTGGCCGAGGTGACAGCCGAGTGAGCTGAACCAGTCCGCCTGCGCCTGGGTCTCGATACCCTCGGCGATCATGTCCAGCCGCAGCGCACGACCAAGCTCCACGATCGCCTGGCTGAGCACGTGGGCATCATCGACGCCGTCGCTCCCGGACACGAATGAGCGGTCGATCTTGAGCTCGTCGATCTGGAACGCATGCATGTAGCAAAGCGACGAGTAGCCCGTGCCGAAGTCGTCGATCGCGAGGCGGAGTCCGAGCGCGCGCAACTCGCCGATGCGCTGGACTGTCTCGAAGCCCGGCGTGAGGAGGGTGCCCTCGGTGATCTCCAGCGTCAGGTTCGCTGGGTCGAGGCCGGATTCCGCGAGTGCGGACCGGATCATCTCCACGAGGCCGGCGTCGCGGAACTGGCGGGCGGACAGGTTCACGTACAGGCGCAGGTTCGGGAGGTCGTGGCGCACCTGCCAGGCGCGCACCCGGCGGCAGGCCTCGCCGACCACCCAGCGCCCGATCGGCAGGATCTCGCCGGTCTCCTCAGCCAGCTCCAGGAACTCCGACGGCAGGTGCAGCAGGTGGCCCGGCGGCTGCCAGCGCAGCAGGGCCTCGACGCCGAATGGGGTGCCGTCCGCGAGCGCGACCAGCGGCTGGTAGGCGAGCTGGAGCTCTTGGCGCGAGGCAGCCCCTCTAAGCAGCGCGGCGAGCTCGCTTCGTGCAGACGCCGTCTCCAGAAGGTCCGGTCGGAAGGCCACGATCTGGCCGCGGCCGCCGGCCTTGGCCGCATACATCGCGATGTCGGCGTTTCGGAGCAGGTCGTCGCTGGTGTCCACGTCCGGCCCGCTCATGGCGAACCCGATGCTCGCCCCGACGATCGGCGCCGCGTCATCCAGTTCCACGGGCAGCGCCAGACCCTCCAGCAGCCGCTCGCAGACGGCCGCCACCACCTCCGGCGATTCGACGTCCTCGAGCAGCACCGCAAACTCGTCGCCGCCCAGCCGCCCGGCGGTATCGCCCGGGCGGATGATCGTCTTGATGCGATCCGCGATGACCTTCAGCGCCCGGTCGCCCTTGGCGTGCCCGAATCGGTCGTTGAGGTTCTTGAAGTGATCGAGGTCGATAAACAGCACGGCGGCGTGGCTGGCGCTCCGGCCGCGCAGCCGCGCGAGCGCGTGATCCACGCGATCCTGAAGGCGTGAGCGGTTCGCGAGCCCGGTCAACGGATCCCGGTAGGCAAGGAGCCGCAGCTCGTCGTACAGACGGGCGTTGTCGAAGGTCACGGCCGCCTCGCGCGCGAGGAGCTGGGCGAGCTCGACATCCCGCGAGGTGAACGCGTCCTGGCGCGCCGCGCCGAGCTCCACGATCCCGATCGACTCGCCACCGACGACGAACGGGAGCATCAGCAGCGTTTGCTGACCGATCGAGCGCATGTACTCGACCTCGGCACTGTCGGCGGTTGGATCCTGGGCTCGCACGAAATACGGTTCGCGCCCCTCCAGTACCGCGCGCGTCGCCGGAAACTGGATCAGGTCGTAGTAGGGCAGGAGGTCGTAGCCGCGCTCTGGCGGGTAGCTGCCGAAGGTCATCACCTGGTCGGCTTCCTTGTCCCAAGTGCTCAGCACGCAGTCGTCCGCGCGGGCAACCAGTGCGATATGACGTGCGAGGCGGTTCCCGACGTCCTTCGGGTCCAGCGTCGAGGCGAGATCGTGGGACATCTCGATGACGTGCCGGAGTTCGGAGGCCGTGTCGGTCAGGCGCGTGCTCGCGTTCCAGAGGAAGAGCAGGAACAGGGTGTACACGAGCACGAGGGCGAGGCTTGGCAGGAGCTCCGCAAACGCCGTGCCATCACGCGTGCCCCACGGCAGCGCGACCGGCGCGGCAAGGGCGAACGCGCCCACGCCCGCGCTGACGGCCATGAGCATCGTCAGCGACTTCCGCCCGACGTAGGGCAGGGCCAGCAGGATCGGGATCAGCGAGCTGAGCGCTATCGCGACACCGATGACGGGTTCGGCGAGCACGGTGCCCAGCGCGGCCAGCTGGGCGCCCGCCGCGATCCGGGTGACGAGCCTGCCCTCCGGGCCCGTCTTGCCGATGCGGACCTCGACCAGCAGCCAGACGGCAACGATCGCGCCGATCGCGCCCTGGGCAGCAACCGATGGGGCACCAAGCGCGAGCCCGATAGCCGCCCAGAGCACACCGAACGTCAGGACGATCAAGGACGCGATGCGCAGCGCGCGGGTGAGGCCCTGCCGAGTGCCCTGATCAGTCACGATGCTCCTCGTAGCTCAGGTCCATGACCCGACGCTCGCCACGGTCCCACCAGACCGGGACTTTTGGTATCCCCCATTCGGGCTATCCCCGTTGGGGCCCCGTCCCCACGCGAGTCTGGTGCGCGATGGTCCTGGTACCTGGTGCGCAGCTGGTTCTGCGGATGCCGGTGCGCGCGGATGGAGCGGCTGGTGGCGAAGATGGTGCAGATTCGCAATGTCCGCGAGGGCGCCTGCATCCGCGCGTGCGAGGACCGATCGGCCATCGTGGGGGCGACGGCACGCATCGGGACTCCGAGCGTCGTGCCTTTTCAGACAACCACCCAAGGAAGGGGCTACGGATGACGTACGACAATCGGGATATGAACAACGACACTGCGCCCGAGAACGAAGAGCACGGTAACGAGGCCGTCGGCGCCGGCGCCGGCGCCCTCGGGGGCGCGCTGGTCGGTGGCGCAGTCGCGGGCCCTCCGGGCGCCCTCGTCGGTGGGGCCATCGGGGCCATCGGCGGGGCCATCGCGGGCGAGTCCACCGAGGGTGACGATGAGGCCGGCGCGGCCACGGGCGGCGCCACGGGTGCCGTCGCTGGAGCCGTCATCGGCGGCGCGATCGCTGGCCCTCCGGGCGCGCTTGTCGGCGGGGCGGTCGGGGCCGGCGCGGGTGCCGGTGTTGGCGACCAGATGGAGGAAGAGGCCGAGGAGGACGGCGCCAAGACGCTGTAGGAGCCGGTTAATCGATAGCTTTTCTCTCCCCGAGCCCGGCGTCCAAGCCCTCTTGGCCGCCGGGCTTTTCCATGCCCGGCGTACGCATCGGCCCAGGGCGCTATTGCTAAACTCCGCCGATCGTGTCGCAAGCGCCTGACGAACTCATCGCTTGGCTTGGAGGCGCGCCAGATGGCGCGACTCGGCAAACGACCGAAGGTGCGAATCGGGGCGCCGACGCCCTGGGCGGCAAGGGCGCATCGCTGGACAAGCTCGGACGGCTCGGCTTCCGCGTGCCGCCGGGCTTCTGCCTGACGACGGCCGCGTTCCGGAGCCAGCAGCAGTCCGCCGTGGACGAGGCGCTGGCAGGCGCCGTTTCGCAACTCGTCGCCGAGGTTGGCGCGGCTGGTTTCGAGCCTCGGTTCGCAGTGCGTTCGTCCGCCGTCGGCGAGGATGGTTCGGCAGCCTCGTACGCCGGCCTGCACGAGACGGAGCTGGACGTGCCGCCATCGGAGATCGCCGGTGCGGTACGTCGGTGCTGGGCCTCGCTATGGAGCCCGGCGGCCATCGCCTATCGCGCACGACGCGCTCTGTCCGCGGACGACGCGGCCATGGCGGTGGTGGTGCAGGCACTGGTGCCCGCGGTCGCATCGGCAGTCGTCTTCACCCGCCACCCCGTGACGGGGCGCGACGATCAGCTCGTGATCACGGCGGTCCGCGGCCTCGGTGACGCGATGGTCTCCGGCACCGTAACGCCGGACACGTACGTCATCGATCGCGCCTCGCGCGGCGTGGTCCAGTTCGAGCCGGGCGAGGATCCGCGCGGCCGCGCGCTCGGCCCGGATGTGCTCGCGGCGCTGGTCGAGCTGTGCCTCGCGATCGAGGGCAAGTTCGGTCTGGCGGTCGACGTCGAGGCCGCGTTCGCGGGCGAGCACTGGTACCTGCTCCAGGCGCGCCCGATCACGACCGGCGCGCCCGCCCCGTCCTCGCCCTCTCCGTCCTCGCCCTCTCCGTCCTCGCCCGCTTCGTCCTCGGATGCCCGCACATGAGCGAGCAACCGAACGGACCGCCGCCAGAGGCGAACCCCCACTTCCCGCTTGACGCCATTGACCCTGCGGACCTCGAGATCACCTGGGAGCGCGACGACATGCACATGCCGTACGCCCTGACGCCGCTCGCCAGCGACTACGTCGAGCACACCATCGGGGCCAGCTTCAACTATCACCACCAGCGGTTCGGTGGCCCCCAGACCCTCCTGGGCAGGGTCTGGCACGGCTACGCCTACTTCGGGTTCTCGTGGAACGTTCCCACCGAGCAGGAGGACGCCACGAAGGAGCGTTGGACCCAGGCGCTCCGCGACCGCATCCCCGCGACTGCCGCGTACTGGCGGGACGACGCCATGCCGGAGCTGGAACGGCTGTATGCGTCCATCAGCTCGGTGCCCGTCGACGACCTTGCCGCGCCGGAGCTCGCAAGCGCGTGGCAGAACGCGTGGGCCGCCACGCTCCGAGCCTGGCAGATCCACTTCGTGACGATCATGGGGCCGTACCAGGTCCTCGAGGACCTCGCCGATCAGTACAACGCCGCGCTGGGGCCTGGTCGGGACGTCGAGGCGCTCTCGCTCGTGCGCGGCCAGGTGCACGAGCTCGAGGACGTCGAGGCGCGGATCGATGCGCTCGCCGCGATGCTGGCGCAGAGCCCCGAGCTGGCACGAGCCGTCGCGGCGCAGGCCGCCCAGGCGGAGATGCACGATGAGGAAATGCCCCTCGACCGGGAGGCGTTTGACAGGGTGCCGGGTGGGCCAGCGTTCGTCGCGGCGCTCGTCGCCTTCCTCGAAGCACACGGCCACCTTGGCCAGAACCACGACGACCTTGGCGCCGCGTCGTGGGTCGAGGCGCCGGCGATGCTGTTCACGAGCCTGGCCCGGCGAATTGCGGGCGCGGGCGGTGCCGGCGGTGGCGGCGGGGCCCGTGAGGCGAGCGGCGGCCCCGATGCCCGGCTCGCGGAGCTGCGCCGCGTCGCGGCCGATCGGGCCGAGGCCGTCCGGGCCGCACTGGCGGATAAGCCGGACGAGCTGGCGAGATTCGAGACGACCCTCGGGCACGCCCTCGACATCGGCCATCTCACCGAGAGCCACAACTACTGGATCGACCGGATGGCCCAGGCGCGCCTGCGCACGCTGGCCACGCGCATCGGCCGCCGCCTCGTACGTGATGGTGTGCTGGATCGTGCCGGGGACATCCTCTTCCTGCGGCGCGACGATGTGTGCGATGCGGTCGTCGATGGGCAACCGCGGCAGGAGCTCGTGCGCGATCGCCGGGCCGCGCTCGAACGGCAGCGGACGGTGACGCCGCCTCGCTACGTTGGCCCGATTCCGGAGGACACGGGACCCCCGGATCGGTTCGATTCGGTCAGGATCGAATCGACCGAGGCGAACGTGCTCCGCGGCACGGGCGCGTCGGCGGGCGTGGTTCGGGGGCCTGCTCGCGTCGTGGAATCGCAGGATGCCTTTGGGCTGGTGCAGCCCGGCGAGATTATCGTCTGCCCTGCCTCGAATCCGTCCTGGGTACCGATCTTCACGATCGCGGGCGGTCTGGTGACGAACACCGGCGGCGTGCTGTCGCACGCGGCGGTGGTGGCGCGCGAGTTCGGGCTGCCGGCCGTCGTCGGCGTCGTGGGCGCGACTGGGAAGATCGCCGACGGCCGGATGGTCGAGATCGACGGCACCGCGGGGACCGTGCGCCTCCTGTGACCGCGGACCTCTGTTGAGCGCGGGACACGCAGCGGGCGACGACCACTCCCCTCGCCTGCTGTCCGCAGCGATGCTGGGCGTCGCCAGCGGGGCGATCCTGGTCCCGCTGAACTCCACGATGCTCGCCGTCGCGCTCCCAGGCGTGATGGATGACTTCACCCTCGGTGCGAACGCGGTCTCTTCGCTCGTGACCCTGTACCTGGGCGCGGTCGCGGTCGCGCTGCCGGTCGGCGGCTCGATCGGCGATCGATACGGGCATCGCCCCGCGTTCCTCGTCGGCGTAATCGCGTTCGCGATCGCGTCGGCGTTCGCTGCGATCGCCACCTCATTCGAGGTCCTCGAGGTCTCGCGTGTAGGCCAAGCGGTGAGCGGCGCGCTGATCTCCACCAGCTCCGCCGCGCTCGTGCGCGAGACGGCGCCGCCCGCCCGGCAGGGCGAAGCGTTCGGGCTGTTCGACCTGCTCGTGTCGACGAGCGCCGCGGTGGGGCCGTTCATCGGCGGCCTGCTCGTCGGCGGGTTCGGCTGGCGGTCGCTGTTCGTGCTCGCGATTCCGCTGGGCATAGTCTCGGCGGCGTTCGTCGGACTCGCGCTCCGGCCGGAGACGCCGGACCACATGGCGGCGAACCGCCGCGCCGCCAATCCAATCGACGTGCCGGGGCTCGCCTTGCTCAGCGTCACGATCGTCGCGTTCCTGATCGCGATCCGCTCCGGGAGCGAGGGTGGGGTGCTGGGCGTCGTCGCGGCCCTCGCGGTCTTGCCGCTGCTCGTCCTGTTCGTCGCGGTTGAGCTGCGCCGGGAGCGGCCCGCCATTGATCCACGGCTCTTTCTGCAGAGGCCCTTTGCCGCGGCGGTCGCGGGCGTGTTCGGCGCAACTGTGATCCTGCACGGCAGCTTCGTGATCGTGCCGCTGCTGGTCGAGATCCTGCTGCACGAGAACGCCCTGACGAGCGGGATCGTCCTCCTCGGCCTCGCGGGGGTGGGTGCCGTCGTCGCGCCCTTTGGCGGGCGGTTCTCCGATCGCAACGG
>JBDSZH010000102.1:0-12734 GCA_039925225.1 Candidatus Limnocylindrales bacterium | reverse complement strand
CATACCGGCGACTCGATCGTCGTCGCGCCCGTCCAGACGCTCCCCGACGCGGTCCACCAGCGACTCCGAAGCGCGTCCCTGGCGATCATCCGGGCGCTGGGCGTTGAGGGCGGCTGCAACGTCCAGTTCGCGCTCTCGCCGGACTCCACCGAATACGCGGTGATCGAGGTCAACCCGCGCGTTTCGCGATCGTCGGCGCTCGCGTCGAAGGCAACCGGCTATCCGATCGCGCGGGTGGCGGCGCAGATTGCGATAGGGCGGCGGCTCGCTGAGATCCCCAACGTGATCACGGGGACCACGGTCGCGGCCTTCGAGCCGGCACTCGACTACGTGGTGGTCAAGCTGCCGCGCTTTCCGTTCGACAAGTTCCCGGGCGCGGATCGCAGCCTCGGCAGCCAGATGAAGGCAACCGGCGAGGTGATGGCGATCGATCGCACCTTCGGGGCGGCCCTGAACAAGGCGCTCCGAGGGCTCGAGCAGGCCGGCGCCGGGCCACTCGCGGAGGACGCTGCGTGGGCGCCGACGCTGGATTACCTCGCCGTCGTGCTCGGCGGTGACCCGGACGACGACGCGCCGATCCGATACTTCGACGAGGCGGGCGAGGCGTGCGAATCGACGCGCTTCGCTCAGCGCTCCGCGGCACCGATCGTGCTCCGGCAGTTCGTGGCGCCATCTGACTCGCGGCTCTGGCGCGTGTTGGCGCTGTTGCGTCGCGGGGTTCCGGAGGAGGCGATCCAGCGCGCGACCGGCATCGCGTCGTGGTTCCTCGGGGAAATGGGACGCAACGTGGCGCTCGAGGGTGAGATCCGGGCGATGGGCTCGCGGCTCGTCGGTGGCGTGAACGGCGCCATCGCCGCCGACGAGGGCGCGGTCGACGTCGCCGGCGCAATCGACGCTGAGGCCGCCACGCTGCTCGCCACCGCGAAGCGCTTTGGTTTCGGCGACGCGGACATCGCGAATCTCGCTTCCGTGCCGGCAACGGCGGTTCGTGATGCTCGGAGGGTGCTCGGCCTCCAGCCGGGCTACGCGATGGTCGATACGTGCGCCGCGGAGTTCGCAGCGGAAACGCCGTACTTCTACGCGACCTACGCGGCGGCAGGCTCCGCGCCCGAGGCGCCGCCGGTCGCGCGGCCGGCCGCGCTGGTCATCGGCAGCGGGCCGGTGCGGATCGGGCAGGGGATCGAATTCGACTACTGCGCCGTGAAGGCCGCCGCGACGCTGCGCGAGCAGGGCTGGTCCGCGGTGATGGTCAACTCCAATCCGGAGACCGTCTCCACCGACTTCGACGCCTCGACACGCCTCTACTTCGAGCCGCTCGACGTTGAAAGCGTCCTGAGCCTCCTCGAGGCGGAGGCCCTGGCACCGGCGAGCCTCGCTACCGCGCTGGACCCGGCGCGCGCCCCCGAGCTCATGTCGGCGATGGTCGCGTTCGGAGGCCAGACGCCGCTCAACCTCGCGGCACCACTGGCCGCCGAGGGCGTGACGCTGCTCGGCTCTGACCTTGAGGCGATCGATCAGGCCGAGGAGCGGACCCGGTTCTCGGCGCTCCTTGACCGGCTTGGCATCCCGCAGCCGGAGGGTGGCCACGCTCGATCGATCGAGGAGGCGGTCACGCTCGCCGAGCGAATCGGCTATCCGGTGATCGTGCGGCCTTCGTTCGTGATCGGCGGTCTCGCGATCGATTTCTGCTACTCGCCCGAGGACCTCGTGCGCCAGCTCGCGGCCGCAACCGTCGTCGACCCGGACCGGCCAGTTCGTATCGATCGGTACCTGGAGGGGATCGAGGTTGACGTCGATGCCATATCCGATGGCGAGCGCGTCCTGATGCCGGGCCTCCTCGAGCACGTCGAGCGGGCGGGCGTCCACTCGGGGGACTCGGTCGGCATGTTCCCGCCGCAGTCGGTGAGCGAGGCGGACCAGGGTCTGATCGTCGCGGCGATGGAGCGCATCGTGCTCGCGCTGGGTGCGCGCGGCCTCGTGAACGCCCAGTTCATCGTCCGCGAGGACGGTGTGTACCTGATCGAGGTCAATCCCCGAGCTTCGCGCACCGTGCCGTTCCTGTCGAAGGTCACCGGCGTCCCGATGGTGGAGCTCGCGGTCCGGATTGCGCTCGGGGCGACCCTCGAGGAGCTCGGCTGGCCGGGCGGGTTGCTCGCGCCCCCGCCGTACGTTTCGGTGAAGGCGCCGGCGTTCTCGACCACGAAGCTGCGCGGCGTGGACCCGTCGGTTGGGCCGTCGATGCAGTCGACGGGTGAGGTCATCGGGATCCACACGGATCCGCGCGTCGCGCTGGCCAAGGCGCTTCGCGGCGCGGGGTTGCTGCCCACGCTGGAGGCCCCGGCGGCGTCGTTTGCGGATGCCACGACCGCGCCACCGCCGCCGCTCGCGCTCCTGTCGATCGCCGATCGCGACAAGGCGCTCCTACCGCGGCTGGCTCGGGCGCTCGACACGGCCGGGTTCCGATTGGCGGCAACGCCCGGCACCCGTACCGCGCTCGCCGCCGTCGGCTACGAAGCCGCGCCGGTGGCGAAGCTCGGTGCCGGACCGGATCCCGCGATCGGCGAGTCGCCCCTGCTCGACCTGATCACGAACGGCACCGTGCGGCTCGTCGTCAACACGCCCACGCCGCGCTCCGGTGCAGTGCGGGACGCGGCGGAGATCCGGCACACGGCCATCGCCGAGGGCGTGCCCTGCCTCACCGCGATGGAGACGGCGGTCGCAGCCGCGGAGGCCCTGGATCCGGCGATCGATGCGTTGATCGCCGACGTACGCTCGCTCGGCGAATGGCGCGAGCTCGCTGGGGGCCGCTCCGCAACCGCAGGCGACGAGGTGCTCGCCTCCGCCCGCTGAACGCTGCGGCGATCGCGATCCCCGTCTGACGGCGCTGCGCTAGCATCCGCAGGTGCTCGTCCCCACCGTTGCCTTCACGGAAACGCGCCTGCCCAACGGCCTCCGACTGATCATCTCGGAGGACCACCTCGCGCCCGTCGCGGCGGTGAACGTCTGGTACAACGTCGGCTCCAAGCACGAGGTCGAGGGCAAGACCGGCTTCGCCCACCTGTTCGAGCACGTGATGTTCCAGGGCTCCGCGCACGTCGGGAAGGCGGAGCACATCGCCCTCGTGCAGGCCGCCGGCGGGACGATGAACGGCACCACCTGGCTGGACCGCACGAACTACTTCGAGACGATGCCGTCGCACCAGCTTGAGCTCGCTATCTGGCTTGAGGCGGATCGCATGGGCACCCTGCTGGACGCCCTCAGCCAGGAGAACCTCGACAACCAGCGCGAGGTCGTCAAGAACGAAAAGCGCTGGTCGTACGACAACCGGCCGTACGGCTCGTGGGTGGAGAAGATGCTCCGCTCGATCTTCCCCGCGGACCATCCCTACCACCACCCGACCATCGGCTCGATGGAGGACCTGGACGCGGCCTCCGTGGAGGACGTATCGGCCTTCTTCCGCCTTCACTACGCGCCGAACAACGCGGTGCTCTCGATCGTGGGCGACGTCGAGCCGGAGCAGGTGAAGGCGTGGGTCAAGCGCTATTTCGGCTCGATCCCGGCGAACCCCAGCCTGCCGGTGCCTTTGCCGGACATGTCCCTGCCGCCGACGCTCGGGGGCGAGATTCGCACCGTCATCCCGGACCGCGTGCCGCTGCCGCGGATCCATTGGGGCTTCCGTGGGCCGATCTTCGGCGACCCGCGGCTCGATGCGCTGGACCTGGCCGGTCAGATCCTCGCCGGTGGCAAGGGCTCGCGACTCCACCGCCGACTCGTCCGTGAGGAGCGACTCGCACAGGATGTGGCGCTGTTCTCGATGGGGCTGGTCGCGGGCGCGTCGGTGACCGCTGGCTGGGCGACGGCCCGCCCCGGGGTTGACCTTGTTCAGCTCGAGGCCGCGTTCTGGGAGGAGCTGGAGCGGATGGGCCGCGAGCCCGTCTCCGATGACGAGCTGGCTCGCGCCAAGGCGTTGACCGAGGCGGACGAGCTGGGCGCGCTGCAGCGGGTCGACGAAAAGGCCGATCGGCTGTCGATGTACACGACCCTGTTCAACGACCCGGGCATGGTCAACAGCATCCTGAAGCGCTACCTGTCCACCACGGCCGAGCAGATCCAGGCCGTTTGCCGCGACGTCTTCGTCGCGGATAACCGGGTGGTGCTCACGTACGTGCCGGCGGGCGTCGACGGGCCGCCGAGTGGCGACATGGTCGAGGCGGCCGCGGAATGAGCACCGGAATGAGCGCCGAAGAGAACGTCGTGGTCGCCGATCGCCCAACGCCCGGCCAGCCTCGCCCGTACCAGTTCCCGCGGTTCGAGCGCCAGGAGCTCTCGAACGGGCTCGGGCTGGTCGCGGTGCACCTGCCGGGGCGCGCGCTGGTCACGGCGTCGCTGGTGCTGCCGAGCGGTGCAGTCGACGAGCCGCTCGCGCAGGCGGGCGTCACCTCGCTCATGACGCGCTCGCTCACCGAGGGCACGAAGCACCACGACGCGATGGGGCTCACGGAGGCCTCCGAGCGGCTCGGTGCGTCGCTCCATGCCGAAGCCGGCTGGGACGGGCTCTCGATCAGCGTGGACGTACCCGCCGAGCGCCTGAGTCAGGCCCTGGCCCTCGCCGCGGAGATCGCCACTGAGCCGATCTTCCCCGCCGCCGATGTCGAGCGGCTGCGCGACGAGCGCATGAACGACCTCCTTCAGGCCAAGGCCGACCCTCGCCGCCGTGCCGACGACGCATTCGTGACCACCCTCTACGCGGCGGGCTCGCCGTACGGGCGTCCGACCGGCGGCACGGAGGAGACCGTGCCGGGTCTGGATGCCGCCGCGTGCGCGGCACTCCACGCACATCGGCTCGATCCCGCTCGGATGACGCTCATCGTCGGTGGCGATCTCGAGGCGGTTGGCGAGGACGTCCGATCCATTGCCGAATCTCGCTTCGGAGCCTGGGCCCGCAATCCCGCGGCCGAAACGCCATCCAAGCCGCGCGCGGAGGCGGCCCGCAAGGAGCGAATCGTGCGGGTCATCCATCGGGCCGGCGCGGTCCAGACGGAGATCCGCGTCGGGCACGTTGGCGTGCCGCGCCTGATCCCAGACTTCCATGCGCTGTCCGTGATGAGCGCCATCCTCGGTGGCCTGTTCAACTCCCGCCTGAACCGCAAGCTCCGCGAGGAGAAGGGCTACACGTACGGCGTGAGCGCCGGCTTCGACCTGCGCCGCGGCGCAGGTCCGTTCGCCGTCCGCGCTGCGGTGAACACCGAGGTCACCGTGCCCGCGGTGGTGGACATGCTCTTCGAGCTGGACGCGATGCGCGCCGAGCCGCCGACCACCGCCGAGATGCACGCCGCCCGCGACTTCCTCGTTGGCGTCTTCCCGCTCCGATTCGAGACCCCGCCCGCCGTCGTCGGCGCGATCGCCGGGCTGTTCATCCACGGACTGCCGATGGACGAGCTGGATCGGTACCGGCCCGCCATCGAGGCCGTGTCGGGCGCGGACGTCCAGTCGATCGCCCAGCGCTACATCAAGCCCGACGAGCTGGCGATCGTGCTCGTGGGCGACGCCGACGCAATCCTGCCCGCGCTCGAGGGCGCGGCCATCGGTCCGATCACGGTCGAGCG
Source organism: Candidatus Limnocylindrales bacterium (assembly GCA_039925225.1). Taxonomy (GTDB): domain Bacteria; phylum Chloroflexota; class Limnocylindria; order Limnocylindrales; family CSP1-4; genus UBA5189. The sequence continues at coordinate 7,128 of JBDSZH010000102.1, read as the reverse complement.
TGAGGAGCTCCCCGGCCAGACTGCGTGAGCCTGCCCACCCGCCGCATTCTCGTCACGTTCCCGGCGCTCGCCTCGCCGGTCTATCGCCGGTATCTCGCCGCTTCGATGATCGGGACCGTCGGCGCGTTCATGCAGCAGACCGCGCTGGGCTGGCTCGTCCTGGTCCTCACCAACTCGCCGGCCCTGCTCGGCCTCGCGGGGGCTGTCGCGGGACTTCCGACCCTGTTCCTCGCTGTGTTTGCCGGCGTCCTGGCGGATCGTATGGACCGACGCCGGCTGCTCGTGTTCACCAATGGCTCCGCCGCGCTCTTCGCGCTGATCCTCGCGTTCCTCACGACCACGGGCCTGGTCGAGTATCCGCACGTGCTGGTGCTGGCGTTCCTCGCCGGCCTCGCCTTCACTATCGGGATGCCGGCCGCTCAGGCCGTCGTCTCGACGATCGTCGATCGGAAGACGATCGGCAGCGCCGTGGCCCTGAACTCCGCGTCGTACAACTTCCTGCGGATCGTGGCGCCGGCTGTCGCGGGCCTGTTCATCGCGGCCGGCAGCCTCGCGTTCGGGTTCTGGGTGAACGCCGTCGCGCTGGCCGTCGTGGCACTGATCATCGCGCGGCTCCCGATCCCGCACCTGCGATCGTCGGATCGGGTGCAGGCCGCGATCTGGCGCGACCTCCAGGACGGCCTGCGCTACGTCGCCGCGGACCGCGTCCTGTTCATCCTCGTGCTCCTCCCGGCGGTTCCGGCGCTGTTCGTCCTCAACTACCTGACGTTCATCCCGCTGTACGCGCGAGACATCCTGCTCACAGGACCCGCTGGCCTCGGCTTCCTTACGGGCTCAATCGGCGTGGGCGCGTTGATCGGGGCTTTGTCGCTCGCGTCCATGCGGCCGTCCGGCGGGAGCGGCCGACTGGTGCTGGGAAGTGCGGCGATCGTCGGTATCGCGCTGACGGTCTTCGCCGTGTCACGGAGCCTGCCGGTGTCGATGCTCGCGCTGGCATTCATCGGCGCCTTCCAGGTGAACTTCTACTCGACGACGAACACGCTCATCCAGGTCCTCGTCCCGGCGCGACTCCGCGGCCGCGTCCTGAGCCTGTACATGCTGACCTCGATCGGGCTCATCCCGATCGCGAACCTCGTCGGCGGTGCGCTCGCCGAGGCGATCGGAGTCGAGATCGTCCTCGCCGGAGGTGGCGTAATCGCGGTCGGGATCGTGGTGCTGACATTCCTCGCCGAGCCGCGCCTCGGCCGCCTCCGCGCAGCACACATCTCCGCAACCGACACCGAAGATTCCGCTCCGACATAGGGTTTTACACAGGCGGGAGTCTCGAAGTAGACGCTGAATGATAACGGCGTTATCATCAGTGTATGGTGCAGCGAACGCTCAGGCGTATTCCGGGACTTGGCTGGGAGGAGACGACCCCGGGGTTCGGCAATCGACGCGTTGTCCGCGACGACGGGGAGACACTGGTCACCGCCACTGACGCGCTTGTTGGGACGGCAGAGGCCGCGGAGATGGTCGGCGTCCGGCGTCCGAACTTCGTGCGCGACTGGGCGTCGCGCCCCGACTTCCCGGCGCCGGCCGGGACCCTCTCGTCGGGTCGAGTGTGGCGGGCCTCCGAGGTATCGGCATATCGCGACCGTCGCCACCCACCGCGACCGACGGAGAAGCGCCTGGCGGGGATCGCGCGCCGGGTGTCGTGGTGGGACACTCCGGAACGAACTCGTCGCCGACCGGAGCTGTTCGTCGCCCGCGTCCTCGCACACGGATCGCTTGAGGACATCGTCGACGTGACCGCGGCCTACAGCCCCGCGACCCTTCGTCGAGCCGTCGCCGAGGCGCCCGCCTCGCTCCTCGACGCGAAGACGCGCCGCTACTGGGAACTCGTACTCGATCTGCCGCATACCCCGCCGCCACCGGCTCGACAGTTCCGATGAGCACTGCCGGCCGCCTTGCCCGCTTCGCGAACCTGCCGACGTTCACGACCGATCTCGGTCCGCTCCCCAGCGTCCAACGGGCGCTATGGCTGCGTCTCGGCGACGTGCCCGAGCCGTTCGTGCTCTACGGCGGGACGGCTCTCGCGCTCCGGCTGGGTCACCGCGAGTCGGCCGACTTCGACTTCTTCACGGACGCACCCTTCCGCGGGGGTGAGCTCCTCGATGCGCTTCGCTGGCTCGGCCGGCTCGAGATCGGACGGCAGGCCGACAACAACCTGAGCGTGGTCGAGCCCGGCGGCGTCCAGCTCTCGTTCTTCGGGAACCTCGAGCTCCAGGCCGTGGCCGAGCCCTCAATTGCCCCTGACAACGGCGTCGTCGTCGCATCCGTTTACGACCTCGCCGCCACAAATGCGAAGGCGATCTGCGACCGCTCCGAGTGGAAAGACTACGTCGACATCGCCGAGTTGCTTCGGGCCGGACACCGGCTCGCCGACATCATCGGCTACGCCACCACCGTCTTCGACCGGCGGTTTGCCTTCCCGACGCCTGAGTTCCTGCGCTCGCTCGTGTGGTACGAGGACGGTACCGCCGGGGACGTTCCTGCAGGTGTCCGCGGCGAATTGGAGGCAGCTGTCCGGGGGCTCGACCTCGCCGATATCCCACGCGTCGATCCATTCCGCACGACGATCACGCCTTAGCCCTCGGATGCCCGAGAGGGACCCAAGCTAGAGCTCGTCGGTCGAAGCGCTCTCGTCGGTCGAGTCGTCGGGGCTCGCGCTGTCCGATAGTGCGGCGTCGAGGCCGTCGCCCTCGACGACAGTCGAGCGCGCGTGAGCCTTCAGCAGTTCCGCGCGGCGTTCGGTCGTCTCCGCGCCGCCGAGCTTGATGCCCTCGGTGGCAACGCCCAGGATCTGCGAGCGCTGGAGGAGCGCGAACGGGTAGCGGGCCGCGAGCTTGCGGTCGCTGACCCAGCGCACGCGCACCTCGGACATCGGGATGAACTTGGGGTCGGTCGCGTCGACGAAGGACATGATCGAGCCGTCGCGCTGGATGAAGACGTCGCCGTCGATGATGTGCGTACGAGTCATCACCACGAGGCGCTGGGCAGTTTTCTCGATGAACGCGCCGGTGCCCGTCGCGGCCTGTGGCTGGCGATCGTTCGAGAGCTGGCCCACGACGGCGATGTCGTCGGGCAGGACGCGGAGCTCCGGCATGGTCAGGCGAGTCGCCTCTCCCGTGCGGGTCAGCACGACCACGTCCTTGATCACGAGGTAGCCCTGGACGATGTTCACGAAGTCCGACACGCGCCGGAACCGACCGAGGTCCACCATCCCGGCGACCCACAGCTGGGTACCGATCAGCTCGATGTACTGCTCGCCGCCCCCTTCATCGTCGCCGTCGGCAAAGGCCGATTGCCCGGTGCCCCAGACATCGCTCGACCGATCGAAGGTCGGCGGCGCGTCGCCCCATTCGCCCATCGATGCGCTCCCCGTCGTTCTTGCGGCCGTTCCGGGCAAGTCTGCCGACTCGACGCCGCCCGTGCACGATCCGTTCGTACCAGCCACTTGGGCTAGGCTCCGGCGCATGATCGTAGTCGGGATCCTGATTCCTGCGGCGGCCGGCGCCGTTGTCGAGATCGCTCGACGGGCAGCCGCGGCGGGAGCGCGCACGGAGGTCGTGGGCGTCGCGCCGGCAGGCCCGGCGGCGGATCGGCAGCTCGTCCAGCTCGCGGCGGCTTCGGTTGGTCACGCGACGGTCACGCGCTCCGCCGCCGGTGGCATCGAGCCCGCGGACCTCGACCTTGCACTTCGCTACCTCCCGGACGTTCGCGCGATCGTGCTGGTTGCGCCGCCGGTGCCGCTCCTCGGAGTCGCGCTTGCCGCATCATCCTGGTCTGGGGCGACGCTCGTTGTCATCGGCCCGCTTGAGCCGGATGCCGTCGCGGCAATCGATGCCGCGAGCTCCGCCGCCGAGACGGTTTCCGCCGCGCCGATCGTGCTGGACCCACCGGCGCGCGATCCCGACGGTGCCTTCGCGGGTGTCGTTGCCGCCCTCGCGGTCCGCCTCGACGCCGGATAACGCGTAGCCGCCGAGTCGCGCGCTATTCGTCGTCCGAGTCGAAGAGGCCGGGGCGGCTCGGGTCTGGCGGTGCGGACGAGCGCTTCGCGCGGCGCGGCTCCGGATCGGTTGTGGGTTCGCCGGGCAGGGCCACCTCTGAGTCCGAGATGCGCTCGATGAGATCGGGCCCATCGTTCCGGACGGAATTGACGCGACACGAGACCGGGTAGAGCTCCAGCGCACCATTCGGGGCGGGGACGAGCAGGCCCTTGAGCTCGCCGAGGCGCGCGCCCTCGGTGCGCCCAGCATCCAGCCAGCGCTCCCACGCGTCGTCGGGGAGCATCACCGGCATGCGGTCGTGGATCGTGGCCATCATCGAATTCGCCGAGGTCGTGATGACCGTGAACGAGCGAATCACCTCGCCCGTGTCCTCGTCCTTCCAGCCCGCCCACAGTCCCGCGAGCGCGATCGGGCGGCCATCGGGCCGGACGATCGCGTACGGCTGCCGCACGGAACCCGCGCGCTGCCACTCGTAATACGCATCGACCGGGACGATGCACCTGCGCTTCGAGAACGCATAGCGGAAGGCGGGCTGGCGGTCGATCGTCTCCGCCCGCGCGTTGAACATCTTGTTGCCGGTCTTCGGCGTGTCCGACCAGTGGGGGATCAGGCCCCATCGGTACGCCGTGATCGCACGCGCGTCCTCGCGCTGCACGACGACGGCCGTTTCATCGGTTGGCGCGAGGTTGAACCGGCCGCCGGGCGCGTCGATCCGGTCATCGGCCTCGAAGATTTCCGCGAGCTCCGAGGTGGGTCGCTGCTGCGTCATCCGTCCACACATGGCATCTCTAGTATCGTCCGACGCGATGACCGAGCCGGGGGACGACCGATTCCATGACCCCGTGCTCGATGCCGCGGTCGCGAACCAAGGCCCGCTGAGCGCCGACGTGGCGCGCCGGCTCATCGAACGCGGCCACGCCAAGCTCGAGGCGGGCGAGTTCCGGGACGCGATCGGCGACTTCCAGCGCGTCATCGGGCACGAGGACGCGGCCACCACCGGCGCCGCCCTCCTCGGGATGGGCGACGCGATCTACCGCATCGACGACGAGCCGCACGCGGCGGGGGCCTGGGAAGCGGTCACCCGCCTTCCAGAGAACCCATCGACCTACCAGGCGTGGCGGAATCTCGCCGGCGTCCGGGTGCGCGCGGGCGATTTGGGCTCCGCCATCGATGCCTACCGCGAGGCAGACCGGCGCGCCCCTGCCGAGGACAAGGCGGAGATCGCGTCGCGCCTCGGCTGGCTCGCCAAGGAGACGGGCGACACCGGCGCGTCCAACCGCGCCTTTGCTCGCGCTCGCGGTCGCGCCGGGATCGGCCTGACGCATGTCGTGATGGCGATCACCGTGATCGTCTCGTTCCTCGCGTTCCAGGTACCGGACCTGTTCGAGCGACTGGCGATGATCCGATCTGCGGTCAGGGACGGCGAGTTCTATCGCCTGGTGTCAGTGGTGCTGGTGCATGCGCCCGGCAACCCGACGCCGTGGTTCTCTCTGCACCTGCTCCTGAACATGTATGCGCTGTTCATCGTCGGCCCGGTAGTCGAGTCGATCTGGGGCAAGCGGATGTTCGTGCTGTTCTACGTGCTGTGCGCAATCGGCGGCTCCACCGGCAGCTTCCTCTTCTCCAATGCGAGCGTCGGCGCATCGGGTGCGATCTTCGGGCTCGTGGGCGTGGTTCTCGCCGGGACCCGGGCGCACCACCCGATGCTCGACCAGCGCGCGCGCTCGATCGTCCCCCAGCTCGGCATGTTCGTGATCATCAACCTGGTGTTCGGTTTCGTGACCTCGATCGGCGGCTTCAACATCGACAACGCGGCGCACATCGGCGGCCTGCTCGCGGGCCTGTGGCTCGGGTTCGTCGTGCCGCCCGGCAAGGTGCCGACGCTCAAGTCCGCGTGGCACCATCCGCGCGGCGAGCCCGCGGCCCGATCACCGCTGCTCATCGCGGCCGGGATCATCGGGCTCATGGGCGTGCAGGCCACGATCCTCGCCCTAGGCGGCGCATAGCTCGAGCCGCGCGACGCAGGTCGAGCGGCGTCGGCCGAGCCGCGCGAGCTACGCCGTCGCGTGCGCCTTCGCGACGTCGCCAATGATCGAGGCGAGCTCATTCGGACGCGACCACATCGGCCAGTGGCTGGTCGGGAGGTCGATCCAGGTGGTGTTGCGGAGCTCGGGGATGCCGGCCAGGAAGGCCCAGTCGGGATGCTCACTGGCGTAGGCCTGGTACTGCTCGGCGCTGTAGCCGGTGCAGATGAAGGTGCTCGGGATGTCCCGGCGCGCATCGTTGGTGAGCTTGACCCCTTCGCGAAGGATCCCTCCCGGCTCTGGCACTGCACGGTTGCGGAACGTCTCGAGCTGGGCCTCGCTCAGTCCGTCGAGGTTCTCTTCCTCGGAGATCGACGCCCAGTCCATCGGCTTCTCGACATCGGTGAAGTCGGGGTCGAGGGCTCCCACGCCCGGCGCCGTGTCGACATAGACGATCGCCGCGATCCGCTTCGGGATCCGATCGCTCGCCGCGTAGCCGGAGAAGCCGGTCGCGCTGTGCAGCGCGAGGAGGACGGGATGGCCCGCAGCTTCGACGGCGTCGCAGATCGCATCGATGTGGTCGGCGACGGTGACCTTCGAGCGGTCGGCATCGATTGACTCGAGGCCGGGAAGGGTCAGCGCCGTGACCTCGTGCCCGTCCGCCCGCAGGATGCCGGCGACCTCGTCCCAAGCCCACGCGCCGAGCCAGAATCCGGGAACCAGGATGATCGGTGGAGTGTTCATCGGTGGATCTTAGGTCGAGGTTACCGGCCGGGCCTTTCAGTCGGGCGCGCGGCCGCCGTCGCTCGCAAGGTCGCGGCCAGTCAGCTTCGGCGGCCGGGGCAAGCGCGGGAGCGTCACGCCGACTCGGGCGCCACCCTCTGCCCGGTTCTCCGCGTGCGCCATACCGCCGTGGGCAACGGCGAGCTCCTTCACGATGGCGAGACCCAGGCCGGAGCCGGCGCCCGCGCGGGCAGGATCGGCACGCCAGAAGCGCTCGAAGGCGCGCGATGCCACGCGATCAGGGAAGCCCGGCCCGTCGTCGAGGACGT
>JBDSZH010000101.1:0-2889 GCA_039925225.1 Candidatus Limnocylindrales bacterium | reverse complement strand
TCGGTCGCGCATGGTCATCACCGTCAAGCCGTAGGCAGCCCAGTCATCCAACCCAGGAGGAGCACATGGCCGTTCGTATTCGATTGACCCGCGTCGGCGCGAAGAAGCAGCCCAGCTATCGCGTCGTCGTCGCCGATTCCCGGAGCGCGCGCGACAGCCGCTCCATCGAGACGCTCGGGCATTACAACCCGCGGACCGAGCCGGTGGAGTTCGTGGTCGACGCCGAGAAGGCGAAGGCCTGGATGGCGAAGGGTGCGCAGCCGTCCGACACCGTCGCCCGCCTGTTCCGCGCAGCCGGCGTCCTGCCGGCAGAGAAGAAGGCTTAGCGATGAGCGCGAAGGAACTCGTCGAGTACGTCGCAAAGTCCCTTGTCGATGACCCGGAGGCCGTTCAGGTCACCCAGGTCGAGGACGAGGAGGGCACCGTGATCGAGCTGCACGTCGCCGAAGACGACATGGGCAAGGTCATCGGGCGCAACGGCAGCGTTGCCAAGGCGCTGCGGACGCTCCTCAAGGTGACCGCCGCCCGCGATGGCAGCTCGGTCCAGCTGGAGATCGTCTGAGCGAGGCGGGCGGGATGGCGCCGACGCGCCTTGTCGTCGCCCAGGTCCGGGGCCTGCACGGCCTCAACGGCGCGGTGCGCGTCGAAGTCCTGACGGACCGGCCGGCGGCGAGATTCGCCGAGGGCACCGTGCTGCACGTCGAGGGTGACGGGCGCCCGCTCACCATCATCGCGGCGCAGCCCGTCGAGGACGGTCCCGGCTGGCGGCTGCGCTTCAACGAGGCGCAGGACCGCGGAGCGGCGGAGCGCCTCCGAGACGCCTATCTCGAGATCGAGGTCGACAGATCGGCGGACCTGGATGCCGGGACTGCGTACTGGCACGAGGTGATCGGTTCCACCGTTCGCGACTCCACAGGAGCCGTGCTCGGCACGATCGCCGACGTCTACCGGGCCGGTGAGAACGAGGTCTACGTCGTCCGTGGTGGCTCGGTCGGCGAGTTCGACATGCCCGCGGTTCACGACGTGATCACCACGTTCGCGCCGGAGCGCCGCGAGATCGTCGTCGACGAGGCGGTCCTGGACCTCGGCGGCGCACCGGTCGATGGTCCCGGCGCCCGTGCTGCCGGAGCCTCGAAACCCCGCCGTCGCCATAGGTACTCGCGACACGGCAAGGGCGCGAAGGCCGAAACCGCCCCCAGCGATGGCGATCAGGCGCCGGGCGATCCTGGCGAGTCGGCGGTCTCCTAGTGCTCGAGATCGATGTCGTCTGCCTGTTCCCCGGCATGCTCCAAGGCCCGCTCTCGGAGAGCATCCCGGGGCGAACCCAGGAGCGCGGGCTGGTCGAGATCCGCGTCCATGACCTGCGTCAGTGGGGGATCGGCCGGCACCGCAGCGTCGACGACGCACCGTACGGCGGGGGAGCGGGCATGGTCCTGCGCCCCGAGCCCGTGGCCGATGCCCTGGACGCCCTGCGGAGGACGGATTCGACAACGATCCTGCTCGATGCCGGCGGCGAGGTCTTCCATCAGACGCTCGCCGCTGATCTGGCGGGTCGCACCCATCTCGTCCTGGTATGTCCGCGGTATGAAGGAATTGACGATCGGATTCGCGACCTCGTGGATCTGGAGCTGTCGATTGGCGACTACGTGCTGACCGGCGGCGAGCTGGCGGCGCTGGTCGTCGTGGACGCGGTGACGCGGCTGCTCCCCGGCGCCATCGACGAGGCGTCGACGATCGAGGAGTCGTTCAGCGCGGGCCTGCTCGAGTATCCGCAATACACACGACCGGCTGCGTTCCGGGGCAAGGGCGTGCCGGATGTCCTGGTCGGCGGCAATCACGAGGCGGTGCGCCGCTGGCGACACGAAGCCGCCGTGGCCCGCACTCGCGCGCGGCGCCCGGACCTGCTCCCGCCAGAGGGCTGACCCACCGGACCTGCCCGTCGGCGGGCGGCCGGTTCCGTGCTATCCTTCGCCGCCGTCGGCCCACCAGCCGATCTCCAATCGACATCCATCGGCGCCGCCGCGCCGTGACCTGCAGGGAACCCACCACCGTGAACGTTCTCGACGAGATCGTCGCCGACCAGATCCGCACAGACCTCCCCGAGCTCGCCTCCGGCGACACGGTCAAGGTGTCGGCGCGCGTGGTCGAGGGCGGCAAGGAGCGGATCCAGGTCTTCGAAGGCACCGTGATGAAGCTGAAGGGCGGCGGCATCGCCCGCTCGATCACGGTCCGCAAGATCGCGAGCGGCGTCGGCGTCGAGCGCACGTTCATGGTCAACAGCCCGCGCGTCGAGAAGATCGAGGTTGTACGCCACGGCCGCGTCCGCCGCGCCCAGTTGTACTTCCTGCGGAAGCGCGTCGGCAAGTCCGCGACCCTGCGCGAACGCCGCACCCGGACCTAGCCCCGCACCCGGACCTAGCCCGCACCCAGGCATGGCCCGGGGTACCCTGACCGCGACCATGGCGTCGCGAGTCCCCACCCTTCGCTACGAACGTTCCCACTGGAACGACGGCGCCATCCGCGTAGTCGGCATCGATGAGGTCGGCGTCGCACCTACGTGTGGTGCCGTCGTCGCCGCAGCGGTGATCATGAAGCCGGGCGCCCACCGCATTCCCGGCGTGCGCGATTCCAAGACCCTGTCCGCGGCCCAGCGCGAGCGCCTCGCGCCGATCATCCGTCGGCGCGCCGTGGCGGTGGGACTCGGCGCCGCGTCCGTCCGCGAGATCGATTCGATCAACATCTATCACGCCACCCACCTTGCAATGCGCCGCGCAGTTGCGAGGCTTGGGGGCCACGATCACGTGCTGGTCGATGGCAATCGGATCGCCGGCTTCGAGGCCGCGGTTGGGCCGTACACCGCGATCGTCGACGGCGACGCCAAGTGCTACA
>JBDSZH010000100.1:0-9170 GCA_039925225.1 Candidatus Limnocylindrales bacterium | reverse complement strand
TTGCGAGCGCGCTGCCCGGCATCCTGATCGGCGCCACCGCGGCGCCACTGACCTGGTTGATCGCGCGTGATGCCGGCGCCCGCCCGATCGTGGGCGTGGCGGCCGGGGTGCTCTCGGCGATCCCAGGCGCTGCGACGGTGTTCATGGTGCAGCCCGAGAACTTCGCGATCCTGCATCCGCTCGTGGCGGCCACGCTCTGGCTGACGGCGCGCGGGCTCAAGGGTGATTCGCGCTCGTTCGCCTTTGCTGGGTTTCTTGCCGGACTCGCGACGCTTGCGCGCAACGACGGGATCCTCCTGGCCGGCGCGATCGGGCTGGTGTGGATTACGGATCGCGTGCGAGCGTGGCGCGGGCGCCGCGGGAACCGATCCTGGACGCACACGGACGCTCGGCCGCCGATCCCGCTTCTCGCTGCCGTTGGCGCGTTCACGCTGTTCATGCTCGTCATGGGGCCGTGGTGGATCCGCCAGCTGGCGGTGTTCGGCTCCATCTCGCCGACGTCGTCGACCGGCGTCGCGCTCTGGATCCGCGACATCTCCGAGTGGAACTCGATCACAGCAAATCCCTCGCTCACGAGCTTCCTCGCGCAGGGCTGGGGGGCGATCATCGGGTCTCGGATCGATGGCCTCGTGGCCGCCCTTGGCAACTTCGCCGTCTTCATCGCGAGCGTCGTCCTCTTGCCGTTCCTGTTTGTCGGCGCCCTCGCTCGAGCGCGCTCGCGCGATTTCGGCCCGTGGTTCACGTACACGTTCATCGCCTTCGCGGGGGCCACCTTCCTGTATCCCCTGCACGTGCCGGGCGGCGCCTTCATCCACACCGCGATCGGCCTTGCACCGCACGCCGCCATCCTGTCCGTGGAAGGCATCCTGATTTTCGTCGGCTGGCTCGGGCGCCGTCGTCGGGCGTGGGACGCGGGGCCAGCCGAGTCACTCTTCGTGTGGGCCATCGTCGCGCTGGTCATCGGTTCGGCCATCATCTTCACCAGCCCGGTCCAGCGCGGCTGGGACGCGTCGCGGCAGCCCCGGATTGCGCTGGCCGCGGAGCTGGAGCGGCAGGGGGTTCCCAAGGAGGACCGCCTGCTCTCCATCGATGCCGGCGGCTTCAAGTACTGGACTGGGCACCCGGGCGTGGTGACGCCGGACGACCCGATCGAGATCATCGAGTCCGTCGCTCGCGCATATGGAACACGCTGGCTCATCGTGGAGCGCGGAGACGCGGCTCGGGCGCTTGCACCGGTCCTCGCGGGGACGCGGCCTTCGTGGATCGGTGCGCCGGTGTTTTCCGTGCCCTCCGCCGACGGCGGGCTCCCGCGGCTGGCACTGTTCCCCGTATGCACGGAAGTCGGCGACACGCGGTGCGGCACGTGAGCGAGATTCGGCACGTGAGCAGAATTCGCCGTTTCCCCGGGTCGCCCCGATGAGCCGCCACGAGGCTTCGGCGTGACCCGCCGCGAGGCGCTGCTGTCCGCGGGTGCCGTCTTCCTGGTCGCACTCCTGGTGCGCGCCTGGGCAGCGACCCAGATCACCTACCCGCGGCCGGAGGACGTCGCGTACTACGTCGGCGTCGCGCGCAATCTGGTCGAGGGCCGAGGCCTCACGACGGACGCGATCTGGAGCTTCGGGACGCCACCGCTCGAGTTCCCAAGGCCGGCGTTCGAGGTGTGGCTCCCGCTGCCGTCCTTCCTTGCCGCTATCCCGATGGTCCTGTTCGGCACGACGTTCGCAGCGGCGCAGGTCTCATCGATCGTCGTCGGCTCCATCGTTGCCGTGCTCGCCTGGCGGCTCGGCGCCGACGTCGCGGCGTTCCGCGGGTTCACGCCAGGTCGCGCTCGGACGCTGGCGCTCGGGGCGGGCCTCACCGCCGCGGTCTACCTGCCGCTGGTCCTCGCCTCGGTCCAGCCAGATTCCACCATGCCCTTCGCGGCTCTTGCCATCGTCGCCTGCCTGTTGATGACGCGCCTGAGCCAGCGAATCAGCCTCCCGGGTGTGGGGGCAGAGGGGATGGATGCCTTCCTCGGGACGACGGTTCGAGACATCGCTCGGAGATCGCGCGTACGAGTTGCGCTCGGCGTGGTGCTCGCCCTTGCCGCGCTGACGCGAAATGAGGCGATCTGGCTCGCATTGACCTTCGCAGTGATCGAGTGGTCAAACGTCCGTCAGAGCTTTTCGAGACTGTCCGACCGGCTCGGCGCCTGGGGCATCAATGTGATCCCCGTCGCCCTCGTCGCCATCCTGACCTTCGCGCCCTGGGCATTCCGGGACTGGCTGGTTTTCGGCAGCCCGTTCCCGGGGCAGGCGCTCACCAACGCGCTGAGCCTGGACGGCACCGACATCTTCGCCTGGCAGGACCCGCCGACCCTCGCCCGTTACTTGGACGCCGGCATCGGCAGGCTCCTTGAGCTGCGCTGGATCGGGACGGTCCACAACGTGCTGTCAGTGCTGCTGTTCCTCGGGGTGCCGCTGTCCGTTCTCGGGCTGATCGGCCTGCCGGGAGTCGCGCGCTTCCCAGCGCCGCGGGCGACCGGAACCAGCCAGGCCGGCATCGATCCGCTGCGGCCACTTCTTCTGTTCTCGATCCTCACGTTCCTCGTCGCGTCCCTTGTCTTCCCCGTCTCCACGACCTGGGGCACGTTCCTGCACGCCGCCGGGGCCATCCACGTTCTGCTCGTGATCTCGGCATTGCTCCTGCTCGACCGGGTGATCCTGTGGGTGGGCGCCCGGCGCGGCTGGACGAACCCGGTCGCGTGGCTGGGCCCGGCCTTCGCCATAGCCGGCTGCCTGCTCTTCAGCGCGGCGGTGCTGCCCGCCGACGGCCGGGGCGCCCGAGACACCGCGGCCCGCTACGCCGCACTGGCGGATGCCTTCTCGCAGCCCGGCTCGAAACTGGATCTCGCCGCTGAGCCAGGCCCGGTCATCACGGACTTCCCGATCTGGTTCGCCGAGGCGACCCGCCACCACACCCTGGCCCTGCCCAATGAGCCACCCGAATCGATCCTCGATCTGGCGCGCAGCTTCGACCCGCCCGCGCGCCTCCTCGTCGTGAACGCGGACAACGAGGGCGCGTGGCCCGCCGCCATCCTCAACGGCCTGCCCGGGAGCGAGTGTTTCGTGCCCGTGGAGCTCCCCGTCGAGGGCGTTCTCGCCTTCAGGATCCGCTGCCCGTAGTTCGCTGTTTTCCATGCGCGCAGTCGGCCGGCCGCTCCACCCGCTCACCGTCCCTGGACGCCGAGCCGCTCCACCCGATCACCGTCCACGGGAGTTGCCCAGCCGGTGCGATCGGTTCCAGGCGTGGAGACGCCCTGTGGCGAGGTCGCACCACACAAGGCCCGGCTCTGCGGGTGGCTCCGAGCCCGTCATGAGCGTCTCGACCCACGCCCGTGACGATCCGGTGAACACGCTGGCGAAAATCTCCGGGTAGCGTGCCATCAGGGCCCGGTTCCGAGCCGATTCCCGCACGATCCACACCAGCCGGGCACGACCTTCCTCGCCCCACCTGCCAACGGCGAGCTGCTCGAGCTCGAAGACTTTGCGACGACTGGATCGCGTCGCCGCCCCCAGGTCGCCGAATGTGTTCCAGCACTCAACGTCGATCGCCAGGTGCAGCTGGTCGATAGCCAGCCCGATGTCGCTGGATCGCGACGGGTCGTTTGGTCGCGTGGCCATCTCGAACCGTGCCTCGAACCCTGCCGCGCGGGTGATGCGCAGCGTCAGCTCCTGCATCGCCAGGTGCCCAGCATCGGCGACGTCTTGTTGCAGATCACGATCAAACCCGACAGCCAAGGGCACGCCGAGGGCGAGTCCGATGCGATCAAGGGTTTGGAGATCCAGTTGGACCTCGCTTCGCTCAAGCCGACTGACCACCATCCGGCCTAAGCCCGATCGTTCTCCGAGCTCGGTTTGGCTCCACTTCCTCCGCGCGCGCATCGCCTTGATCTCGCCGCCGAGGCGTGCCCTTCGCTCCTGCGCTCGCCGCTCAGCCTCCACCACAATCGCCGACCGTCGGATTCCCGGCATCTACGCTCCTTGCCTCCTGCCGTGCTTGTATGGCCTGCCTGGCCCGGACGCCACGCCGCGCAATCCTCACGCTGGGTCGCCGGCCCGCCTGATGAGCGCCGTGGTGGGTCACCCCATGGTCGAAATCACCCGCCGTGCACGCCAGATGTTCATTTCTGGCGCTTATCTGGTGATTTCGCGCCTCGTCACCGATGCATCGTGCTCGGATCAGGGGTGGTGGTGGTGATTCGGGCGTGCGAACTACCCGTCAGCGCCCAAATCGGCCTGAAAGCCCATGGAAATGAACGCCACGCGTGCATCGGAAGCCACTTCCGGGCCGGAGCCGGGCCGGAGCCGGGCCGGAGCCCGCGCCGAAGCAGTTCGGGGCCGGGCTGGAGCCGCGCCTGCGGCCGCAGGGACAGCGCATCCGGCGCGGGCGGTACCGAGTAGTCCGGGTGGGTCCGGGACCATTGGGCTAGGGAGGTCCCATGACCCCAACATATACTCGGCGACGATGACAAGCGAGGCGGGTAGCCGGCCGCTGCGAGCGCGCCTGGCACCTCCGGGGACGCCGCGCGAGCACGCATCGACGCCCGATTCCACGAACGGACGGCGACCCGCGGCCCGCCGATCGACGGCGCCCACGAAGCAGGCGCCGCCCGCCCACGATGCAACCCACGATGCAACCAACGGCAAGCGGCCCGGCGACAACGCGGCGCCGGCCCAGTCCGAGACACAGGACGACCCGCTGGCGGCCCTCCTCGACGAGGCCCAGGCAGCGGTGTCCAGTGGCGCAAATGCCCTCCGGGACGTACGCGAGCGGTATCGCAGCGCGTACCTGGAGAAGGTGGAGCGCTGGGAGGCCCTTCGAACCCTCGCCTCCACAGGCAACGGCCAGACCAACCAGTCCGAGACCGACGAGGCCATGGCCGGCCGTGAAGTGGGTGTGGATCGATCGGTCCTCGGAAGGATCGATCTTGCCGCGAAGTCACTCGAGAACGCGTGGCTGTTTCTCGCCCGCGAGGACACGAGCCTGGTGAGCGACCCCAGCGGGCCGCCATCCGCCGCCGACGCCCAGATGCGCATCGTGGAGGCCCAGGAGCAGGAGCGAACAAGGCTCGCCCGCGAGGTCCACGACGGGCCCGCGCAGGCCCTCTCCAACGCCATCTTCCAGGTCGAGGTCGTCCAGCGCCTGCTGGACCGCGACGAGCAACTCGCAAGGGCGGAGCTGAAGCAGCTCCGCGAAGTGCTCACCCGCGAGCTGCGCGGAGTCCGCGCCTACCTGAGCCAGCTTCGACCGCCCCTGCTCGCCGACCTCGGGCTCAGCGGCGCGATCCAGGAGGCCGGCGACCAGATCGCGAGCGCCCTCGGCGTGCCGGTACACGTGGAGCTCGACGACGGGCTCGACAAGCTCCCGGAGACCGTCGAGGTCGTCGCTCTGCGAGTCATCCAGGAAGCGCTCCAGAATGCTCGCAAGCACGCCCAGCCAACGTCCATCCGCGTCCGGATGGCCCGCGAAGGCAACAGCTGGGTGGTCGAGGTCCGCGACGATGGCAAGGGCTTCGACGCCGATGATCCGCCGGTAAATGGCCGTCGATCCTTCGGCCTGCAATTCATGCGAGAACGCGCCGAGCTGATCGGTGCAAGATTCGAAGTACGATCCAGCCCGAATCTTGGGACTGCCGTGCGAATGACAATTCCGCCCGGCGCAATGGGCATGCCGATTCCTGGGGAGGAAAGCTGATGACAGCCGAGACTGATGGCGGCGAGCGCCGTCGCGGCGGCATCGCGGCCGACAAGATCCGAATCCTGGTCGTCGATGACCACGCTCTGTTCCGGGGCGGCATCACCAACGTCCTGAGCAAGGAACGCGAGTTCGAGGTCGTGGGTGAGGCCGCCGATGGCCGGGCCGCGCTGGAGATGGCGGGCGCCGTCTCGCCGAGCATCGTGCTGATGGACCTCTCGCTGCCGGCGCCCGGTGGGCTCGAAACCACCCAGCGCATCCGCCGCGAGTTCCCCGCGATCGCCGTGATCGTGATGGCCCAGGACGAGGACGAGGAATCGCTGTTCGCATCGATCAAGGCCGGCGCCGCCGCGTTCGTGATCAAGGACCTCAGCGCGGAGGACCTCATCCACGTCGTTCGTCGCGTCTCGATGGGCGAGTTCCTGATCAACGACAAGGTCTTCTCGAAACCGGCCGTCGCCTCCCGCGTGCTCAAGGAGTTCCGCGAGCTGGCCGTCTACGGCCAGGAAGCCCAGCCGATCTTCGCGCCGCTCTCGCCGCGCGAAGTGGAGATCCTGGACAACATCGCCCAGGGCATGACCAACAAGCAGGTCGCCTACGCGCTGTCCATCAGCGAGCAGACCGTCAAGAACCACATGAGCTCGATCCTCCGGAAGCTCGCCGTGAACGACCGGACCCAGGCCGTCGTGTACGCGATGCGTCAGGGCTGGATCAAGATGCCGGAGGACTGAGGTCGCCGCGAAAGCCGGCGCCGCGCTCGCGGGCGCGGAGGAGTCGCCGCCCAACGGGAATGTCACCTCGGCTTCGGATCTCGCCGCCCGCCTGACCGAGGAGGCCGCCGCCCTCCAGGGCGAGGTGGAGGAGATCGAGCTCCTCATCAATCAGGCCAAGACCGAGGCCAGCCGGCACGAGGCCCGCCGTACCGCGGCCGCGGACAAGCTGGCGATGGGCGCGGAACGCCTCGCGTCAGGCGGCGGCGTGACCCCCAAGGAGCTCAACGAGCTCGCGACACAACTCGTCTCCATCGCCCGGCGCGCCGCGCTGATGGAAGCCCAGGTGGACCTGCTCGAGGGCAAGCGCAAGTCCGCGGCACGACTCCACGACTCGATCGTCGAGCACGCGGCGCAGGCCCGGGCACTCGCTGGCATGCCGGCGCAGGTCGGCCCGGGCGCGGGCGCGAGTGCCAGCGCGGCTGCCTCCGACGATGCCCTGCTGAACCTCGATGGCGGCGGTCCGTTGCCGCCTGGCGTATCGAGAATGATCCTCACCGCCCAGGAGAACCTGCGGCGTGAGATCGCCCGTCAGATGCACGACGGGCCGGCACAAAGCCTGACGAACATCGTCCTCCAGGCCCAGATCGTGGATCGGCTGATGACAAGGGCGCCGGAGAAGGCAAATGCCGAGGTCCACCAGCTCATCGCCATGGTCCAACGCACCCTCGACGCGACCAAGACGTTCATCTTCGACGTGAGACCGATGGTCCTCGACGACCTGGGCCTGGTGCCCACGCTGCGGCGGTCCACTCGGGACCGTGGCGGCCGGTTCGGCGTGGCCGTGGAATTCGAGTCCGTGGGCGTGGACCGGCGGCTCTCGGGTGAGCTGGAGAGCGGCCTGTTCCGGATGCTGGACGATGCCCTCGCGGCGCACGTCGCCAAGAAGCCGGACACGCTGTCCATGCACCTGGACTGGGGTGAGCGCCTCGTCGTCGAGCTGACGGCCGGGCGCAAGCCGGAGGCGGTTCCGGACCCGGAACTGCCGCCCGAGGGCGCGGAGCTGCCGCCAGCGCTCGCAGACATGGTTGGCGAGCGGCGCAAGGCCTACCAGGATGCGGTCGAGGCTGCGCGCGTCGCGAGCCTGTCCCGGCTGCCGGACCAGGCCTGGCGCGAGGTCTCCGCCCGCGCGCGCATCCTCGGGATCGCCGCCGCAATGCTGGACGACGGTGCGCGGCTGCACCTCGAAGTTGAGCTGCCGGCCGTGGCGGCCGCCGAAGGTACCCCGGCGGGAGCGGCGGCGAGCTGAATCGTCGCGGGGACGCACCGGTCCCGACCGCTACCCGTACCAATGGGTCATACGCCACCCAACGTCACCGATCGTATGGTTCGACCTGACCCGCCGGCCTAGAGGGCGGGATCTAATCAAATCGGGAGGCAAACGGTCCATGGCCCTCATCAATCGGTTCCTCGCCGCAATTCGAAGCGACGAGCGCGGCCAGGGTCTCGCGGAGTACGCGCTGATCCTCGCCCTCATCGCGATCGTCGCGATCATCGCCCTGATCTTCCTGGGCACCCAGGTGTCCGGCATCCTCAGCACGGTTGGTCAGTCCGTCTAACACGCACAGCCATGGAGCTGGCTCCTCCGACCCAACGGGCGGGGAGCGGGCGGCCTGACCCGGGTCATGTTTGACACAAACCGGGAAAGCCGTCTAGGGTTCCGCTCCGACTCCTCCGCGGGGAGAGGTTCGCTCTCTCTTCGGTTGGGGATCAACGAAGGAAAGGAGGTACCAAATCCAATGCAGTTCATTACCGCTCTTATCAATCTCGTTCGTCGTGACGAGGAAGGCCAGGGCCTCGCGGAGTACGCGCTGATCCTCGCCCTTATCGCCATCGTGGCGATCATCGCGCTGATCTTCCTGGGCACGCAGGTGTCCGGCATCCTCAGCACCGTCGGTCAGTCGGTCTAACGACCGTCTGTCGACGAAAACGTCGTAACTAGCACAAGACCGCCGAGCAATTCGCCGGCGGTCTTGTCATTACTCCAGCTCCTGACCTACCTTGCGCTCGACCTTTCACCGAGCGTGGTCTCTTGCCACTGCTTGCCAGTGGTCCTAGCCCATTCGTATAGTCGCTGCCCCTCTGGCCGGTGCTAGAGTGGTGCCACCTGTCACACAGCAAATCAACCGGGGAGGATCCAATCCGTGCGACGAACCAGTCGGCTCGTCTTGCTGCTCGGCGTGTTCCTGGCGGCGTTGGTATTCGTCGTCATCCTGCTCGGCTCCGGGCCGGGACCAGCCGTGACGACCGGCCCGAGCGCGCCCCCTGCGCAGCTGCCCACCGTTGTGGCGGTCGCGGACATCCCCCTCGGCACGATCGTGACCCAGGACATGCTCGCCAGCCGAACGCTGGCGGTCAATCTCCGCGAGGCGAACGTCTACGGTGACCCATCGCAGGCCGTCGGCAAGACGACTCGCACGGCGCTCGTCGCGGGCGCACAGGTCCACTCCAGCGACTTCCAGAATCGCTCGGTGCCGCTGACGGTGCCGACCGGACGGCGCGCGATGACAATCTCTGTCAACGAGCTCACCGGCGTGGGCAACCTGCTGGACGTGGGCGACACCGTGGACCTGATCATCAGCCTCCGCGGCGACGCCTTCCCCATCGTCCAGGTGCTGAACGACGGCTCCGTGACCGTGGTGTCCGGGATCAACCCGCTGAGCA
>JBDSZH010000099.1:0-4352 GCA_039925225.1 Candidatus Limnocylindrales bacterium | reverse complement strand
ATCTGCTCGAACGCGAGCGTCCGAATCGTGTCGCGAAGGAGCACCTGCTCCTCGTTGAGCCGATAGCCGATGGACCCAGGCTCGTTCATGCGCAAATCCTACCGGTGCGTGCCCACCTCCGCGCCTTTGCCCCTCGAACCGCTCGACACTTGCCCCTCGAACCGCTCGACACTTGCCCGCTCGGTCGGCGGCAGATCGCCATAGGCCAGCTGCAGTTCGCCATTCGGCCAGCGGCCGTCGCCCTCCCCCTGGTCCCTAAAACCCGTTGCTTCCAATGAAACGGAACTATCGAAACAAGGACCGGAATCGGGCCTGAGGCAGACCGCGGCATGGACGATCCCCTCCCGTCGAGCGCAGGGATGGCTGACAACTGGCAGATTTGCCTTGGGGTGGGACCGACTGGCCGGTGCAGGTCCGCTCGGCTGGTGGGCGAGACTTGCGTCGACTAGCGGGGCGAGGTCTTTCTGGACGGCGATGGAGGGTCGGGTTCGAGCTTGGCAGACCGGCTTGGGGCGGCCACGGCATAGGCCGATTTGGGCCATCGCCTTGATAGTTCCGCTTGGGCGGAACCAATTCGAATCGGGCGCCAGCGCGGATGGGGACCGGGAGCCGGGCCGTGGGCCATCCGGGCGGGGCCCTCGCCTTGATAGTTCCGGTTGGGCGGAACCAATTCGAATCGGGGCCGGCGGCGATAGGGACGGCGAGTCCGGCGTGCCTGTGGTCGATCGCGCGACTGCCGTCGTGGCGCCGAGCCACTTGGCTGCGGCGGCGAGTCAGAGTCCGAGCCGGATTACCTCGTCGGCAGAGGCCATTGGAGGACGGGCAGCTGGCGCCCCGCGGGCTGGGTCGGGGCGAGCGATTCGGCGAGGAGCTCCGCGATGTCGATCGCACGCACGGAGCCGCCGGTGCCCGATTGGGCCGCCTCAAGTCCGTCCTTCATCATCGTCATGCAGAACGGGCACTCGGTCGCTACGGTCTCCGCTCCTGTGGCGAGCGCCTGGGCGGTGCGCGACTCGTTTATCCGTGTCCCGCGCGTTTCCTCCATCCACATGCGGCCGCCGCCCGCGCCGCAGCAAAAGGTGTTCTTGCCGCGGTTGTCCATCTCGCGAAGCTCGAGGCCCGCAATGGACCCCAGGACCTCGCGCGGCTCATCGACGATCCCGTTGTAGCGAGTCAGGTAGCACGAGTCGTGGAGCGTCACGGAACGGCCCGTCCCGCCACCGCCGTCGGTGGCAGCGTCGGCGTCAACCACGCGCAGCCGCCCGTTGGCGAGGAGCTCGCGCAGGAACGCGGCGTGATGGATCACGCGGAAGTTGCCGCCCAACTGCGGATACTCGTTGCCGATCGAGTTGAAGCAGTGTGGGCACGCGGTCACGATCGTCTTCTCGCCCATCCGGTAGCGATTGAGCGTCTCGATGTTGCCGGTCGCGAGCATCTGGTAGACGTAGTCGTTGCCCATGCGCCGCGCCGGATCGCCGGTGCACGATTCCTCCTGGCCCAGCACCGCGAAATTGATCCCAGCGGCGTTCAGGCAGGTGGCGAAGGCGCGGGCAACCTTCCGATTGCGCTCGTCGAATGCGGCCGCGCAGCCGACCCAGTACAGGACATCGAGGGTGCCGAGTTCGTCGCGCGCCGCGACGTCGGCCACGAGCGGCACCTCGAACGGCAGACCGCGCGTCCAGTCGAGGCGTGAGGTCGGCGGCTGGCCCCACGGGTTGCCGACGCCCTCCATGTTCCGGAACGCGCTGTTGAGCTCCGCCGGGAAGCGCGAATCCTCCAGGACCAGGTTCCGGCGAAGATCGACGATCTTGTCAACGTGCTCGATCAGCACCGGACACGCCTCGACGCACGCGCCGCAGGTCACGCAGTCCCAGACCGCGTCATACGGAATCGCGTTGTCGACGATCGGCTTGAGCATGAGGTCCGGCCGGATCGCGTCGGTGAGACCGAATGATGCCGCCGAGGGCGAGTTCGGGATCAAGGGAAGGCCGTGCTCAGCCTCGACCGACATGTCCCGGATACCCATGATGAATTGCTTGGGATTGAGCGGCTTGCCGGTGTTCCAGGCCGGGCAGGCCTGCTGGCAGCGGCCGCACTCGGTGCAGGTGAAGCCGTCGAGCAGATCGTTCCAGCCGAGGTCCGCGAGGGTCCGGACGCCGAAGGTCGCATCTTCGGCCTCGAGGTCCATTGCCGGCAGCTCCCCGCGTGGCTTCAGCTTGCGGAAATAGATGTTCGGGAAACTCGTCGCGATGTGCAGGTGCTTGCTTCCCGGCAGGTACACGAGGAAGGCCGCGACGATCAGCATGTGCAGCCACCAGAGCACCGAAAAGCCGGTCTCGAGGGCGCCTTGGCTCATGCCCGTCGCCCCGAGTGGTTGGGCGAAGGCGTTGGCGATGAAGGCACCGGGCTGCTCGCCATAACGAGCCACCTCGAACACCTGGGCGAAGAACTCGGCGGCCACGAGGGTGCCGATCATGCCCAGGATGAGCAGCGCATCGACGTTGTACGTCAGCCGCGCGGGTCGGGAGATGAATCGGCGCTCGAACGCCCACAGGATGAAGACGATGACCATCACGGCGACGACGTTCTGCATGGCCAGAACGAGCGCCCACAGGATCCCGCCGAACGGCAAGCTGAGGATCTGCTGGATCAGTCCGCCGGTGACGACGTTTGCCGTCCCGATCGTGAGCAGCACGAAGCCCCAGAAAATCCCGAGGTGCAGGATCGCCGCGCGGGGATCCTTGAACATCTTCGTCTGGATGAACGCGTACTGGATCAGGCCGGTGACCCGCGCCGGAATGTTCTCGAGGGGGCTGGGGCCGGTTGCGCGAGCGGCTACGAAGACTCGGAGGTGCCGGGCCATGGCGAGGCAGAAGACCAGCACCGCGCCCCAGAAGACGGCGAACACGACTGGGTAGAGCGGGACGTGCTCGAAGATCGAGTTCATCGGCGGATCGGGTTCATCGGCGAATCTCGCTCACGTGCCTGGCCGCGACGGGTCTGGCAGGTCCGGTCGGGCGGCGGTGCCGGCGCCCATGGCGCCGTGGTCGAACGGGCCGTCGAGCGTCTCGAGTGCGTGGGGCAGCACCGGCGCGAGCGCCTCGATGCACTCGAGCGCGGCGCGAGGGCTTCCGGGCACATTCACGATCAGCGTGCGGCCGAGGACGCCGACCACGCCACGGGACAGGTCCGCCATCGGCGTCTTTGCACGCCCGGCGGCGCGAATCGCCTCGGCGAGGCCCGGAACCTCGTAGTCGATCACCGCGAGCGTCGCCTGGGGCGTGACGTCGCGCGGCGTGAGGCCCGTGCCGCCGGTCGATACAACGAGCGCGTAGCCGCCGGCTTCGGCGGCACCGGCCCTGAGGGCGGATTCGATTGCCGGGCGGTCGTCAGTGACCGCGGCGCGATCCACGCGGAAGCCGTGGGTACCGAGCCACTCGGCGAGTGCCGCGCCGGAATCGTCCTGGCGCATTCCGGCGGCAACCCCGTCGCTGATCGTGATCACGAGCGCAGGCGTTCCGGCCGGAACCCCGTGGTCCTCATGCGCCACCGGTTCAACTCTTCTTGCGGATTCGGCCGGCGACGCGATCGCCGGGCCGGCGTGGACGGAATGGCGGGGGGCCGCCTGGGCCCGTGCCACCAGTGCCATGCCCACCCTGGGCGCCGAGACCCCCCGGCTCGTCCGGCCGGCGCCACTCGCCGCTCTGGCCCCCGGACTTCGAGACGAGGTGGATCGAGCGGATCTCGACGCCGCGCTCAACGCCCTTGACCATGTCGTACACAGTCAGCGCGGCGACGGACGCCGCGGTGAGCGCCTCCATCTCGACCCCGGTCGGGCCGACCGTGGCCGCCTCGGCGCGGATTCTGAGCCCACCAGCGGCGCGATCTGGCACTACCGTGACGAGCAGGTCCGTGAGCGCGAGGGGGTGGCACAGGGGGATCAGCTCCGACGTCCGCTTGCCGCCCATGACCCCGGCGAGCTCGGCGGTGGAGAGCACGTCGCCCTTCGGAGAGCGGCCGTCGATCACGAGACTGAGTGTCTCCGGTCCCAGGGCGATGAACGCCTCGGCAACGGCGCGGCGGACCGTCGGCGGTTTCTCGCTCACGTCGACCATGCGGGGGCGCCCCGTCCGGTCGATGTGGGTCAGGCGGCGGCGCTCGGAGCGCGGTGCGGGTCCCGGTCCCTTGTCCATGTCGGGCGCAATGCTACGGCGCGTCGAGCCACCACAGTTCGACGGGATCGCCGGCACGATGCGTTTCGATCGATTCGGGCACCACGGCGAGCGCATCCGCGGCGGCGAGCGCGGATAGGACGTGGCTCCCCTGCCCCGCCGGCCCACTGGACAGCCGGA
>JBDSZH010000098.1:0-3448 GCA_039925225.1 Candidatus Limnocylindrales bacterium | reverse complement strand
ACGGACATGGCGATCGAGATCGTTCATTGCGGCAATGGGCGCGCCGCGATCGTCGCCGTGCGCCGCGCCGCTGAGCTCAACGGACTGGGCCGCGTGATCATCGGCAATGACGCCCCTTCCGGCACGGGGGTCGTGCCGCTGGGGATCCTCCGCGTGATGGCGCACCTCGCGTCGCTCGGGGGCATTCCGCCGGAGGTCGCCGTCGCGATGGCGACCGGCAATACGGCGCGGGTCCACGGGTTGGACGTGGGCGTCCTCGAGGCAGGGCGCGCCGCGGACATCGTGCTCCTCGATGCGCCCGTCGGGTCGCAGGCCACGACGGCGCTCGAGGCGCTCAGCATCGGCGACCTGCCTGGTGTCTCCATGGTCTTGATTGACGAGGTCGTGATGATCGGGCGAAGCCGGAACACGCCACCTGCAGCCCGTGCGGCAGAGGTCGTGGGCGGCGCGATGCCAACCACAGGGGGTCACTGATGGCGTGGCCAGGACCGCGGTGAACAGGTGGGGCCGCCGACCCGCAAGTCCGCACCAGTTCACATCAAGTGAACACCTTCCGAGGATTCGGCCGATGCCGGGCGGGATCTGTTATGACGCCAACCTCGTGCCACGTCCGACGCGCCTTCCAGGCGCCGTCTTGAGCACGAACCACGCGGTGACGAGCCGTCCGATGTGCCCGCGCAGCGGCCCGCTGCCTTCCCAATTCGCCCGTCGCAGGGATTCTGTTCAGATGATCTTGCAATTGGGCACGTTGGGGATGCGGCTCGCCCAGCGGGAGACTCGCGGATGAAGTTCGGCCTGCGGTTGCCCAGTTTCGCGCTCGGGCCGGAGACGGCGAGCCTCCAGGAGATGGGCTCGTACCTGCGGCGCGCCGAGGACCTCGGGTTCGAGTCGGCGATGCTCATCGACCACCTGCTGATCGCGCCCCCGGCGTATCGCGTCGCGTGGCTGGAGCCGGTCTCGCTCCTGAGCGCCCTCGCGGGCGTGACCCGCACGATCCGGCTTGGCACGCTCGTGCTGGTCCTGCCCTTCCGCGATCCCGTCGCGTTCGCGAAGGAGTGGGCGACGCTCGATCAGCTCTCGGGCGGCCGCTCGATCCTCGGCGTCGGCGTGGGCTGGAACAAGGAGGAGTTCGCCGCACTGCGCATCCCGATCGAGGAGCGCGGCCGGCGCATGAACGAGATGCTCGAGGCGATCACCGCGCTGTGGGCCGGCGACGACGTGAGCTACGAGGGGAAGTACTACCGCTTCGAACACCTCACGATCGAGCCGAAGCCGGCCCAGAAGCCGCACCCGCCGATCTGGATCGGCGGTGGCACGCAGCCGTCGGAGAAGATCTACGGGCAGGGCGTCGACACGATCCAGCCCGTACTTCGCCGGATCGCCAAGTACGCCTCGACATGGGTGCCCCATTCCTCCGCGACGGCCGAGATGGTCGCCGCTGACTGGGCGAACATCCGCGGCTACATGGTCGACAACGGGCGGAATCCTGATGACATGCGCCGGGTCTATTCGAACTTCGTCCACATCCTCAAGCCCGGCGAGAAGCCTGAGACCGCCGCCGCCAAGTTCCGGGTGTACTCGGGCATGGACCTGCCGTACTGGGAGGAGTTCTACCTCCTCGGCGAGGCTGAGGCGGTGGCCGATCGGATCCGGGGCAAGATCGAGGCGCTTGGTGGGGTGGACCACCTGATCCTGAACCCGCTCGACTGGGACCCGGCGTCCATCGAGGTCCTCGCCGAGCGCGTGCTCCCGCTCGTCGTCGCGTAGCGAGCCAGGCGGGCTGTGGCGTACCTGCGTCCTGCGAGGCTCGATGACGCGCTCGGCGCGCTGGTCGGCGGCGGACCGGGTGGTTCGCCCTGGGTCGTCGTCGCCGGGGCGACGGACCACTATCCGGCGCGGGTGGGCCGCACACTGGTCGAGGACGTCCTCGATGTCACGGCGATCGACGGGCTGCGCGGCATCGAGCCAGTGGACGGCGGGTGGCGCATCGGCGCGCTGACGACATGGACGGACATCGCGGAGGCGGAACTGCCGCCCCTGTTCGATGGGTTGCGAGCCGCAGCCCTCGCAATCGGCGGCCTGCAGATCCAGGCGCGCGCCACCGTCGCGGGCAACGTGTGCAATGCCTCGCCCGCGGCGGACGGGATGCCCAACCTGCTTGCGCTGGACGCGGTGGTTGAGCTGGATTCGCAGCGAGGCCCGCGGCGCGTCCCGATTGGTGAATTCGTGATCGGCAATCGACGAACCGAGCGCGCGGTCGACGAGCTCGTAACCGGCCTGTTCGTGCCCACGCCGCTGCCTGACACGACCGTGCGCTCCACGTTCGAGAAGCTGGGCTCGCGGGCATATCTCGTGATCTCGATCGCGATGGTGGCCGCGGTCGCGGAGATCGATGCCGATGGTCGGATCGCGCGCGCGCGCCTGTCCGTTGGCGCCTGCTCTGAGGTCGCGCAACGGCTCCCGGCGCTCGAGGCGGCGATCAAGGGGTTCGCGGCTGCGGATGTCGCGCACGCGACTCCCGACTTCGTTGGTCCCGAGCACCTCTCCGCCCTTGCACCGATCGACGACGTCCGCGGCTCGGGCGACTACCGGCGTGATGCGGCGCTCACACTCGTCCGTCGCGCGCTCGAGAAGGTGCTCGCGTGACCGCGGTCCGCGCGCCCGCCATCGACATCACGTTCGAGGTCAACAGACTCGCGCGGATCGTCACGGTCGAGCCGATGCGCCGGCTCTCCGACGTGCTCCGCGACGACCTCGGGCTGATCGGGACGAAAGTCGGCTGCGAGGCGGGGGACTGCGGGGCCTGCACCGTGCGGCTGGGCGGGCGACAGGTCGAATCGTGCCTGGTGCCCGCGGCACAGGCCGACGGTACCGTGATCCAGACCGTCGAGGGCCTGGCGGGCATCGATGGTTCCGCGAGCGACCTGCAGGCCGCGTTCCTCGAGCACGGCGCGGCCCAATGCGGCATCTGCACGCCCGGCATGCTCATGGCCGCCGAGGCGCTGCTCGCCGAGCGGCCGGACGCCGACGACGCGGCGATCCGCGACGGGATCGGCGGCGTGCTGTGTCGGTGCACGGGCTACCTCAAGATCGTCGAGGCGATCGCAGCAACGCGGGACGCTCGACTGGCGGGCTCGAGTGTCGGCGCAAATGGAGCCACGACGCCGGAAGCCGGCGCGGCGGTCGGCTCGAGGATCGTCAAGGTCGATGGGCTGCCGCGTGTCGTCGGCACGGCTCGATATGGGGCGGACCACCGGCCGGACGACGTGCTCACCGTCCGCGCGATTCGGTCGCCGCACGCGCGGGCGAGATTCACGATCGGCGATCTCGAGCCGTTGCGACGAGCGCACCCAGGGCTTGTCGACGTGATTTCGGCCGCTGACGTCCCGGGGCAGAACCGGTATGGGATCTACCCGACTGGGAAGGACCAGCCGGCGCTCGCCGACGG
>JBDSZH010000097.1:0-7539 GCA_039925225.1 Candidatus Limnocylindrales bacterium | reverse complement strand
CCGTGACAGCGCCTCGATGCCCGCGGCGCCACTGCCGGCGAACAGGTCCAGGAACGACCGGTCGCGGATGACGGGCTCGAGAATCGCGAACAGCGTCTCCTTGACCCGATCGCCGATCGGGCGTGTGCCTTCGCCGGGCGAGGCGAGCAGGCGTCCGCGCGCCGTGCCCGCGATAACCCGCCCGGCACTGTTCGATGCCTTCGTCGATGCCTTCGTCGGCGCCATGGTCAGGCGGCACCCGCCGGCTCGGCCTGCGTGACCCGCGCCAGCCAGCCGGATTCCAGTTCCCGCGCGAGTGCCTCGTGGCCCGGCCGGAGCCGGCCCGCATCATCGAGGAGCGCCTCCGCGGCGGCCCTCGCTGCCGTGGCGAGCTCGCGATGGCCCTCGCGCTGGAGTGATGCGATGCGCAGGCGCGGCAAACCGCTTTGCACGAGGCCCAGCACGTCACCTTCGCGCCGAAGCTCCCAGTCGCGCTCCGCCAGCTCGAAGCCGTCCCGCAGGTCCCGGGCGGCCTCGAGTCGCGCCTTCGCGGTGGGATCCGTCGCCTCCGAAACCAGCACGCAGAACGACTCAACGGTTCCTCGCCCAACGCGACCGCGGAGCTGGTGGAGCTGCGCGAGACCAAACCGGTCCGCGCCCTGGACGATCATCATCGTCGCCTCTGGAACGTCCACGCCAACCTCAACGACCGTGGTCCCCACGAGCACGTCGAGATCCCCGTCGCGGAAGCGCGCCATCTCCGCATCGCGGTCAACGGCCTTCAGGCGCCCGTGGACCAACCCTACGCGCAGCGGTGCGAGCAGCTCCCGCAGCCGCTCGGCCTCGGGCTCCGCCGCGACGGCAGACGAAGCCGGGCTCACTGCGAAGCCCAGGGTCTCGGGGTCCTCGTCCTCGCCCGCCTCGGTCGCGTCGCCGGGCACGATCAGCGGCACGACCACGAACGTCCGGTGCCCGAGTGCGGCCTCGTCGCGAACCTTTTGCCATGTGGAATCGAGAGCGCCCGGCTCGCGGATCCCGGTCCGGATTCGCACGCGCCCCTCGGGCGGGGTCCGCAGGTCGGTCACGTCCAGGTCCGCGTACAGGACCTGGCCAAGCGTTCGCGGGATCGGCGTCGCGGTCATGAGCAGGAGGTGCGGCACGCGCCCGCCGGCCTTCGCCTCCAACGCCGAGCGCTGCTCCACGCCGAATCGGTGCTGCTCGTCGATAACGGCAAGCGCGAGGTCTGCAAACGCCACGGACTCGGAGATCAGCGCATGCGTCCCGACGACGATCGGCGCCATGCCCGAAGCGAGCCGGTCCCTGACCCGGTCCGCCTCGCCGCCGCGGAGCGAGCCCGTGAGCAGCTCGATCGGCAGGCCTAGCGGTGCGAGCAGGTCATTCAGCGTCCGGAAGTGCTGGCGCGCGAGCAGGTCCGTGGGCGCGAGGATCGCGGCCTGGTGACCGCCCAAAGCCACGGCGGCGAGCGCCCACGCCGCGACCGCCGTCTTTCCGGAGCCGACGTCGCCCTGGAGCAGGCGGAGCATCGGGGTCGGGCGGGCGAGGTCCTCACGGATGGCGTCGATCGCGGTCGACTGGTCCGCGGTGAGCTCGACTTCCGGGCCCAGCTTGGCCC
Source organism: Candidatus Limnocylindrales bacterium (assembly GCA_039925225.1). Classification (GTDB taxonomy): domain Bacteria; phylum Chloroflexota; class Limnocylindria; order Limnocylindrales; family CSP1-4; genus UBA5189. The sequence continues at coordinate 5,927 of JBDSZH010000097.1, read as the reverse complement.
GCAGGGAAGCGATGATGGACTCGCGGATTCGCACGTGATCGCCGTCGGCGACCGGAACCGGCCCGCCGCGCTCATGCGTGCGGCCGCGCCGGCGCGCCACCATGCCTAGCTGGAGTGCAAGCAGCTCGTCGAAGGCCAGCCGCTCGAGGGCCGCGTCGCGCATCTCGAACGAGGTCGGGTAGTGCGCCTCCTCGAGCGCGCCCGTCAGCGGCGCCACGCCGCGTTCCAGAACGATCGCGGGCGGCAGGTAGTCCAGGAACGCGGCACCAGCGCGGTCCAGCGCGTCGCGCACGGCGCGCCGGAGCGTGACCGCGGTCAGCCCGGCGGTCAGCCGGTAGACCGGCACGATCCGCCCGACGTGGAGCAGCTCGTCCTCGTTGCCCTCCGGCTGGAAGTCGGGGTTGTCCAGCGTCCGCGTGCGCCCGAAGTGCTTGATCTTGCCGGAGACGATCACACGCTCGCCCGGATGGAGCCGCCGCTCGATGTAGCGGCGCCCGAACCAGGTCGCATCGATCGAACCGGTTTCGTCCTCGAGGACCGCGATCGTGCGCTGCACCCGGCGCCGGAACGACGCCTCGACCCGGACGTCCACGACCGTGACTCGCGCCGAGACGACCGTGCCGTCCTCGACGTTCCAAAGGTCGCCGAGCTTGCGCATCTCCCGGAGGTCGTCGTAACGGCGCGGCAGGTGGAAGAGCAGGTCGCGGACCGTCGTGAGGCCCATCCGCTTCCCCACGCGACCGAGGACGCTTGCACCGGGAACGCCGGACTTCCCGAGCGGCACGTCCAGCAGCGCCGAGCCGGTGATCCGAATCGGCGGCGGTGCGGGCGCCTTGGCTGGCGTTTTGCGTGCCGCGGGCCGGGCCTGGGGCCGAGCGGCGAGCCGGCGCTCCCCCACCCCGCCTACTCGGCCGAGATCAGGTAGCGGTAGTGGGGCTGCCCGCCGTGGAGGACCTCGACCTCCGCGCCCGTCCCGAGGTCGTGGATCTTCCGAGCGAGCGCCTCCGTGCCGGCGAGGTCCCCGCCATCGCCGTAGTACACGGTGATCAACTCGAACCCCGCGCTCAACGACTTGATCGCCTCGAGAACGGCCGTCGTCGGGTCATCGTGCACGGCCACGAGCCCATCGTCCGGATCGAGGGCGATGGTCTGGCCAAACTTGACCTTCTTGCCGCCAATCGTCGCGTCGCGCACCGCCTGTGTGACCTGAAGCGACTGCACGGCGCGCCCCGCGGCGGTCATCTCTCCCGCATTGTCGATCGCGCTCTTGTCGGGATCGAGGGCCAGGAGGGCCGCGAAGCCTTCGGCGGCATTGCGAGTCGCCACCACGGCGACCGGTCGATCGGTCATCGCCGACACCTGGCGGGCCGCAAGCACGATGTTCGGGTTGTTCGGCAGCAGCAGGACTTCGTGCGCGTCGACGGACTTGACCGCCTCGAGCAGCTCGCCGGTGCTCGGGTTCGCCGTCTGGCCGCCATAGACGACGCGATGCACGCCGAAGTCCTTGAAGATCGCCGCGAGCCCCTCCCCTGCTGCCACGGCCACGACCGCGAGACGCACTGCGTCGGCGCTCGGGAACGCAACCACGGGGGTGGCGACACCGTCGGCGGCGCCAGTCCCATCTTCGGAGCCGTCCCCGGCGAATGCAGCCGCGCGCGTCTCCCGCACGTCACTCGCCTGCTGGTCCAGGTTCTCCACGCTGATCTTGGAGATCGTGCCGAGGCCCAGCGCGTAGGCAAGGACAAGGTCCGGCCGCTCGTTGTGGATGTGGACCTTGATCGCCCGCGGATCGCCAGCCACGAGCACGGATTCGCCGATGGACTCGTAGTGGCTCCGGATCCCGTCGACGTCGAGCGTCTTGCCAGATGCCGCCTGGGCGAGGAACATCGTCTCGAACCCGAAACCCTCGTCGCGCATCCCGGCTCCCGCGGCCGCGCCCTTCTGGACAGCGCTCTTGCCCGCGTGGCCCGCAGCCGCCACGGCTGCCGCGCCGGGAAGTCGGGGCGCAGGCAGGGACACGTCGCCACTGAGGAACGCGTAGGCGCCCTCCATCATCCGGAACAGGCCCTGCCCACCAGAGTCGACCACGCCCGCTTCACGCAGGATGGGCAACAGCGACGGGGTCTTCGCGACGGCCGCCTGGGCGGCGTCCACCGTGGTCTTCATCACCGCCTCGAGCGTCCGCTCGCGCTCCGCGACCGCCACAGCCGCAGCCGATGCCTCGCGGATGACGGTGAGGATGGTGCCCTCAACCGGCTTGGCCACCGCGCCGTACGCGGCTTTCGTGCCCTGATCCAGCGCGTTTGCAAGATCAAGCGCATTGAACTTCGTCTTGCCGGCCAGGCCCTCCGCGAGCCCACGCAGGATCTGGCTCGTGATCACGCCCGAGTTGCCGCGTGCGCCCATCAGCGCCCCGAATGCCGCGGCGGACGCGACGCGCTCCGCAGAGACGGTTGGCCCGAGGCCCTCGGCCTCCGCGAGCGCGGCGCGCACCGTGGCCATCATGTTCGTACCGGTATCGCCGTCGGGCACCGGGAAGACATTGAGCGCGTTGACCTCATCGACGCTGGCCTCGAGCGCCGCGGCCGCCGCCCGGAACGCGCCCAGGAGGCCCGCGCCGTCGCAGGAGCGGCGGGCCATCAGGCAAGACTCGGCGAGAACGAGGACCCCGGCATCAGGCGACGTCCGACCCGCTGTCGGCCAGATCGGAGGGCCCCACGCCGCTCGGCGGCTTCAGCCGCGGCGGCTCGCCGCCGGGGTGGAGCTCCAACTTCGCGACGCGGATCGAAAGGTGGTCTACCTCGCGACCGAGCGCCGTCCGGATCGCATAGCGGACGGCGAGATCGACCTGTCGCGCGACCTCCGCGATCGGCAGTCCATGGGCGACGCGCAGGTGCATGCGGATGCCGAGCTCGCCACCGGCCACGGAGACACGGAGCCCGCCGGGACGCCGCTCGATCCAGCCGAGCACGCGGTCCGCCCAGTTGCCGGCAAAGCCCGCGACGCCGTAGGAGCCAAGCGTGACCCCACGCACGATGTCGATCACCGCGCGTCGCGTGACAAACGCCCGCCCGCCGATGGAATGCTCCGGCACCGACCCTCCCCTGCAACGCGCGCCTGGCGCGACTCCCGGGAGTGCCCGGGGTGCGTGATATAGTACCGCCCCGTTCGGGCCCGACTGGCCCCAACGCTCCTCTTCCGAACATTCCGAGGTCCTGATGGCTCGTTCCTGCGCGATCTGCGGCAAGGTTTCGATGGGCGGCTTCAACCCGCAGTCCGTCGGTTCCAACCGGGTGCGTGCGCACCGCCGCATGCAGCCGAACCTCCAGCCGTACGTCATGACCAAGGACGGGACGTCCACCAGGGTCCTCGTCTGCACCCGCTGCCGCCGGACCGCCACCAAGTCCGCCCGCTAGCTTCTCGCTCCCGCGGCTGACGCCCCGGTCGAGCGCGTGACATCACCCCCGCCGAGTGCGCCGTACTGATGCGGCAGCGACTCCGCGTACAGTTCCCGCATTCCCGGCCACCCGGACCGAGACGCGACGGGCTCGCTCCCCAGTCCAAAAGCCGAAAGGGTTGACCGATGTCGCTGTCAATGCCGCTGGGTCTGGAACGAAACGTCGCGTGGCTGGCCATTGCGGTCGGAGTGGTCGCACTCGTCAGCCTGGCTAGCCTGGCACTGTTCTATGCCGTCGGGACGCCCTACGGCGCCATCAACGACTGGACTGTTGGAGGCGCCGGGCTCCTCAGCGGGGTGCTCGTGGTGATGCTCCACCGTCGCGGCACGCCCGTCCTTCCCGCCGTCGGAATGGTGGCGACAGGTGCAGGCGTCATTGGCGCTGTGATCGTCGCTGTAGGGGCGGCGCTCCGGGCGAAGTGGAAGCAGGGCCCGGTCGTCTTTACCGAGGTGACGGCCTACGAGCGGCCGAACAGGTGGACCTACTAAAACGGCGGGATGATCAGCTGCGTCCTCACGTGCACCCTCGAATCGACGGCGAACGGAGGGACACGGCTGGCGGCCCGCGGCCTGTGGAGCGGGCACGGCATTGCCCGTCTCTTCTTCCCGGTCTTCATTCGCATCATGCGCAAGGCGGAGGTCGAGGTCCTGGTCAACGCTCGTCGGGCGATGGAGGAGCGCCGCGACCTGGCCGCCGCCTAGCTGGATGGTGCTCGACGGAACACGTGACACTCAGCAATGCTGAGCGACCCTGATCCGCGTCGACGGATGACTCGGTGTATCCCAAGCTAAGGCGGTGGCTCAGATGCCTCGGGTTCTTGCCGTGATCTATGCCGTCCCGGGCGTCGGCTTTGTCGTCTCCACGCTGGCGGTCCTGCTCTACCTTCGAGACCGCGGTGAGTTGCCGATGACCCCCTTCGGCTGGCGGCTCCTAGGCGGCCCGTACCCTGAGATCGGGACCAGCGACGGATAGGCGCAGGCCGCCGCTCAGTCGAGCAGCGGCCGTGCCTTGAACGCGGTCAGCGGTTGACGTATCCCGCAGAGCAGAGGGCCGCCGCGGCGGCCGTCCCGGCGACCTCCATCGGATGGTTCGTCCCGGGGACGCCCTTGTGAACGAGCACGTGGAGGGGGTGCATTCGCCCCGCCGTGGGTGCGATCGTGACGTTCGGGTTGTGGTCGAATACATCAAGCGGCAGGACGACGTCGGCTTCACCAGCGCCCTCGGCCAGGACGACGCACTGGCCGTTGCCGACCGACATGACATGGGTATGGGCCGCCAACGCGGGCACCCCCGAGAGTGCGAGGAGGATGGCGGCGAGGAGGATGGCGCGGACGAAACGGGTCATGGCGTGTTTCTCCTTCAGGCTCGTGTGAGTGTCAGCCTAGGTGTTAACCGTGACCGCTCGATCGATCCGAACTGCCGTCCAGCCCAGCGCCCGCTTCGATCCGGCCGTACGCCGCGACTGCAGCAGCAGTACCGATGCGCAGCACGCGCAGTCCCCGGTGGCCGTTCCTCGACCAACGCGGCTTTCGAGCGTACTCCTGGAGAGTCCCTCGTCGTCTGACTTCCGATTCATCGTCGGATCGTGAAGTCTATGAAGCCTCCCGTGGGCAAAAGGAAGGCCGGGCGAGGCGCCCGGCCTTCCAAGGTGAGCAGCGTGACTCGCAGACTGCGGTCATGTCACCGGTACAGGCTCGGACGCGATCACTGGTGAGCGAGGTATCGCGTCATGTGTCGAACCGCCTACCCCTACCGGTCATGGCTGGTACCCCCGATAGGGAAGCCGCGAACCAGGTCGAACATCACCATGCACCAGGGCTCGTTGAAGGCCGTTCCATCCATCGGTACCGCCAAGCTCGCCCCGATGTCCCAGAACGCCCGCTCCGTGCCTTGGTTGCAGGCCTGGTCGGCCACCGGCCGCCCGTGCGCCGCCACCGGACCGGCAAGAGCAATCAGGCTCAAAAGAGCGATGCTAACGGCGCCAAGGACACGAGAGCGCCTCAGGACACTGTTCATCAGAACCTCTCTTCTCTTTACTCAACCGCGATAGATATCTGTTCCTAGCTGCTGGCGGGCCGCCACCTCCGTGCGCCCGCGGACTCCTGCAGGGCCGGATCGGTCTCGCCATTGGCTCGGGCGCACTCTGGCGACTCGTGTTTGTGCTGCGCCTTCATCGCTTTCCGGCCCACCAGATGAGAGTACGCCTACGCCATCGCGTGGACAACGGTGCTGGTGCGCACACGCACCGCAGGCTGTCGACCCGAGTATGCCTTCGTGATCTGGTTCCATTTCACCGGTCAGGGGCGCTCCGTGAAGCCGGGCCTGCCCCAATCACGTGACAAGCTCCTGACTTGTTTAGATAGGCACAGCACCCGTGGCCTCGCGGGCTTAGGGTGCGAGGTCGGTGACCACCTGGCTCCCAAGCTCCTTGCCCGCCCGCGTGGTGTGGCTCGCTGATAGCGTGCCGGG
>JBDSZH010000096.1:0-9870 GCA_039925225.1 Candidatus Limnocylindrales bacterium | reverse complement strand
TCGTCACGTTCGAGGAGAGCGTGGTCACGGGTGGCTTCGGCAGCGCGGTCCTGGAGGCCATCGAGGAGGCTCGCCAGACCGATCACGCTCTGCGGCAGACCGCGGTCCGGATCCTCGGCATCCCGGGCGATCGCTTCGTGGACCACGGCTCCGTCGGGGACCTGCGGCGCATGCTCCGCCTCGACGCCGACGGGCTCACCGAGCAGGTTCGCGAGGCCGCGACGACGCTCGACCTGGAGCCATCGGATGCGCTACCGATCGAGGCGGCGCGCGCGGTCTGAGCCGCCACGCCATGGAGCTCGTGCCCTGCACCGACGACGACGCCTGGCTTACGGTCGCGCTCGAAACGGACCCGCCGAAAAAACGGGTTCGAGCTCGTCGGCCAGATGACCGTCGACTACGCGGATCGGAAGCTCGAGTGCAACCACTGGGTGTGGCGCGCGGGCTTATCGCACCGCTACGATGCAGCGCGACGCCCGCGGCAGACGCGGGTAGCCCCAGGGAGGTCTGGTGGCGGACGAGGAGCACGGGGCGAGGACCGGGCGGCCGTGGTTGCGCGCCTGGCTGGTGGTCGCGCTGGCCGCGTGGGCACAGGTCGGCGTGCTGCTCGTGGCCAAGGCCAACCGCGAGGGCCTCGTCGAGAACATCACCGTCTCGCCCTACCACCTGGTCGGTTACGCCGCGCTCCTGACGCTGGGGATCTACGTGATCTGGGCGTGGTTCCGGGCGTTCCGCCGTGGTCGTTGGCAGGACGCGTTTCCAACCGGATACGGCGGGCTGGGGCTTGGGTTCGTGCTGCTCGTGGCTTGGGTGGTTCTCGATGCCGTCTGGAGCAGCACGCTCGGCATCAACCCGGGCATCGAAGGCGCCCTCGCGCCCACGCGCGTGCTCATCCCGGCCGCGCTGGTCGTCCTCGCATCCGGCCCGCTCCGAGAGGCGATCGACCTGCGCGCGCAACCCGGCGTATCCGACGGTGAGATGCCGGTGCGCTGGGCGGGGGTCGTGGCGGCGGGCCTGATCGGTGGCGCCCTGACTCTGGTGGCGTTCAACCCGGTCCAGGATCCGCTCAACGACTTGACCCACAACCCGGGGGTCGACGCCAGCGAGATCTGGACCATGGCAGCCGATGGGGCAGACCAGACGCGCCTCCTCGCGGCGCTCGGCGACGGCGTGGATTACTCGCTGCCGGCCTGGTCGCCGGACGGCAACCGGATCGCGTACACGACCTGGACCAATCCGGGCGGCGCGCGCCAGAACATTCGGCTGGAGGACCAGCTGGTCGAGATCTGGACGATGGCAGCGGACGGGTCGGACCGGCGACTTGTCTTCGACAACCGCCTGACCACGCCCGCCGGGCAGGCGTGGATCCCCGCGTGGTCCCCGGACGGGCAATGGATTGCGTACACCCTGAGTCCCGTGGGACCGCAACCGGCATCGGCCGCACAGCCGCAGGCGAATCCGGCGCCGGGGCAAGTCGGTCCGCCATCGGCCGCCGCCGGTGCCTCGATCTGGATCATCCGGCCGGATGGAACCGGCAATGCGCGGCTGTCGGCTGAGGGTGTCGGCGCCCTGAACATGGTCTGGTCGCCGGACGGGACTCAGGTCGCCTACACGGTCGATTCGGGCGGCTCGTCGGACATCTACGTCGCCTCGATCAACGCCGGCGCTCTTGCGGCGGAGTTCGTCGATCGTGAGCCGAAGCTCACCAATGAGCATGACATTGCGTCGGATGCGGCAAACGAGTGGGGACCTGCCTGGTCGCCGGACGGTCAGAAGATCGCGTTCTCATCGGACCGGTCCGGCAACGACGAGATCTGGGTTGTGCCGATCGTTGGGGGTACACCGATGCAGCTCACCGACAACGCGGCGGGCGACTGGGTCCCTGCGTACTCTCCCGATGGCGTCTGGATTGCCTTCACCTCCGATCGCAGCGGCGAGCCCGAGGTCTGGCTCATGGCCGCCGACGGCACCGGTCCGGCAAACCTCACCCAGCACCCGCTGCATTACGACGGCCAGTGGAGCCTCTCCTGGTCGCCGGACGGCAATCGCATCGCGTATGCGACGGGCGCGTTCCAGGATGCGTCCAGCTCTGGCTGGGTTCGTGAGGACCTGGCGAGCGCGGAGGCCATCCTGTTCGGTTTGGCTCTGTCCGTCGTCGCGCTCCTGCTCGTCGCGCTCGGGGCGCCGCTCGGCGCCTTCACCCTCGCGCTCACGATCATTGTCGCGCTCGCCGCGCTGGCCGCCAACGAGTGGCGCTTCGTGCCGGCGGCGGTCGTTGCCGGCGCGTTGGTCGACCTTCTCGTTCGATCGATTCGATTGCGCCTCCGGGCGCGTGTTGCCGCCGCCGCGTTTCCGGCGTTCGCCAACCTCGGGATCGCGCTCACGATCGGCGTAACCGGCACGCTCGCGTGGTCGATCACGCTCCTGGTAGGCGTCGCGATCGTGTCGGCTGTCATCGGGTTCGGGCTCGCCGAAGCGAGCGAGCGCCTCTTCCCGAAAATGTCTCCGACCCCGGTGCACGAGTCGCCCGCGGGGTAAGCCTCGGCGAAGCGGCGTGTGCCACCATGAGGTGGTGACGGGCGTGCGCGTATCTCGGGTTCGGCTGGATCAGCTCATCGCAGACCGCGGCCTTGCCGAATCGCGCTCGCGTGCCCAGGCGCTGCTGCTCGGCGGGAAGGTCCGCGTGGGGGCCGGCGATGGAGCGAGATTCGATCGGAAGCCCGGCGACATGGTGGAGTCGGACGTCGTCATCGAGGTCGCCGCACCGGAGCCGTATGTGAGTCGGGGCGGGCACAAGCTCGCCGCGGCGCTCGACGCGTTCGGCGTGGATCCGGCGGGCCGGGTCTGCCTCGATGTTGGGGCCTCGACCGGGGGCTTCACGGACGTGCTGCTCCAGCGCGGCGCAAGCCGCGTGTACGCGGTCGATGTGGGGCGGGGCCAGCTCGCCGAGTCACTCCGGCGCGATTCGCGCGTGGTCTCCATGGAGCGCACGAACGCCCGCAATCTCACCGCTGCGAGCCTGCCCGAACCCGTCTCGCTGGCGAGCGTGGACGTTGCCTTCATCTCGCTGCGCCTCGTCCTCGGGCCAATTGCGACGACCTTCGGGCCGGTGGGCGGCGATCTGATCCCGCTCGTCAAGCCGCAATTCGAGGCCGGCCGCGGCGAAACCAAGGGTGGCGTGGTGCGCGATCCGGCGGTCCACGAGCGTGTTCTGCGCGAGGTCACCGAGGCGGCCCAGTCGATCGGGCTGGAGGCGCTGGGGGCCATTCCGTCACCGATCCTCGGCCCCGAGGGCAACCGCGAATTCCTCCTCCACCTGCGCGTTCCGAGGGCTGCCTGATGTCCGGCGGCGCGGCCGTGAAGCGGATCGGCTTCGCGTTCAATCCAACGAGCGCCCCCGCAGTCGAGCTGCGCGACCAGGCAACGGGTTGGACGGTCGAGCACGACATGGCGCACTGGGCGGCCCCAGCAGCGGACCGTGAGGCGCTCCACCGGGAGCTGCCGACGACGGACGTCCTGGTCGTCCTCGGTGGCGATGGCACGTTCCTCCGCGCGGCACGTGCGGTGATCGAGGACGACGTGCCGCTGCTCGGCATCAACGTCGGCAAGGTCGGCTTCCTGTCGAAGGTGGAGGCATCCGCGCTGGAGCGGGTGCTGGGGCTGCTGGCCGAGGGTAGGTACGCCATCGAGCCGCGGATGGCGCTGGAGGGCCGCATCCTTCGCGCCGGGACGCCCATCGGCGGCGATCGGATCCTGGCGCTCAACGACATCGTGATCGCGCGCGGCTCGCTTGCGCGCGTGGTCCGGCTGGACACGAGCATCGATTCCAGCCACCTCGCGTCGTTCGTCGCGGATGGGCTGGTCGTCTCATCGCCGACCGGCTCCACCGGGTACTCGTTCTCCGCGGGCGGCCCGATTCTGGGCCCCACGGCGCGAAACCTCGTCGTCACGCCGATCGCGGGCTACCTCACGACCATCCGATCGGTGGTCGTCGGCGCGGAGGCGGTGGTGCGCTGCCGGATCGTGGAAGCGCACGAGGCACTCGTGTCCGTGGACGGGCGCGAGGACATCCCGCTCCAGGTCGGCGACGTTGTCGAGGTCCGGGCGATCGAGCGGCCGGTGCGGCTCGTCGAGCCCGAGGGCGCCCTCCCGTTCTGGGACCTGTTCCGCGAGAAGGTCGCGCTGCTGCCGTCATGACGGGGCGACTCCTCGAGCTCAACGTACGCGATCTTGCGCTCATCGAGCGCCTGCGGCTGGAGCTGGAGCCGGGCCTGAACGTGCTGACCGGCGAGACCGGCGCCGGGAAGAGCCTGCTGATCGACGCGCTCGGGCTGGCGCTCGGTGCGCGCGCGGACACGACGCTCGTGCGCCACGGGGCCGATGCGGCGCGAGTGGAGGCGCTCTTCGATCGCCTGCCGGAGCCGCTGATTGCGGCGCGCGAGGTGGGCGTGAGCGGCCGCTCCACCGCGCGACTCGACGACCAGGCGGTCACGGCAGCGCGACTTGCAGAGACCGTCGGGCCGCTGGTGGAGGTCCACGGCCAGCACGAGCAGTCGCGCCTGCTTGACGAGCGCTGGCAGCGCGAGTTGCTCGACGCGTTCGGCGGACACGCGGAGCTGCGCACCGAGATGGCCCGGGCGGTGGAGCGCTGGAGCGAAAACCGCGGCGCGCTTGGGGGCGTCGCGATCGAGCCGCGCGAAGTGGACCGACGGCTGGAGCTCTTGCGCCACGAGGTCGAGGAGATCGGCGGAGCTCGCCTCCGTGTCGGCGAGGCCGCAGAGCTGCGCGCGAACCTGGACCTGGCACGGAACGGCGAGACGATCACGCGCGGCGCCGCGGCGATCCGCGATGCGCTGGATGGGGAGGGGAGCGGCGCTCGCGAGGCGCTGTCGGGCGGCGTGCGCGAGGCGCGCTCGCTGTCCCGCGTGGACCCTCGCTTCGAGGTTCTTGCCGGTCGGCTGGCCGGGCTGGAGGCGGAGCTGGAAGACGCGGCTGCGGAGGTGCGGCGGCTCGCAGAGGGCGTGGACCACGACGCTCGCGCCGTGCTGGCCGCCGAGGAACGCCTGTCGGAAATCTTCTCGCTGGAGCGGCGCTACGGCGAGGACGAGGCGGCGGTCATCGCGCACGGTGAGCACGCGGCAGCGGAGATTGCGCGCCTGGAAGGGCTGGCGGACGAACGCCGCCGGCGCGAGGCGGACGACGCGCGGCTGCTTGCCGGGGTGGCTTTCGCAGCGGCTGCTTTGTCCGTGCAACGTCGCATGGCTGCCGAGCGGCTGGGTCTCGCTGCCGACGAGGCGCTGCGCAGCCTTGGATTCCGCGCCGGCGCGTTCGGCGTGGAGGTGGGGCGTCGCGCCGCCGGTCCCGCCGAGTCGGCAGTCGAGCTCGATGGTGACGCGATCGCGTTCGATGCCACGGGCGCCGACGAGGTCGTCTTCCGCTTCGCGCCGAACCCGGGCGAGCCGCCCCGCTCGCTGGCGAAGATCGCCTCGGGCGGCGAGCTGTCGCGCGTTGCGCTGGCGATTAAGCAGGTCCTCGCCGCGGCCGACGAGACGCCGACGCTCGTGTTCGACGAGGTCGATGCCGGGATCGGCGGCCGCACGGCCGACCCGGTCGGCCGGAGCCTGTGGGCGCTCGCTCGTAACCACCAGGTGCTGGTCGTCACGCACCTGCCCCAGATCGCCGCCCATGCCGATGCGCACTTCCGCATCGCGAAGCGGGCGCGCGACGGACGCACGATCACGGAAATCGAACGGCTGGATCACGAGGGCCGGATCGTGGAGCTCGCGGCGATGCTCGGCGGATCGGCCGTCGCCGGCGACGGTACGGCCCCTGGCGACGGTACGGCCCCGGGCGCCGGCGACCAGCTGAAGACGAAGCGCGGCCTCGTGGCCGTTGGCCCGGGCCCGTCGATCGAGGGTGAGGGCGACGAGCTGGACCTGGACGCGGCGGAGCCACGGGATCTCGTCGCCGATCCGCCGATCGGGTCGCTGGGGTCGTCCGCCCTCGCGTCGGCGCGCGAGCTGCTCGACGCCGCCGAGGCCTGGCGGGGCCGCCCGGTCGTCCCGGTCTGAGTTTCGCGGGGCACACGACCGTGGCCGCAGCTTCGCCGCGCAGCCTCGAGCGCGCAGTCGACGCATACCTGACCTTCCTGGCATCGGAGCGAGGACTTGCCGCCGCAACGGTGCGCGCTTACCGGGGTGACCTCGCGGACTTCTCCGACGCGCGCGGCACGGCGAGGGATTGGGCGGAGGGTCCCGACGCCGCCCTGCGCTACCTCGCCGTGCGCACCCGGCGCGGCAAGCGCCTCGATCCCGGTCTCGCCCCCACCAGCCTTCGGCGCCGCGCGGCCGCGATCAAGGGCTTCTACCGCTTCGCCTTCGGCGAGGGCTTGATCGGCATCGACGTCGCCTCGCACCTCGACCTGCCGAGGATGCCGCGGCTGCTGCCGGAGACCCTCACGCTGGACGAGGTGGAGCGGCTGCTCGCCGCACCGCCCGAGGACGCGCTCGTGGAGCGCGCGATGCTGGAGCTGCTCTATGCCGCGGGCCTGCGCATCTCCGAGGCGCTGAACCTGGACCTCGAGGACATCTCGCTCGAGGGCGCATTCGTGCGCGTGATCGGCAAGGGCGATCGCGAGCGGCTCGTCCCGGTAGGTGAGGTCGCCCTGGACGCCATCCGCGCCTGGCTCGCCGGCCCGCGCGCGACGCTCGTGGCGAAGCACCACGTGGCGCCGGTTCGCGGCGGCCCGCTGCTGCTCGGAAGGAGCGGCCGGCGCCTCGCCCGGCAGCAGGCATGGTCGGTGGTGAAGCGGGCCGCCGCGGCGGCAGGCCTGTCAGGGCGGGTCAGCCCTCATACCCTGCGCCACTCGTTCGCAACTCACCTGCTGGAGGGCGGCGCTGACCTGCGAATCGTTCAGGAATTGCTGGGACATGCGAGCATCAGCACGACGCAGCTGTACACCCACGTCACGGGCGAGCGCATTCGCGAGGTCTATGCTCGGGCGCATCCACGGGCCTAAGGGAGGGACAGGTTGACTCGGTACGCGGACAAGCTCCTCTCGGACGGCGAACGGATCGCGCTGCGGGGCCGGCAGCACGTGCTCGCGACGTTCATCGAAGGCCGAGTCGCATGGGCGATCTTCGTCGCCTCGCTCGTCCTGGTGGTCCTCGACCTCCAGCTCGAGCCCGGATTCATCCGCGACATGTTCGGCTGGGTCGGACTGGCGCTCCTCGTCGTCGGCCTGGCGTGGCTGACCCAGATCTACGTGAGCTGGTACGCGCAGGACTACCTGATCACCAACCGCCGCGTGATGAAGGTGGAGGGTGTGCTCAAGAAGCGCTCCGCCGACAGCTCGCTGGAGAAGATCAATGACGCGGTCCTGGAGCAGAGCGTGCTCGGCCGGATGCTCGGGTACGGCAACCTGGACATCCTGACCGCGAACGAGCAGTCGGTGGATCGGTACCGGATGCTCGCGCAGGCCCAGACCTTCAAGCGGACGATGCTCGACGAGAAGCACAAGCTGGAGCAGGAGTCGTTCCAGATTCCTGCGCCGCCACTCCGCGCCGCCATGCCAGCGTCGGAGATGGTGCCGGCGAGTCCCGCTCCGGCCGTCGCCGCCTCCGCCCCAGCCGCGCCCCAAGAGCCGGCCGCTCCGGCGGTGTCGGCGGTGCCGGCGGTGCGCGAGATGAGCTCCGACGAGATCACCAAGGCTGTTGGCGACCTCGCCGACCTGCGCGATCGCGGCGCGATCACGTCGGAGGAGTACGAGGCCAAGAAGGCAGACCTGCTCGGGCGGCTCTGATCCCGTGACACCCGACGCGCTCCTGGTCAAGGCCGCGGTCATCGTCGTCTTCCTCGTCGTGGCCTTCCCGATCCATGAGTTCGCCCATGCCCTGGCGGCCTACCGGCTGGGCGATGGCACGGCCAAGCTGATGGGCCGGTTGACGCTCAACCCGCGGGCCCATTTCGACCCGGCGGGCGGCCTCCTCCTCGTGATCTCCGTGCTCATCTCCTCGTTTGCGTTCGGCTGGGCCAAACCCACCCCGGTTAATCCCCGCAACCTCCGCGGTGGCCGGTGGGGGGAGGCGATGGTCGCGGCCGCGGGCCCCATTTCGAACCTCGTTCTCGCGATCGCCGCGTCCATCCCGCTTCGCTACATCGATGCCACGGGCATGAATGTCGCGCTGCTCTCGAGCTTCCTGTCGCTGTTCGTGTACATCAATCTGCTGTTGATGATCTTCAACTTCATCCCGATCCCGCCGCTGGACGGCTCGAAGGTCCTGTTCGCCTTCCTGGACCCGCGGACCGTCTGGCAGGTCAGGCCGATGCTCGAGCAGTACGGCTTCTACATCCTGCTCATCCTCATCGTGCCGCTATTCGGTGGCGTCAGCGTGCTCGGCACCGTGATCGGCGCGATCATCGACCCGCTGTTCAGCCTGCTCACCGGTCGATGAGGCCGGGCTCCACCACCTGGTGGGTGGCCAAGATCCGGCAGACGAAGCAGCACCTTCTCGCACGGGTCTCCGACCGCGAACGCCATGCCGTCGCGGCCTGGCTCACCCCGGCGCAGCTGTCCGTCTTCGCGGAGATGCACAGGGCGGACCAGCGCCACGGGCTGGATGTCGTGGACGCCCTCCGGCTCGGCGGCACGCGGGATCCGGAAGTGCTGCTCGCCGGCCTGCTGCACGATGCCGGGAAGGGCAACGCGGGCCTCGTGTCCCGGATCATCCACTCGCTGGGCCAGGCACGGATGACGTGGGTCGGGACCGCGGTTCGCTGGCTGCCGCCGATGCGCCGATCGCTGGATCGGTTGCGCGACCACGCCGAGGCCTCGGCACAGATCGCCGCAGCCGTCGGCTGTTCGGAGCGGACGGTCGAGCTCATTCGCTGGCAGGACGACCCGCGCGATCCCGAGGCCGGTGAGCGCCTCCGCCTCGCTGATGAGGCGAGCTGATGGGCGAGCTGATGGTCGACACGCTCGAGTCCGCATCCGCCGCGTCGGCCGGCGGGCCTGTCGTCCGCATCGAGCCGGGCCGTGGCCGGGACTGGGCAACGCACGTCGCGATCGCCGAGTGGGAAGGGCCGCTCGGCCTGTTGCTCTCGCTGATCGAGGCACGCCGCTTCGATGTCCTGACCGTGCCGCTCGGCGGGGTCGCGGAGGCGTATCTCGAGGCGCTCGCGACCATCGAGCACGACCGGATGAGCAGCATCAGCTCGTTCGTCGCGGTCGCGAGCCAGCTCATCCTCATCAAGAGCCGCGCGATGCTCCCGCGACCGCCGGCCGGGGCGGCGATGGAGCTCGAGGACGAGGGCGTCGACCCCGAGGCGGAGCTGCGCGCGCGGCTGCTGCTGTATCGCGCGTTCCGTGACGCCGGCGCGGCGCTCCAGGCGACGGCGCTCGAACGGCACGGGCTGTTCCGGCGTGAGCCTGCGGCGGCTCTTGCTGCCGGCCTGGCCGGCGCCGTGACCGCGCCATCGATCCCGCCCATCGATCCGGCGTTCCTCGTGCGCGCCCTCGATTCGCTGGTCCAGGTCCTCCCGGATCCCGAGCCGCCGCCGGAGGTCGTGCCGCGGTCCATCACGCTCGCCCAGCGTGCGTCGATCATCCGCCTCGCGCTCCAGGGTGCGCCCAGCATCGTGCTCCAGGACCTGCTCCGCGGCGTCCACGATCGGGTCGTGGTTGCGGTCACGTTCCTGGCCATGCTCGAGCTGATGAAGCGACGCGAGGTCGTCGTCGAGCAGGCGGAGCCGTTCGGCCCGATCACCGCACGGCGAACCACTGCCGAGGAGCGAGCCGCCGCCGGGGTCGCGGTCGATGTCGAGGACGCACCGCTCGACGAATCGCTGGAATCATTCGCGTGACCGAGTCGA
>JBDSZH010000095.1:0-7336 GCA_039925225.1 Candidatus Limnocylindrales bacterium | reverse complement strand
GATGAAGGTCGCGGTGTTCGGGGCGGGCGCCGTCGGCGGCTATCTCGGCGCGTGCCTTGCGCGGGGCGGCGCCGACGTCAGCTTCATCGCCCGGGGCGCGCACCTCGAGGCGATGCGGGAGCGCGGGCTGACGCTCGTCACGCCGGAGGGCGAGCGGTCCCACGCGGACGTCAAAGCCACCGATGACCCAGCGGCTGTCGGCGAAGTCGACGTCGTTCTTTTCCTCGTGAAGTCGTACGACACCGAGTCGGCGGCCAGGCGGCTCCCGCCCTTGATCGGCGAGGGGACCGGCGTGCTCTCACTCCAGAACGGCATCGACAACGAGGCGAAAATCGCGGCGGTGGTCGGGGCGGAGCATGTCCTGGGCGGCGCCGCGTACATCCTCGCCGCCATCGAGGCGCCGGGTGTCGTAAGGAGCGGGCACGCGAGGATCGTCGTCGGCGAGATGGAGCCCGGCCCGCCGAGCGAGCGCGTCACGCGATTCGTGGAGGCGGCGAATGCCGGCGGCGGCATCGATGCCCAAGCCGGGACTGACGTGCGCGTCACGAAGTGGGAGAAGTACGTGCTACTCGTCGCATTCTCGGCGGTCACCGCGGCGTCGCAGCTCACGGTCGGCGACATTCGCGGCTCCGAAGCCGCCTCCGCGATGATGCGGGCGATCATGGCCGAGGCATGGTCGATCGGGAGGGCGCTCGGCATCCCGCTCGCGGACGACCTCGTCGACCGCCAGCATGCGCTGGTCCTCAAGCAGAAGGACGACGAGGCCAGCTCGCTCCGGCACGACCTCCTCAGCGGCCACCGGATGGAGCTCGAGGCGCTCCAGGGAACGCTCCGGCGCCTCGGGCGCGAGACCGGCATTGCGACGCCGTGGACGGACGCGGCCTACGCGATCCTCCAGCCCTGGGCGATTCGCAACGAGCGTGCTCCGAAGCGGTCCCAGACTGCCAACGCAGCTGCTACCTAAGTCCTACCTATGGTAGCATTCGAGGTGTGAAGGTCAGCGTAAGCCTGCCGGCAGACGATCTCGAGTTTTTGGATCAATACATGCGGTCGTCGGGGCTCGAATCCAGGTCCGCTGCGCTCCAGCAGGCGGTGCGCATGCTTCGCACCGCCGAACTCCGTCAGGAATATGCGGCCGCGTGGGAAGAGTTCGATCCCACCGGGGACGCGGCACTTTGGGAGACGACGGTCGGCGATGGCATTGATGCCAAATGAGACGTGGAGACATCCACCTGGTCGATTTCGAGCCGAGTCGCGGGTCGGAAGCTGACAAGCGCCGACCCGCCGTGATTGTGAGCAACGACGGATCGAATGAGGTCGTCACGCGCCTGGGGCGGGGCCTGGTGACCGTCGTTCCGTTGACGAGCAACGTCGGCCGGGTATATCGGTTCCAGCTTCGCCTCTCGGCAAGGCGGACTGGCCTCGATCGCGACTCCAAAGCCCAGACCGAGCAGATTCGGTCTGTCGCGGTTGAGCGGGTCGGAGAACGGGTTGGCCTCGTGCCGTACGCCCTGCTCTCGCAGCTCGACGAGGCGCTGCGAATCCATCTCGATCTCGGATGAGTCGCCCGCGCCCTCGAGCGAGGCCGAACATCAGCCGCCGATGTTCGACTCGAACGTGACCTCGCCGCACGCGAGAAATGCCGGTCCCGCGCCGAACCCGCCACCGACGTGGACGCGGTCGTGCTCGCGGGCAACGACCTTGCCGGACGGGTCGAGCAGGACGATGGACGACCCGACGACGCGGGCGCTGTAGCCGAACGGCCACTCGACCGGCGTCACGCCATCTGCGGTGCCAATGCCAAGGCCGCTCAGCGCATGCCGCTCGAGCGAACCGGCCATGAGCGCCTCCATGCATGCCTGCGGCTGCACGGGTGCCGTTCGGATCGCGAACGCCTGGGCCGGCGCGGCGGTCGGTGCGGACGCCGCGGCACCGCAGCCGGCAACGGCGATGACAAGGAGGGAGCCGGCGACAAGCCGGGCGATTCGAGGGTTCACGTTTTGGCCTTTCTGGAAGTCAGAATCGAGGTTGTGGTGGCGTGGGCCGACTGCCCTGCCTATCCTTCGAGCCCATGACGAATGCCGAAGCGCCTGTGTTCCAGATGTTCATCGCGGGCGACTGGGTCGACTCCGTGAGCGGCCAGACGTTCGAGAGCCTGAACCCCGCGGACCGACGCGATGTGGTCGGTCGATTCCAGGCAGGCACCGCGGCGGACGCGGCGATGGCCATTCGGGCCGCCGAGATGTCGCTGCCGCGCTGGAAGGCGACGCCCGCGCCGAAGCGCGGCGAGATTCTGTACGCGTTCGCCGAGCTCATGCGCGACAACAAGGAGCGCCTCTCGCGGGCGATGACGCGCGAGATGGGCAAGGTCCTCGCGGAAGCCCGCGGCGACGTCCAGGAAGGCATCGATATCGCCTATCTAATGGCCGGCGAGGGCCGGCGCATGTTCGGCGACACGGTGCCCAGCGAGCTGCCGGACAAGTGGGCGATGAGCATCCGCCAGCCCATCGGTATCGCGGGGATCATCACGCCCTGGAACTTCCCGATCGCGATTCCGTGCTGGAAGATGATGCCGGCGCTCGTCGCCGGGAACACCGTGGTGTTCAAGCCGGCGAGCGACACGCCACACTGCGCCACGCTTATCGTCGAGCTCATGGCCGAGGCGGGTTTCCCGGCCGGCGTCGTGAACCTCGTTACAGGTGGCGGCGCGGAGGTCGGCAACGCGATCGTCGACTCACCCGACGTTGCGGTCATCTCGTTCACTGGCCATTCCTCGACCGGCAAGTCGATCTCCGAACGAGCGGCGAAACGCCTCAAGCGCGTCTCGCTGGAGCTCGGCGGCAAGAACGCGGTCGTCGTGATGCGCGACGCGGATCTCGACCTCGCGACGGACGGCATCCTGTGGTCCGCCTTCGGCACGACCGGCCAGCGCTGCACCGCGTGCTCGCGCGTGATCGTCGAGAAGCCGGTCGTCGAGCCGTTGCTCGAAAAGCTCGAGGCGCGGGCGAAGAAGCTGCGCCTGGGTTCCGGTCTGGACGAGACGGTCGACGTCGGGCCGCTCATCAACCCCGCGGCGCTCGAGAAGGTCGGGTCGTACATCGACATCGGGCGCGCGGAAGGCGAGCTGGTCCTCGGCGGCGCCGCGGCGACCGACGGCGATCTCCAGTACGGCAACTTCTTCGCGCCCACGATCTTCAGCGGTGTGATGCCCATGGATCGCATCGCGCAGGAGGAGATCTTCGGGCCGGTGCTGTCGGTCATCACGGTCGATGACTACCAGGGTGCGGTGACCGCGCTCAACCAGACGCGCTACGGCCTCTCGTCCGCAATCTTCACCCGCGACGCGAACACGGCCTTCCGCGCGATGCGCGACTTCGAGACCGGGATCGTCTACATCAACGCCGGCACGACCGGCGCCGAGACCCACCTGCCGTTCGGTGGCTGGAAGGAAACCGGCAACGGCCACCGCGAGGCGGGCCACGCCGCCCTCGATTCCTTCACCGAGTGGAAGTCCATCTACGTCGACTTCAGCGGCCGCCTCCAGCGCGCCCAGATCGACAACCAGGAACGCTCTTGAAGCTGCTGCTCACATCCGCCGGCATCAAGAACCCGAGCATCCGCGACGCGTTGGTCGAGATGCTGGGCAAGCCGATTGCCGATTCCAGCGCGC
The DNA here is from genome assembly GCA_039925225.1 of Candidatus Limnocylindrales bacterium. Lineage (GTDB taxonomy): Bacteria > Chloroflexota > Limnocylindria > Limnocylindrales > CSP1-4 > UBA5189. Next base: position 3,666 of record JBDSZH010000095.1, on the reverse strand, counting down.
TGTGCATTCCCACCGCGAGCTACGGGCACCCGAATGTCACTCCGGACATGGCATGGCAGTTCATCAGCGGCCAGGAGCCCAGGACACCAATGGTCGAGCTGGGCTGGAAGTCCATGGGCTTGCTGGAGTTGACCGCGCTGCTCAGCATCGACAAGGAACGCTGGGTCCCCTGGGTCCGCGAGGCGGACGTGCTCCTCGTGAATGGCGGCGACCCGCTGTATCTCGCCCACTGGATGCGAGCGTCCGGGTTGGCGGATCTTCTGCCGTCCCTGGCCGAGACCGTCTGGGTGGGGCTGAGCGCCGGGAGTTTGGTGATGACCCCGCGGATCGGCGAGGACTTTGTCCACTGGAAGCCTCCCGCCGGCGGCGACGAAACCCTCGGACTTGTCGATTTCGCGATCTTTCCGCACTTGGATCACCCGATGCTCCCCGAGAACACGATGGCCGACGCAGAACGCTGGGCGGCCGGCATGGCAGAGCCGTGCTACGCGATCGACGATGAGACCGCGATCAAGGTGATCGACGGCACGGTGGAAGTGATCTCCGAGGGGCACTGGAAGCTGTTCCCCCGCTGAGGGGGCTATTCGCGGACGGGACTCTTGGTGCGGGGTTGCCGATTGGCAACAGCGGCTAGGCTGCCGCCATGCGAACAAGACTCTTCATGCCGCTCCTCGCGCTCATCATCCTCGCCGGCTGCGGCGGCGCCAGCCCTGGCGCAACCACGAAGCCGGGCGGACCCGGCGGTCAGACGGCAACAAGCAAGCCCGGTGGCGCGGTGGACTGCGCTGCGATCAAGACGGCCGCCCAGCAACTCCTGGCCGTGCAACTCCTGGCGCAGCTGAAGACGCCGGACACGGTCGAGTCGATCAAGAGCAAGGCGATCGGCAACCTCGACCTCGATGCGTTCCTGGCGGCAATGGCCGTGCTGCACGCGCTCGATGCCTACCCGTCGGTGCTCGGCGATCCAAAGGCCGCTATCGATTTCTACGAGAAGGCCGGGAAGGCCGCCAAGGTCCTGTTCGCGACCGACCCGATGACGCAGGTCGCGATCGACAAGTTCAACAGCGAGAACGTCGGGACCGTCGCCGAATTCATCGGCCACCAGACGGCGATCGCCGGCGCGATGGGCGAGGCCGGCTGCTGATTCGAACTGGCGGAGTTCGTCGCTAGACTCTGCCGTTCATGAAGGCCCCGCTCACCGTTCGGATAGCCACGTGGAGCGCGCGCCACCGATGGCTCGTGTTCCTGCTCTGGTTCGCAGGCACGATCGGCGTCCTGATCGCAAGCGTGGGTGCCGGCGGGATCCGGACGATCGACGTGAACGAGGATCCGAACGGGCCCCGCCTCGAGTCCGAGGTCGCGTACGAGGTGCTCGGCGCGGGAGAGCCCGTCGCGCCGGCGGAGCGCATGGTCGTGGTCATCTCCGGCACCCCGGGTGCCGCCCTCGACCCCGCCTTCCAGGCGAACGTGCATCAGCTCGTCACGGAGCTCACCGCGGCGAGGGCGACCGTCGATCGCGCCGAAACGTCGACGTTCGAGAGCGTCATTGACCCCCTCGTGCTGCCCCCCGGGCAGGCAGCCGGCGTGGTCTCGCCCGACGGCTCGACCGTCCAGGTCGTCGGCAACATCCCGGGCGAGTCCGATGTCGTCGAGCAGAAGCTGGTGCCGGTGCCGGCGATCGTCGAGGCCGCTCGCACCCGGATGCCGGGCGTGGAGATCCACATCGTGAGCAGCACGTTCCTGAACCGCGACTTCAACGAGCTGATCGCGAGCGAGCTGGATGGCTCGCTCAAGCTCACGATTCCGCTGACCTTCGTGATCCTGCTGATCGCGTTCGGGGCGGTCGTCGCGGCGCCGGTGCCGCTCGTGCTCGCCACGACGTCACTTGCCGCCGGGTACGGGCTCCTCGGCCTGTACAGCCAGTCGGTCAGCCCGGTGAGTGCGAACGCGGCGCAGCTGCTGATCCTGATGGGGCTCGCGGTCGCGGTCGACTACTCGCTGTTCATGGTCACGCGCTTCCGGTCTGAGCGACAACGGGGCTCTACCGTCCAGGAGGCGATCGAGACGTCCAGCAGCACCGCCGGCCGGGCGGTGTACTTCTCCGGCATCGCCGTGGTGATCTCGCTGGGTGGCCTGCTCACGCTCGGGATCAGCCTGTTCACGTCCATGGCCGTTGGGACGATGGGCGTCGTCGCCGTGTCCGTGATCGGCAGTCTGACGTTCCTGCCCGCGACCATGGCGATCGTCGGCGACCGAATAAACCTCGGCCGACCGGCGACGTGGCTGCCGCGGCTGGGCCGCGCGACAGGGCCCGCGGCGGTGCGCATCCGCTCGGAGGCCGCGTTGGGGGCGCTCGAACGCCGCAAGCAGCGGCCGCCCGGCAGCGGGTTCTGGGCACGGCTCGTCAACGCGGTCATGTCCCGGCCCGTGATCCTGACCGTTCTCTCGGGGGCGCTCCTGCTCGCGCTTGCGTCGCCGGCGCTCCGCCTCCGGACCGGCACCACGGACATAGCCGGTCTCCCATCGACCATCGATGGCATCGCGGGCATCAAGCTCATCAACGAGAAGTTCCCGTTCGGTCAGGACATCCGCATGGACATCGTGGTGACGGATCCGAACGTTCCCGCGGTCGCGGCGGCCATCCAAACGCTGATCTCGCGTGTGGACGCGCTCGAGGGCATGGGCACGGGGCAGATCGTTCGGACCGCCGAGGATGGGCACGCTGCTCTCATCTCGTTCCCGATGGCCGGCAATCGAAACGACGAAGCCAATCGGGAGATAGTGCGGCAGGTCCGAGGAACGATCGTGCCCGCGCTCTTCAGGGACCCAGCGCAGCGGGGCGGGGACGGGGCCCCGGCGGACGTCTACGTGTCTGGCCAGACCGCGCGGACGATGGACATCGTCGGGATCTACTCGGACGCCACGCCGCGGATCTTCGGGTTCGTCCTGGGGCTGTCGTTCCTGCTGATGCTGCTCGCCTTCCGGTCCATCGTGATCCCGATCAAGGCGATCCTGCTGAACCTGCTCTCGACGGCGGCGGCGTTCGGCGTGCTGGTGCTCGTGTTCAGCGAGGGCTGGTTCGCGGAGGCGCTCGGGATCACGCCCGGCGGCGTCATCGAGAGCTGGGTGCCCATCTTCATCTTCACGATCCTGTTCGGGCTGTCGATGGACTACCACTTGTTCATCCTCACGCGCATCAAGGAGGCGCGCGACCGCGGGCTGGGTTCGCGGGCCGCGGTGGCGCGAGGAATCTCCGTGACGTCCGGAACGATCACGAGCGCGGCTTCGATCATGGTCGTCGTCTTCGCGGTCTTCGTGACCTTCAAGTTCGTGTTCATCCAGCAGCTCGGGGTGGGGCTGGCGGTTGCGGTGTTCATCGACGCCACGCTGATCCGGAGCGTGCTCCTGCCCGCGACAATGACCCTGCTGGGTGACTGGAACTGGTGGCTCCCGCGGTGGCTCGGCTGGCTGCCGCACGTCACGATCGAGGCGGCGAGCGCCGAACCGGAAGTCACCTGAGCCGTGCCCCCATGAGCGCGGCGTTTACGATCAGGCCGGCGACGCCCGAGGACGACGGGGCGATCGCGGAGCTGGAGCACGCAAGCGCGATTCATCACGCGACCATCGCGCCGTTGCGCTGGCGGGTGCTGCCGGTGGAAGCAGTCG
>JBDSZH010000094.1:0-16273 GCA_039925225.1 Candidatus Limnocylindrales bacterium | reverse complement strand
GAAGGCGCACGCCCAGCGTGTAGTTCGCCACCAGGAGCCTGTCTTCGCCAAGACGATCCAGGTTGTGCGCGTCGTAGTTGAAGAACTGCCGGATGTACGCGTGGATTGGTCCGTTGCCACCATGCTGTTGGCGGAAGAAGCCGTTGAATCCGTTTACCGCAGATCCTTCCTGCTTGTGGCCCGGGACGCTCCAGAAGGAGGCCTGGGAGGGCGTGCAGTACGTCGTGCCATCGCACGAACTCGTGTCGAGGATCCGGACGCCGCTCGGAGTTCCATCGCCGTGCTCGTCCTCGAGGTAGGTCCAATCGCCGCTTGGCGTTGGCTTTGCATCATGGGCACTGCGATTGCCGTCCGTGGGATAGTCGTAGTCGAATGCCCCAACTTCGACTGGGTTCTCGGGATCGGTGACGTCGACGATGCGGAGGCCGCCATCCCAGTAGGCCACGTAATCGAGGACCCGATCGCTCGTCGGATGCCGCTGAACGTGAGCATCGTGCGCAAAGTTGAAGGTCTGGCAGTCCTCCTCCGATGGCACACACCCGATCCCCTCGCTGGCGGCGTATTGGCTGAGGATGGCGCCCGTGTCGATGTTCGCGATGGTCACCTTGCGATCGCTCTCGGCGCCGTTCATGTAGACGTAGGGCCGACCACTGTCGACCTCGGGATCCAACTGCGCCGTGTGGACGGGCGCTGATCCGATTCGCTGGTACAGGGTCGGGTGATGCGGGGTAAGACCGATGTCGTAGATGCTCACACCGTTGAAGCCGCCCTCGAAGGACTGATGGCTAACCGCCAGGTAGTGACCCTGGACATCGACATCGGCCGAGTCAGAGGGGAAACCGGGAACGATCTCGGTCGAGAGCACCGCAGTTAATACCGGCGAAGATGGATTCGTGGTGTCGATGACTGCAACACCCTGCCCGTCAAAGGATCCGAGATAGGCCACGTCCCGATTCGTGTCCACGGCGACGTTGGACCAGTTCCCGTCCGCCCACGGTTGCAGGTGGCCGACGAGCGTCATCGACGTAGCGGCGGCCACGGGAGACACCGCGAGGGTGAGCGCCGCGACAGCAGCGGCGGCGACTTTGCCGAGGTGACGAGACTTGGCAATCATGGCCGACCTCCACACAAGCATCGACATGGATCACGCGCCCGGAGGAAGCCTCATCCAGCCCTCCTCACGTCCGCGTGCATGGTCGCACAGGTGGGCGGCGGTGCCTAGCAAGTACCTGAGGATCGCAGGCCGACTGAGGCCCGCTGCGCAGCTCACCGATCAATTGCGGATCGCCCGATAGTTCCCGGTCCAAGCGATTCGAGGGCGAGTGCGACGGCCTCATCTGTCGTGAGCTTCCGGCCTTCCTCCCACGCTTCGGTGAACGCCGCCTCGCTGAGCTGCTCGCGGACGAGCGCGAGGGTCACCTCGTCGACGCGCGTGAGGGTTGGCGGTGCTTTGCCACCGATCTCCTCGAACAGCGCCTTCTCGCTCGAAAGCAGCCGCGTGGCGACCGGCGCCGCACCCATCGCCGCGAAGGCGCGAGCCAGCCCAGAGGCTATATGCGTGAGCCGCCAGCGATCCCCGGTATCACGGCTGATTTGATATGCCTCCTCGAGCATCAGGATCGCGTCGCGGGGTCGGCCTCCTTCGATTGCCCGCCTTGCTCGTCCTCCCGAGAGAATCATCCCCTGCATCTCCCGGTTTCCGAGGGCCCGCGCTTGTCCGAGTGCCTCCTCCGTGAGGGCCTGGCCGCGATCCGCGTCGCCGAGCCCGTTGTATGCCCAGCCGAGCAGCCAGGTGGCATACATGGTCTGGTGATCGTCCCCGGCCTGGTTGGCCAGGCGGCTGCTCTCCTCGGCTGCGCCCCTGGCTGTCGAGAAATCCTGCATCTCCGCCGCAGCGCTTCCCAGGAGAAACAGGGCCTCAGCCCCAGCTCTATCGTCCTCGAGGCTCTTGGAGAGCACCAGCGCCTCTTCCGCCCGCAGGATCACTGCGCCGTTGTCCGCTTGGCCCATCGCCATGTCGGCCGCGGTGTTGAGGGCCATGAGACGAGCCACCGTCGGAAGGTTGTCGGCACCGAGCGCAGCTTCCACCCGACGCCGACCTTCGCCGACGAACCCTCTGGTTCCCCAGAAGCCGCCCAGAGCCCGCGCAAGCCGCAACACGGCCTGACTCTCGCCGGACGTCGCGAGCTGATCAAACGCGGCGCGGAGGTTGTCGTGCTCGTGCTCAAGCCGGTCGAGCCAGTCCTTCGACTGATCACGCAGGTGTGGCTCCGCCGCCTCGGCGAGCGCCAGAAATCGCTGCGCGTGGCGCAGCCGGAGGGCTTCTCCCTCGCCCGACGCCTCGAGCCGCTCCGCGGCGTACTCGCGGATCGTCTCCAGCATCCAGAAGCGCTCCTCAGTGTGGCGCAGCAGGCTCTTGTCGACGAGCGACTGGAGGGTGTCGAGATCGGCCTCGGTGACCTCCTCGGCAGCCTCGAGCGTGGAGCCACCAATGAAGATCGCGAGCCGGGCGAAGAGGCGCTGCTCCTCGGGGTTCAGCAGATCGTGGCTCCAGGCGATGGTGGCGCGCAGGGTGCGCTGGCGCTCGGGCAGGTCGCGCGCCCCGCCGGTCAGCAGTGGCAGCCGTTGCTGGAGCCGCTCGAGGATCTGCCCGGACGAGAGCACCTTGACGCGCGCGGCGGCAAGCTCGATCGCGAGCGGCAGGTCGTCCAGGCGGCGGCAGATGTCGGACACGGCTCCGTCGACCTGGAAGTCGGGCCTGATCGCCCGTGCCCGCGCCACGAACAGATCGACGCCCTCCTCGTGCAGGAGCGGCGGCACCGGGTACTCCTGTTCGCCGTTGACATGCAGCGGCTCCCGGCTGGTCACCAGCATGCCGAGATTGGGACAGGCGGCGAGCAGGCCCGCGAGGTCTGTGGCGGCCTCGATCACGTGCTCGAAGTTGTCGAACAGCAGGAGCATCGAGCGGTCGCCGATCTGCTCGGCCAGGCCACCCTTCCCACCGACTGCCCGGGCCGCCGTCTCGAGCACCAGCTCCGGCTCACGCAGGGGCGCAAGTGGTACCCAGAAGACACCGTCCGAGTAGCCTTCGCTGAGCTCGGCCGCCGCCTGCAGGGCCAGGCGCGATTTGCCCGTGCCACCGGGCCCGGTCAGCGTGAGCACGCGCAGATCCTTCCGCGACAGCAACGCGACGACCTCGGCCAGCTCGCGCTCGCGACCGAGGAACGGCGTCGCCGGAATGGGCAGGTTCGTGTGGTGCAGGGTCTTGAGCGCCGGGAAGTCATCGACGCCGAGCTGGAAGATGTGCTCCGGCGCGGACAGGTCCTTGAGCCGATGCAGGCCGAGGTCACGCAGCCCACCTGTGCCCAGCAGCGCAGTGGTGGCGGCGGACACCAGCACCTGGCCGCCGTGACCAGCGGCCCCGATGCGCGCACCGCGGTGCACGTCGACCCCGACGTAGCCCTCGGGACCGAGGTATGGCGTGCCGGTGTGGATCGCCATCCGGACGTGGATCGGGCCGGGTGCCAGCGCCTCGGTCGCCGCTGCTGCTGCGGTGAGCGCACCGGGTGCCGTCGGGAAGGCCACGAAGAAGGCGTCGCCCTGGGTATCGACCTCGACCCCACCCTGGGCGATGAAGGCTTCGCGCAGGATGCGGCGGTGCGCGGCCAGGGCATCGGCGTATGCCTCGGCGCCGAGTGCGTGCAGCAGCCTGGTCGAACCCTCGATGTCGGTAAACAGGAAGGTGACCGTGCCGGAGGGAAGATCAGTCCGCACGGCGGTCATGATGCGCCAGCGCTAGCCGCCCGAGTGCGGCGCCAGTCGCGGGACGCCGCGGCGAAATGAAAACCCCAGGTTCCTAGCCGGTTCCGTGGAGGGCCGGGCGCCTATAGTGACTGCAAGAGGGCGAACAATGCCCCCAAGCTAGGGGGTTGACGTGCCGCGGACGCATGATGTCTAGCGCGCGGGTGGCACGCCCCCCAACCAGTCGCCGTGCCCTTACGGTGCTGGCGGTGCTCGTGCTGGTCGCCAGCGCGGCCGCACCGACCTTCGCGGTCGGCGAAACGCTCAGCCTGAAACCCTCCTCGGGGCTCGCGGGTTCGGCATCGACTGCGAGTGGAGCAGGCTTTCCGGACTCGGCGAAGGTCGACCTTCTATGGGACGGCGCGGGCGGCCTCGCCGGCGGGTACGCGGACAAGTCCGGGTCGTTCTCGATCGGCTTTGACGTCCCGAAGGGCGCAGGCCCAGGTGCCCACAAGGTCACCGCATGCGCGACCGTGGGCTCGGCGTGCGACGCGAGCGCGGCGGCCACGTTCACAGTGGAGCTCCCCGCGACGCCCAAACCGACCCTGCCCCCGAAGCCAACGCCAACACCTACTCCTAGCTCGAAGCCCACCGCACCACCGACCGCCGGGCCTAGCGCCACGCCGGCTCCCAGCGTTGCCCCAACAGGCAGCGCTGCACCGCCGGAGTTCAATTTCGCCCCATTGCCCTGGCAGCCCAACGGCTCCGGTCCGTGCACGACGGTCCCATTCCGTGACCCCACGCGGGTGATGTTCTTCAACCCGGCCGGGACCGACACCCTCCGCGGGGCGAGCTGGAACGGAACGATCGCCCGGCCGCCGATGGGCGCCCAATCGGGGACGCTTGGCCTGTCCAGCGCCTACGACGATTTCGGCAGCACCGGGCGCCCGATCGCCATTTCGTTTGGGCAGCACCCGGAGAGCGAGCTGGTGCTCTACGTGGGACGCGAGACGCCGTCGCAGAACCCCGGGCAGCTCACCGCGGTTCTCACTGGCTTCTGGCGAACACCCACCGGCATGCTCCAGGTAGCGCGCGCGACCACGACGCTGGAGGCGGCGGCGATCCCCATTTCACGATGCCTCCACCTGACGGCACCGACCGGAACCGCACTCACGACCATCACCCTCGACTATTTCGACGAGGACGGCGAGTCCGCCTACGAACGCCGCTGGCTCGACACCGTCATCGCGCGTGGCGCCACGCCTGGACTGGACGCCGGAGCGTTCGTCACGAGTGCGACGTTGATTTCGCCGCCGGATGGATCGATCCTTCGCCAAAGCGCGAGTGAAGGCGTCCGCCTCGTCGCCGCGATCCGCTCCGACGGCTTCCAGCCGACGGTTCGGGTGGGCCTCAACGGCTTGACCGCGAGGGAGTACGGCGTGGTACCGAGCGACGGCGGTGACCCCGGCCTGTGGACCCTCGATATCACGCTCGGCGACGGCCTCCGAGACGACGAGCGGAACTCGCTGGTTATCACGCCGTCGGGCCCAAGCGCCACCTCGCTCACGTCCAGCTTCACGCTCAGCCCGCCCGTTGCCGGAGACGTTGCCGTGGTCGGGATCGAAGTCAATCAGGCTGTCCAGGTGCCGGGGAACCTCATACCGTTGATCGGCGGCAAGCGAACGGTCGTGCGCGTGTTCCTGACCTCGACACCGGATTCGCGTGGGCCGTGGGGCCAGGTGACGGGCGAGCTCGTGACCCGTCGTGCGGACGGCAGCACCGTCACGCACGCGCCGGTTCGCACCTTCGCCACACCCGGAACAGGGTTGGCGGACCGATACGCCAGCCTCGGCCAACTGGTGTTCCTGCTCGATCCACGGGACGTCCAAGCCGGCGCGCTGCGGCTCGAAGCCCGCATTCGCCCCGCCGTCGCCAGACCTCAGACCGATCTGGCCAACGACACCCTGGCGACGAGCGTGACGTTCCTTGCGCCGCGCTCGTACACGGCCTATGGCCTCGTCACATCGTTCCCGGACGGACAAACCAACACCTGGTCAGCGCTCCAGGGCTTCGTGCCCTACGTCGCGAACGTCTTCCCGGTGACCACCGCCCAGATCATCCCCGTGCCGGGAATGGGGACCGAGCCGCAGCTGGTGGGGAGTCTTGATCTGATGCGCGGCCTGACCGGCCGAATCCTGTCGCGCCTGCCCGTTGGAACGTCGATCTTCGCCCTCTGGCCAGGTACGGAACCTCCGGCCTCCGCCTGCGCCGAGGGCGTCTGCCAGGCCGGCCTCGCGTTTATTCGCCGAACGGACGGCTGGGGAAATACGTACCTCGGCCCATCGACGATGGCGCAGGAGCTAGCCCACGCGGAGGGTCTGTGGTGGCACGCCGAGACGACGGGCGAACCGGCCGCGCCCGTCTTCCCGTTCTTCAACCCGGTCTGGCCCTCGCATCACACGGACATCGGCCATGTCGGCATGGACACGATCAATCCGATGGCTCCCCTCGTGATCCCGCCCCTGTCCGGTGGGCGGCACATGCACGACTACATGTCCTATGCCAGCTCCGGCGCACCCGTCCCGCACTGGACCAGCGCCTACACCTATTGCGACCTCCTGGACCATCTCACGTGGGGGGCCGACCGCTGCACCGATGCCACGAAGAACGCCCCGAGCAAGAGCTGGGTGGACGCAGGGGAGAACGCGGCCCCGGCATTTGCCTGGCACTGGACGGGACCGGACGCGGCGACCGCCCGCCTGCAGCGCTCGGCACAACCGCCGGGCGCGCTCGCGGCGGGCCAACCCATGATCGTTCTCGGAGCGCCCCTCCCCGAGCGGGCCTACCTGCTTGTTCAGGGCTCGATCGGCAGCGACGGCCTGTCCGGCGTCATCGAGCCGCTCGAGACGATCCATCGCGGCGGCGATGTGACCTTCGACGGGATCGGAGATGCGTTCCGGCTCGCCATCCTGGACGGTGCGGGCAAGGAGCTGTTCGGCGTCCCGTTCTCCCCGTTCGGCACGCACCTCGAGGCAGACGGCGAGCGGCCGTTTTCGTTCGTCGTACCGGCTCCGGCAGGCGCCCGCAAGGTGGTAGTGCTCCGCGGAGATCGGGTGATCGCGGAGCGCGTGGCAAGCGCCAATGGGCCCACCATCGTGCTGGACGGGGCCCTGGACGGAACGACGGTGTCCAACCCAACGGTGTTGTCATGGCAGGCAGCCGACGCCGACGGCGATGCGCTCCTGTTCAGTGCCGAGATTTCAACCGATGCCGGAGCCACGTGGCTGCCGATCGGGGTGGGCCTCACCGATACGAATCTCACGCTCGACCCGATGCAGGTGCCGGGTGGCGCGAATGTTCTCGTCCGCGTGGATGTAACCGACGGCTTCCTGGGAAGCAGCGCCACCAGCGGCACGTTCGCCATCCCCCTCCATGCTCCCGAGGTCACGATCACCTCACCGGATCCGGACCTCACGATCGAACACGGCCGTCCTGTGCTGTTCGAGGCTCGAACGTTCGACTGGGAGGACCAGTCGATCCGCGACGACGGCATGGCGTGGACCTCGGATCGCGATGGTGACCTCGGACTCGGTGGCTGGATCACGGCCGAAGCTCTGACCGTCGGGACGCACATCGTGACCCTGACGGCGACCGATCGCGACGGCAAGCTCTCGTCCGCCACTGTCCGGGTCACGGTGACCGGCGAAATTGACGTGGTTCCCGAGGCGCCGGCACCAGGGACAACCACCAGTCAGATGTCGTCAGCAATCGTTCTTTCGATCGCAGCTCTGGTCGGTGCCGGACTCCTGGGTGGGTTCCTCTTCGTCCGTCGCCGGCGTCGCGCCTGACGTCAGATACCTGGCGGCCCTATCAGGTGCGACGCCACTTCCGTGACGCCGAGCCGGCCTATTGGCGCGCCGCGACCTCAAGGTCCTCGAAGGCCACTTCCAGGCTGGCTCCCGGATATCCAGTGGCACCCAGGCCGACGGAACCTGCGGCGAGGCCGACCTCGTCGACCACCGATCCGATGATCCGGCCATCAACGCTGAAGCGCAGGACGGTCCTCGCACCCGGGTCGCCGAGGCACTCGAAAGCGATGAAGCGGGGAGTGCCGCTCTCCGTCGTGAAGTCGGCGGCCACGCCAGCGCTGAGGAGTTTCTGTTGTCCGGCGTCGAAGCGGTCGATCTCCCAGTAGCCGGTTGGGCTCAGGGACCCGATGTAGTAGTCGCCCGTGTTCACCAGCCCCCGTAGCCGGCATTGGATCCCGGCATCGCCAGGCCCATAGATGGTGGAGGTGGAAGACTCGCTCTCGAGGAACCGCACGGTCACCGCGACGCGAACGGAAGTCGTCGTCACGAGGGCGGGGGCGACGTCCTCGAGGCCGTCCGCGCAGACGATGCCCTGGTCTTCGCGGGCGACGACACCGATGTGGTAGCCCTCGTCGAACCGGTGGGTGCACCCTCCGTAGACTCCCTCGAACATGCCCGGGACGAGTCCGTGGAGTGAATCCCGGAACAGGATGGTCCCGCTGGAAAATCCGGGCGACTCGCTTGCCGGGGTGATCGAGGGACTCGCGACGCTGCTTGCCGATGGCTCGGATGCCGTCACGATCGGGATCGACGGAACCGAAGATTCGCCCGTCGAACCTCCGAGATTGCTGAGGATGATCGCGACGATCGCTGCAAGCCCTGCGAGCAACGTGCCCACCCCGGTGAGCAGCTGCGAAGCGCCGACCATTCGTGATCCGGCGTTCTCAGGCCGTGGCTGGCCCCTCACCGCTCGCGTCGCTCGCGCGGGCTTCTGTCCTTTTGGGCCGTCCGTGGTCATTGCGGGCGCCGTGCTTCGGTCGTCAGGCTACTGGCTTCGCGGTCCGTTGCCGATCGCCGAGATAGCCACCAGCGATCGCGCCGACGATTGCGCCCAGCAGGCCAGGGACACCACTGGCGACCGGGAAGTCCTCAATCGTTCCAGCCGGTCCGCCGCTGAGTGACGCTCCGGAGATCACCAGCAGGATGCCGGCACCGAGACCAAACACCAGGAAGGCCGCCAGAGCATTCTGCTGATTCGTCGCAACCCAGGCGGCGATCGCGCCAACGGTGGCTGCTCCAATAAAGGTGATGAGGGGGTCCATGGATTAATGCCTCCCGAACTTACGCCATCCTCGTCACGGCCACGCCGGACGCACGAGCGACCGTCTCGGCGAGCGCCGCGACGTTGTCGATGCGGTCGTCGAGCCAGTAGCCCGTCCCGTCCTGGGTCCGCAACGCGAAGGTGTGGTTCGTCGCGCCCTTGATATCCACCAACCCGGTGCTCATGACAGTCGTGACGTGCTTCGCTTGAATGGACGAGATTTCAGGCCACGCGACCGAGTGAATTCCACGGCCGTCCACGAACACCACGCCCCGTTCATGGATTCGGGCCTCGGTCACGGCCGCCTCGGTGTTCTCGCGCCGGACCCACGTGAATGCGATGGCACCGCCGATGACGGGGAAGATCGCGAGGGCCGGCACGAAGTCCGTGATCAGGGCCACGACGAGCCCCGGGATGAATCCCACTGCGGCGCCCGCGAGGGTCAGGAGGAGCGCCCGACCACCCGCGCGGTTCTGGAACCCGGTGAATCCACCAGCGGCTCGATGCGTGCTCACGTGACTGCCGAGGTCGACCTGTTCTGGGGTCATCGTTGCTCCCTCATGGGATGCCCACGGATCCGCCTAGCCACCGACAGGCCACGCCAAGGGGCCGAAGATCGGAACGTTGCCGCTGACGAGGATGTTGAAGGCCGTCATCGAGCCCACATGCCGCGCCATTGTGTCGGTTGCCGAGCGGCCGGGAGGGGCCGAGTTGGCCAGCCATGTGTCCGCCCAGCCATCGCCATCCCCGTCGACCATGACCCACTCGAAATACCCGTCGAGCTGACCGTCGTAGTAGCGACGCTCCCAGGCACCGTTCTGGTCGTAGTCCTGCCACAGCATCTTGCCGACCATGGCTCCGGTGCCGTTGTTGGCGTACCACGGCTGCACGACGAGGTCCCAGCGGTGGTCGAGATTTGAGTCGACCCAGGCGACGGTCACAACGCCAGCGGCGTTCACGCCGAGCTCAACCTCGGCCGTGCCGTCCTGGTTGCCGTCGACGAGCAGTCGATCGACGAGACCATCGCCGTTGTCGTCCAGCGTCCACGTGTCCGCCACGCCATCCCCCGTCTGGTCCGCTGTCTGGATGACAGTGAAGCCGGTCGCCGGTCCAACGGCCGCGAGCGCGAGGAGCAGTGCGCCGCCGAGCGCGATCCCATGGTGTGTCCGGGTGCCGCGATGAATCATCATTCGACCGTGTACTCGCGGCAGTAGTGGGCCGTCGCCACCCCGAAGGCGGTGACCCAGTCCTCGGGCGCGTAGCCGGGCTCGTTGACCTCCGCCTCTGCCAGGGCCGCATCAAGCGCAACGGACCCGTCTGCTCCAGCCAGCCGCATCAGGTACGTGCACAACCGGGCACCGGCTCGTTGGATCGCGTCGTCGTCGATCTCGAAGCCAGAAAAGGCGGCGCGGTAGGCGGCTCTGAAGGCGCCAAGGTCGGCAGCCGCCTGGCTGTAATCAACTGTGACCTCCGCGACGCTCGGCTCCCCGATTGGCGGCGCTACGGAGGCCTCCGGGGCGACCGAAGCCAGCACGGCTGGCGCCGGGACCGCGGTCGATGGGATAAACGAGACCAACTTGATGTCGACGGGTGCCTGGCCGCTGGGCGTCGTCCCGGATCCACCTCCGCCGCACGCAGCGGCGAGCAGAGCGACTGCCAGCAGGCTTAGGGGCCTGCGCGGAAGCGTGCGGCGCGAGCCCGAGTCGGTCACAGCGTGAGCCACCTCCCGCAGCTCAACCGAATACTGTCTGGCACATCGTTTGGGAGCTTCGCGAGTCCGTCAGGCTGCATGGGGAGTCTACGCCGAAAGCCGAGGGCGGCATACAAAGCCCCGTCCTCCAGCCACCCGAGCAGCCTGCCGAGCGCGCCGCGGGGTGCGTGACGTCGCGCGGGACACTGGCGGCAGAGGATGTGCCTAGCCGGTTCCCTGGAGGGCTGCGGACAGCCCGCTGATCGTCAAGGCGATCAGCTGGCGGATGATCGGAAGGGTGGGATCGGATGGATCGCGCGCGTCGCGCTCCCGCAGCGTGCGCAGCAGCCCGAGTTGGAGCACCGAGAGCGTGTCGACGTACGGGGCACGGAGCACGGCGGATCTCCGCCCCGACTCGGCTTCGGCACGGGCGGCAGCGGAAGAACCGCTCGCCGGCGTGGTGGGCAGGCGCCCGACCGCCGCGACGGTCCTATGGAACTCGGCCTCGATCGTCGCCCAGCAGTCCACGTCGCCGGGCTCGGAGGCGAGACTCGCGTAGCCCCGGGCGAACGCGACATCCGCGCGACGAAGCGCAAGCCGAGCGTGATCGATGAGTGACCGGAAGAACGGCCACGATGCGTAGAGCTCGCCGAGGCGGAGGTCGCCGTCGAGCGGATGGCCCCGTTCGAACGCCTCGATGGCCGTGCCGAGCCCGAACCAGCCCGGGAGCTCTACGCGGGCCTGCGACCAGGCAAAGACCCACGGGATGGCTCGCAGATCGTCGATCGACCGGTCGCTCGGGCGGCCGCCCGAGCGCTTCGGCGGACGGGAGCCGAGCTGCAGTCGCGCGATCTCGTCGATGGGCGTCAGCCGGGCGAAGAACCCGGCGAAACCTGCGTCGTCGTGGACGAGGCCGCGATACGCGCGATGCGCTTCAGTGGCGAGTTCCTCCATCAACTCGTCGGCGCCGCTTGGCTGAACTGGCCCTCGTTCGGCGTCGGCCGGGCACGGGATCGAATCGAGCGCCGCCGCGGTGAGTGCGGAGAGGTGCTGGAGCGCCAGCTCCGGGTCCCCGTACCGGGTCCAGACGACCTCACCTTGCTCTGTGACCTTGAGGCGTCCGGCAACCGAGCCGGCGGGCTGGGCAGCGACCGCCAGCTCGAGCTGTCCCCCACCCCGCCCGATGGCACCACCCCTACCGTGGAACAGCGTGAGCTCGATTGCGTGGCGCGCAGCCACGGAAGCGAGATTCGCCTGCGCCCTGTGGAGCAGCCAGTTGGCCGTCACGTAGCCCGACTCCTTGTTCGAGTCGGAGTAGCCGAGCATCACCTCCTGCCGATCACCGCGCGAGCGAAGGTGGGCGCGGTAGCGCGCATCGCCGAGCAACGTATCGAGGATCTCGCCGGCACTCGTCAGGGCATCGGATGACTCGAACAAGGGGATGACGTCGAGCACGAGGTCGGCGGAAACGCCAGCGAGGGCCGCCAGGTCGAGGACTTCGAGCACGTCCGCTGCGCCCGCCGTGAAGGAGACGACATAACGCGAAACGGCGGGGGTGCCGAGGTCGCGCTGGATCCGGGCCATCGCTCGAAACGTCTCGAGGACCTCCTCGCGACCGGGTAGGCCCGCCGCTTCGTCGCTCGCGCCGCCGAGCGCCCGGCGGTGGACGGCGGCGTGCTGCCGAATCTCCAGGCTCGCGAGGTGAAACCCGAACGTCTCCACCTGCCAGACGAGGTCGTGGACGTCGCCCCACGCAGACCGTGCGAGGCCCACGTCGACGAGTGCCGCCTGGAGCTCGCGGAGCTCCGTAAGAAGGTCATCCGGCGTGGCGTAGCCGGCGGTCATTGCACCGCGCCGCTCGCCCAGCAAGCGCACGCGGGTGTGTCGCAGGCGCTCGGCGACGAAGCCAAGCCGCTGACGGAATGGCTCGTCGGGAAAGCGCCCGGTGAGCGAACGGGCGAGCTCGGGCATGGCCGACGAGTCGGCCGCGAGCCGCGCGGCCAGGGCCGCCGGCATCGCGGTTCCTCGGATCTTCGCGGCGAGCGTCTGCGACAGCCGAGTGGCGACCGCCTCGTGGCCGCGCAGGACGTGGTCCGCGTGGATTCGAACCGCTTCCTCGGTCACATCCGCGGTTACCGCGGCGTGGCCGTCGCGATCGCCGCCGATCCACGAACCGAAACGCACGAACGCCGGAACGGCGGGCTGTTCGAGCTCCCGGGCACGAGCGCTACGCGGGCCGGGGAGGAACGTGTCGACCAGCCCATACAGCTGGGGCGTCAATCGATACAGGGTCTCGTCGAACACGACCATCGCCGTGCGGACCTCGTCGAGCGGACTTGGGGCGCCACGCCGAAGCTCCGCGGTGCGCCACAGCACGGCAATCTCCTCGCGAAGCTGGCGGCGCAGGTCCCGGTCTCCCGCCGGGGAGAGGCGCGGGTCGTCGGCGCGCTCCAGGAGCCGGGCAATCCGCCGAAGCGCCACGAGCACAGTGCGACGCCTCGCTTCCGTGGGATGAGCGGTGAACACCGGCGCGATCCGGACCGCTGCGAGCGCCTCCGTGGCGTCGAGGCGACGGAGCGCCGCCCGCAACCTCGCCGCCTCCGACGCGCCACCGCTTGCGCGGGCCTGCCTCGTCGCTCGCCGGACGCGATCGCGCGCCTCGGCGAGATTCACGAGCTGGAAGTACAGGCCGAACGCTCTCACGACGCCCTCGAGGGTCCCTGCATCCACCGGCAGGACGTCGAACGCCACGCGCTCGTCCGGGCTTCGCTTTCGTGCGGCGATGGCGCCGAGCCGGGTGGATTCCACGAGCCCGAACACCTCGGACCCCGCCTGCTCGACGATGATCTCGCCGAGGAGGGCGCCAAGCAGGCGAACCTCGCGCGACAGGATGTTCGTCGTGCCCGACGTGCCGATGCTGCGGGGCTCGGCAAGCTCGGGATGCGCCTGAGTCATGCGTGCCTCGAGGTGGTGGACTGGTCGAGCACGTCCCGACCACACTAGGCGCACCACGGCAGCGGCTCGCCGGAGGCGGAACGTCAGTCGATGGAGATGGTCTCTCGGCCCTCGTCGTCGGGGGCGACCTTCGACTCCATGGCGTCCAGGCGCCCGAGCCAGAAGTCGACGATGGAGCGCATGCCGAGAAGGTGCTCGCGACCCGCGTTGAAGAAGTGCCGTGATGCCTCCGGCGGCATCACGCGGTCCATGAGGTGGCGGCCGCGCTCCTTCAAACCGGGGCCGCCTTCGAGCACGGCGAGGCGCTCCTCAAGCTCGGCGATCCGCTGGTCCGCCGCGACATCGGGCACGCCCGCGGAGGCTCGGCTGCGCCCGCTCTTCGCCTCGCTCATGGTCAGTCTCCTCGTTTCGTCGATTTCGACGCCTTCGCTGACTTGCCGGACCTCGTCTCGGGACGACCCTCGAACCGGATTCGGAGGACGCCGTCCTCCATCTTCGCACCGATTGTCGGCGCGTCCACAAGGGCGCGAGGCAGCACGATGGTGCGACGCAGTCCATCGACCTGGAGCATGAGCTCGTCGCCGTCGCGGGTGAGCTGCACGTCCTCGCGTGAAGTGAATGGGAGCGCGACCTCAAGGACATGGCCGCCGTCCGGATCGGGGCGGACCTGGTACGGCCGGCCGCGATAAAAGAAGTCCGTCGGATCCGTGTCGCCGAAGAGCGCCTCGCCGATCTCGATGAGCCGCTCGCTGCCGATCATCTCGCGGTCGAACTGGGGGACGGTGCGAACCGGGACGGGCGCGTACTGCGCGATGACCTCGGGCAGATAGCGCTGCTGCGTCTGGCGCATCGTCCCGGGCGAGCCGTCCCCGTCACTGCCCGCCGGCAGCACGCGATTGCACACGACCATATCGCTCGGGTAGCCGAACAGGTGGAAGTAGGTGAACGAGCGCTGTGCCTCCACGATCGAGAGTCGCTCCAGGTTCAGCGCGATTCTCACCGACGAATTCTCGGGATCCGCGAGGAGCCGGTGGACCTTCTCGAGCCGCGCGAGCAGCCGCTCGGCGGCCGCGAAGACCTCATCGCGCGGGATCGGCACACCGATCAACTTTTCCAGCATCGGCCGCCCGATCTTGCTCACCCGCCGCCCGATCGGCGCGATCCGCTCGATCCACCATCGACTCGCTTCGGGCAGCGAGAGCAAGCGCAGGGTCTCACCGGTGGGCGCCGCGTCCACCACGATCACGTCGTAGTCGCCGGATTCCACGTGGTCCGCGATCCACAGCAGGTTGCCCAGCTCGTCCATGCCCGGCAGGACGGTCATCTCCTCCGCGAGCACCGCGTCCAGCCCGCGCCAGCTGAACAGCTCCGCCATGTACTTCTGGATCGTCGACCAATACCGGCCGATATTGTGGTAGACGTCCGGCTCCTGGCCCCACAGGTTCGGCGCGATCAGCGTGGGCTCGGGCCCCAGCGGCAGGTCGAACGCGTCGGCGAGGCTGTGTGCGATATCCGTCGAGAGCACGATCGTCCGGTAGCCCCGGCGCGCACTCAGCAGCGCCGTGGCCGCGGCGATGCTCGTCTTGCCGACGCCGCCCTTGCCCGTGTACAGGAGGATGCGAGTCATACGTGCATGATGGCCCTGATGACGCACAAGACGGAAGAGCCGAATGGCCCAGGCTACGAATTGCTCGACGCGGGCGTGCGGCGCCGATTGGAGCGATTCGGTCCGCTGACGATCGACCGGCCGGCGGCGAGCGCCGACGGCTTCAGGCTGTCGCCCGACGCGTGGTCGATGGCGGACCTGCGGTTCGACCCTGGGACCGGCTGGTCTCGCCCGGCCTTGCCGGCCGATTCCTTACCGGCCGATTCCTCGCCGGCCGATCCATCGCCGACGGAGCCGTGGCCAGTCGTGGTCGACGGACTCACGATGGAGCTGCGGCCGACCGATTCCGGTGGTGTCGGGCTGTACCCGGAGCACGCGGCGAATCTCGCCTGGCTTACTGCGCAGGTCGTCGCACGCGCCGACGTTGGTGGGCCTGTCCCGCCGCAGGTGCTGAACCTGTTCGCGCACACGGGCCTCGCGACCCTCGCGCTGGCCCGCGCGGGAGCGGCGGTGGCCCACGTGGACGGCGCGCGCTCGGCCGTGGCGTGGGCGCGCCGCAATGCGGAGCTCTCTGGGCTTGCAGATCGGCCGGTTCGGTGGCTCGTGGATGATGCGGCGGGATTCGTCGCTCGCGAGGCGCGCCGCGGCCGCCTGTATGACGGACTCGTGCTGGATCCGCCGGCGTTCGGGCGCGCGGGGGGGCGTGAGTGGCGCCTCGAAGAGGACCTGCCGGACCTGCTCGCTGCGTGCCGGGCCGTCGCGGCGCCCGGCGCGTTCGTGCTCCTGACCGCGCATTCGGAATCCGTCGACGGCGGCGTGCTGGCCTCGGCGCTCCGAACCGGATTTGGCAGCGGTGCCGCGGAGGTCGTGCCCCTCGACCTCACCGCGACGTCGGGCGCCCGCCTCGCGCTCGGCTGGTCCGTACGCCGTGCGAGTTAAGCAAAATCCGCCGTAGCCCTGCGCATCACGCGTCGACCGGCGAAGATTGGCAGCGTGGAAGCGCAGGACCTTGGCCCGGCAGGCGCGCGATCGGGCGTCATCGACAGCCCCGCGAACCCGCGCATCCGCAGCGCCCTGCGCCTGCGCGAGCGGCGGGAGCGCGACGAGACCGGGCTCACGCTCGTCGATGGCGGCCGCGAAGCGCTCCGGGC
>JBDSZH010000093.1:0-12364 GCA_039925225.1 Candidatus Limnocylindrales bacterium | reverse complement strand
CAGACGCGCTCGTTGTCGCCACCGCGCTCGAGCTGTCCGCCGATCGGGTGCTCACCACCGATCGCGACTGGCCCCAACTAGACATCACCATCGACGTGGTGTAACAGTACGAGGGGCTTGCCAGCAAGCCAGCATACCAGCATACTGGGTCGCATGAAGGCGACGTTCGATCTCGATGACGACCTGTATCGTGCCGTTCGCGTGGAGGCGGCGCGCGCGGATCGGAGCGTCCGGCAGGTCGTCGCAGAAGCGCTGGAGGCGTGGCTCCAGCGCGCGGAGGAGGCGGAGGACCGCGCGTCCGCGAAGTCCGCGCTCGAGGAATACCAGCGCGATGGGGGCGAGTCTGCCGACTCCTGGTTTGGGCGCGCCGCGGCGGAGGCGAAAGCGGCCTACGGCACCGGCGAGGAGTGAGCGGGCGCTACCAAGTTGAGCTCGCGCCGGCCGCGCAGCACCAGCTCGAGCGACTGCCGCCGGGTGTCGCGGCGTCGTTGCGTGGACCGATCCTGGCGCTGGCCCTCGAACCACATCCGCCCGGCTCCGCGAAGCCTGCCGGGACCGAGTTCTGGCGCATTCGCATCGGCGAGCTGCGAGTTGTATACGCGTTCGACGCTGCGGATCGTGTGGTGGTCGTCCTCCGCGTTGCGCGCCGGTCGGAGAGCACCTACCGTCGCCTGCGCTGAAACGCGTTCACAATGCCATCCCACACCCCTCGAGGAGCGAGCCGAATGCGCGTGACCGTCTCGCGGGAGCAGATCCAGAGCGCGTTCGAGGCCGTGAAGGACGACCCGTCCTTCGATGAGAGTCGCGGCCTGTGGGAGCGCGGGCGACCGCCGATAGAGATGATCCAGGCGATGTGCCTGCGGCCGGAGATCCTGCAGGCCTTTGCCGGGTTCGGGCACGGCGTCTACCCGGGCGGAATCCTGGAGCGACGGGTGAAGGAGCTCGTGATCATCACCGCGTCGCAGACCAACGACTGCCAGTTCTGCACGAACTCCCACTGCGACCTGGTCGACATCGCCGACATCATCGACGACCCACTCGTAGCGATCGACCACCCGGAGTCGCTCGCCCTGCGTGAGCGAATCGCCGTCGACTACACGCGCGCCGCGATGCACGACTCCAACGCGATCCCGGCGCCGCTCGCGGACGAGCTGCACGAACACTTCAGCGACCCGGAACTCGTGGAGCTGAGCTTCCTGATCGGCTACATCAACATGCTCAACCTGTTCAACAACCTGCTCCAGGTTCGCTACAACGGCGAGTATTCGATCCTGCGTCCGGTAGCCCGCTAAGGCTCACCACTTATGGAAGCCGCTTCCCGCTCCTGAGCTGGTTCCCGGCTTGACGCCTCCGGCTTTGCTGCCCGCCGGCATCCTTACGTGGCGTACCTGGCTGAGCTCGTCGGCGTGGATGCCGTTCCGCGCCGTGTATCGGGTCAGGAGCTGCTGCGCCCCAACTTCGATGTCAGCGGCGAGCGCGCCACCCTCGCCGGCCAGCGCGACGCCGCCGCGGGCCAGGCCCACGATGCCCGTGACCGCGAGGCCCGCCTCAGCAACCTGTCCTGCCGTCCTCGCGACCTTGAGCACGGTGACGACCCGTTCGGTACCGGTGGTCGAATCCTCGAGGTAGTCCGCGAGCAGCCGCGCCGCGTTCCGGGCCTGTACCGCGGCGACGACGAGGAAGGCCTGCGAACCCGAAAGGTTGCCGCCGACGTTCATCTCCATCGCCCGAACGACAAGCTTGTGGGGCGAGTCCCACATCTTCACGTCGGGGAAGTCCGCGCCCCCGAGGAAATCAGACGCCTCGGCGACGCCGACCGTCGCCTCGCGCCGAATCTTCGCGAGCATGTTGTGTTGGTCGACGCCCATCTCAAGGCTGCTGATCAACCGCTTGATCTCGCGATCCAACGCGGTCTGCGCGGGACCCTGATGGACGTTCTCGTAATAGCCGGCGCCCAGCACGGTCGTCTTGAGCAATGCCTCGCGGGTCAGTTCACCCGTCTGCGTAGGAATCGGGTCGCCCTTCGGCCCGAGCGAGAGCCACACCTGGAACTGGCGAGGGTCGATCATCCAGGTGGACGGCTCCTCGGGATTCCTGACGAGCTTCGGCTCGAACCGCAGCCAGACGCCTTTGTTGGTCAGCGTGTTGCCGACCCGATTCAGGTAGGTAACTTCGTCCTTGTTGTCGGTCGTGGGCGTGAGCGCGTCCCGGGCGAGGAGCGCCTTTGCATTGAGGCGGATGCGCTTGTCTGAGTCCTGGACCGCCGTGAACTCCTCGCGCTTCCGGTCCGCACGGCGGACGACTGACTGGTCGAGGTTCTGGTAGCCGCCGCTCTCGGCGATGACTGCCTTCTTGTCGAGCGCCGCGGCCTCGCGTTTGACCTCCGGGTTGACCACGGCCGCATCCAGGACCCGCTGCATCTGCGCAATCTGATCTGCGGTGATCTGCCCGGCCGCGAACGGCAGGGAGGCCGCGATGAGGGAGCGCGCGTCGGCCGCCTTCAGCCCCGCTGCACGGCTCCGCCGCTTGCGATCCGCCGCTGTGGGGCGTCGCTGCACGGGCTTCCTCGCGGTGGCGCCCATCGCCGACGCGCCGGCGTGCGTCGCGAGCATCTGGACAACTGCCCGGTTCCCGGCGAGGCCCTGGAGTCGAAGCACGGGATCCAGATCTCGGGAGACCGTCAGGCCCTTTTGGACGGTTCGTGTCGATGGCAGTTGCGGCGCCGGTGCGGGGCCGTGCCGCCTGCCCGCGGAGATGCCCATCGAAGCACGATAAGGCCGGCGGCTGCCGCGTACCATGCCCCTTCGTGCAGATGCGTGCCGTCACCTTCGAGCAGTTCGGCGGGCCGATCGCGATCGCCGAGGTTCCGGCGCCGACGGTCGCGACGGACGGTGCCGTCATCCGGGTCCAGGCCACGGGCCTGTGCCGCTCGGACTGGCACGGCTGGGTCGGCCACGATCCGGATATCGCACTGCCACACGTCCCGGGGCACGAGTTCGCCGGCACCATCGAGGCCGTCGGGGCGGACGTGACGAGGTGGCAGCCGGGCGACCGCGTGACCGTGCCCTTCGTGTGCGCGTGCGGCGAGTGCCCGCGCTGCCTGGCGGGCGACCAGCAGGTCTGCGATTCGCAGTTCCAGCCCGGCTTCTCCGGCTGGGGCTCGTTCGCCGAGCTGGTTGCGATCCGACGGGCCGATCTCAACGTGATCCGGCTCCCGGATTCGATGGACTTCGCCACCGCCGCGAGCCTCGGCTGCCGCTTCGCGACCTCGTATCGGGCGGTGCTGGCGCAGGGCCGGGTTCGCGCCGGCGAGTGGGTCGCGGTCCATGGCTGCGGCGGCGTTGGGCTGTCTGCAGTGCAGATCGCGGTTGCGGCCGGCGCGCGGGTCGTCGTGATCGACGTGTCGCCGGCGGCGCTCGCTGCCGCGGAGGCGCTCGGCGCCGAAGCGCTCGTGGATGCCCGTGAGCCCGGAGTCGCGGACGCTGTAGTCGCGGCGACCGGCGGGGGCGCCCACCTCTCCCTCGACGCGCTCGGCAGCACCGCGACTTGTCTCGCCTCGATCGGGAGCCTCCGCAAGCGTGGACGGCACGTGCAGGTCGGGCTGATGATCGCCGACGCCGCCACCCCGCCGATCCCGATGGATCGGGTGGTCGCGTGGGAGCTGGAGATCCTCGGCAGCCACGGGATGGCCGCGCACGAGTACCCGGAAATGCTGGCACGCATCGCTGGCGGCTCACTGCGGCCGGATCGCCTGGTGGGCCGGACGATCTCGCTGGACGAGGTGCCCGCCGCGCTCGTCGCGATGGGCGAACCGGCAACGGGCGCCGGGATGACGGTGATCCTGCCCGGCCAGGCCACCGGCCAGGCCACCGGCCAGGCCGCCGGCCAGGTCGCCGGCCAGGTCGCCGGCTAGGTCCGGCGAGGCGCAGCGAGGGCCCGGCTAGGCCGGCGACACCTCGCGCCAGATGCCGATCGGGGTCTGCTCGTCGCTCTGGCCTAGCGGGTTGTCGTCGAAGCTCCGCTCCAGCAGGCGAACGCGGTCTTTCCGCAGCGTGCTCGCGACGCACCACGCCGGACTGATGTCGTTGATGTCGCAGATCGCCATGTCGTAGCCCGTGGCCGCCTTGAGTGCCCGGCACGTGCCCGGCGGATCGTCCGGCGCCGGAATGCAGAACTCGTAGAACTCCTTGATGCCCATCGTGTGCTCCGCGTCCATCATCCGGGCGTTGAGCCCCGCGACGAGGTAGAACCAGCCCTTCTTGCCGAACACCCGCCCCACCACGTGGGCCACGCCGGCGAGGAGCATTCGGGGCGCTCCGGTAAGCTCGATGGCGTACTGCATCGCGTACGGGCTCCGGAGCCCGGTGCCCCAGCTCGTCTTGATGACCCGCGCCGACATCCAGTGCGCCAGGCGGCCGGGGTGAATCGTCCGCCAATCGCGGGCGCGGCCCTGCATGATCGCAACGGCCGATTCGGAGAGGACGACCGTGTCGCCGGGACGGAGCTGCGCCCCGGCGTGGTCCCGGATGACGGTGGGGATGTCGTCGCCGGGCATCAGCACCGGGGTGCGGATGGGCACACGCTCGAATGACCGCCCGTCGACGACGACGGTGCGCGGCGCGGGCGCGGCTGGCAGGGCGGGCGCCACGGGCGGGGCGTCGGATGCAGCGTCGGACATCGTGTCGATGGTACCGGGGTAGCCTCGCCGGGTCGGTGGTTGCGAGCCTGCGCGACCGCCCGTACGCTCCCGATTCCATGACGGCCCCCTCTCGAACGGCCATGCCCGCCCGCCTGGCCTCGGTGGCTGCGGCCCTGGCCATCCTCGCCGCCCTGCTCGTCGGTCCTGCCCTGGGGCCGGCGCGGGCGCGTGCGATGGGTCCCCTGCCCGCCTGTCGCTACGACGACATCCTGACAACGCCGCGCGGCTATGTCGACTGGGCGATCACGCTCGTCGACACCATCCTCCGGGTGCCCAAGAGCTACGTGCCGCCGGACTTGGTGGCCGCCTCGACCGCCGGGATCACCGGCGGCGGCAAGGTGCGCGCGGTGATGATCGACGACCTCCGGGCGATGACGGAGGACGCTGCCGCCGCGGGCAACGGCATCGGAATCGAGAGTGCGTATCGGTCGTTCGCGTCGCAGGAGTCCGTGTTCGCCAGCTGGGTGAAGCAGTTCGGGTACAAGCAGGCGCTCACGGTCTCGGCGCGGCCCGGGCACTCGGAGCACCAGCTCGGCCTCGCCATCGATTTCCGAAGCGAGCCGGGTGGCTCGCCGTTCACCGGCACCTGGGGCACCACGCCCGCCGGCAAGTGGATGAAGGCGCACGGCTGGGAATACGGCTTCGTGATGAGCTACCCGAAGGGCACGCTGGCCGTGACCTGCTACGCGTACGAGCCGTGGCACTTCCGGTACGTGGGGCGGGACCTCGCGGCGCTGATCCACGCCTCTGGGCTCACGCCGCGCCAGTACCTGTGGGCGCACTTCACGACGACGGTGGTTCCACCGCCGCCGCCCACGAAGGCGCCGCCGAAGGCTCCGAGCCCCTCGGCCACGCCGTTGCCGACGGCTTCGATCGTGCCGTCACCCTCGCCATCTTTGGTCCCGACGATCCAACCGACGCCGACCCTCGCGCCCACCTTCGCACCCCCGCCGGCGACACCGGCGCCCACACCCGTTGCGACCGCGGAGCCCAACGTGAGCCAGCCCGCCGCGGCGGTCGCGGCCGCCACGGGCGTCGCGATGCTCCTGGGCGTGGTTGGCGTCGGGGCGTGGCTCGCGCGCCGCCGTGGCTCGCGCGGCGGCGTGGTCGGTCCGGGGTAGGACTGTAGGGCTACAGACACTCCCGACGGGCTTTTCTAGAGTCCATCTCAGCGCACGGTCGCGCGCTCCGCGCCCCCGACTATCGAGCCCAGACGTACCCGGGGAGATTCACGCAATGCGCCGATTCCATCGCTCGTGGCTGCCGCTCGCCGCCGCAATCCTTACCGCCCTGCTCGTCCTGCCGGCCATCGCCCAGGTGGCGTTCGCGGCGTCAAGCAGCTGGACGGCGCAGTGCTCGGCCAACGTTCGGACGAGTCCGAAGACCAGCGCGACCATCAAGAACACGATCTCCGCGGGCACCGTGGTGACCTCCTCCGGCACCGTCACCGGCGGGTCGTGGTCCAGCAGCTGCACCAGCTCCACCAAGGGCAGCACCTGGCTGAAGATCACCGCGATCGGCGGAAAGACGACGACGTCGCTCTTCGGGCTCAGCGCCGTGTACGCGGCAACCGGGATCTTCAAGGTCAAGGTCACGACGACCGACTACCTCGCGAACTGCTCCGTCCGGCTGCGCACGTCGACGTCCACCTCGGCGACGACCAAGGCGATCATCGACGTCAACAGCGTCGTCACGTCAGCCAGCAAGGTCACCGGCGGCTCGTGGGCCGCGGAGTGCGCGGGTAGCGTGTCCGGCAGCAGCTGGTACAAGATCATCGCGGTCGGTGGCAAGAGCGTCTCCAGCCTGTACGGCGTGAGCGCCGTGTACGCCGCAACGGGCCTCTTCCGGGTCCTCTCCACGACGCCGACGACAATCCAGGAAGGCATCGACGTCTCGCATTGGCAGGGCACCATCGACTGGGCGAAGGTCAAGGCAGCGGGGAAGACGTTCGCAATCGCCAAGGCCAGCGAAGGCATCGGCTGGGAGGACGACACCTACGACCGGAACAAGGCCGGCGCGATGGCGCAGGGCATCAAGTTCGGGGCGTACCACTTCGCGCGCCCGGGCTCCAACGACCCTGTGCAGGAAGCGGATTGGTTCGTGGACACCGCCGCGTACGAGCACGGGATGCTGATCCCGACGCTTGACCTGGAGTTGACCGGTGGCCTCAGCACGACCGCGCTCACGAACTGGGTCAAGGCCTGGCTCCAGCGGGTCGACCAGCGCCTCGGGGTGAAGGCCATGATCTACACCAGCCCCTCGTTCTGGGGGAGCTACATGGGCGACACGCGCTGGTTCGCCGACAACGGCTACGCGGTCGTCTGGGTGGCGAACTGGGGCGTGACCAGCCCATCTGTCCCGGCCTCCAGCTGGGGCGGCCGGTCGTGGACCTTCTGGCAATACACGAGCGACGGGACCGTCCCGGGCATCTCCGGCCGGGTGGACCTGGATCGCTATCGGTTCTCGACGTTCGCGGCTGTCACGTACTGACCCCCGGGCGTCGCCCACCCGTCCGAGGGTACGATCGCCCAGTGACGACCCTCGGCGCCGGACTCGACAGGCGCATCCTCGCGCTCATCCCGGCACACAACGAGGCCGCCCGCATCGGGAGCGTGGTGGAGCGGACTGTCTGGCACGTGCCCGTCCTCGTCGTGGACGACGGCTCGTCCGATGACACGGCGGCGATCGCCGAGGCGGCGGGGGCGTGGGTGATCCGCCAGTCGCCCAACCAGGGCAAGGGTGCGGCGCTCAGGGCGGGCTTCGCCACGGCCATGACGGAGGGCGTCGAGGCGGTCATCGCGCTCGACGGTGACGGCCAGCACGATCCCACGGAGATCCCCGGCTTCCTCGGCCTGTACGCCCACCGGACGATCGTGGGCCAGCAGACCGAGCTGATCGTGGGCCGCCGGGACTTCCGCCGCATGCCGCCGGTGCGGCGCATTGCGAACTGGCTCGGGACGGTGGTCCTTTCCGGTGCGCTGGGGCGCTGGATCCCGGACAACCAGTCCGGCTACCGGCTCATCGGGCGCCGGTTGATGGCGGCAACGCTGAACAGCACCGAAGCGGGCTTCGCCTTCGAGGTGGAGATGATCGCGATCTGCCTGCGCGAGGGCTGGGCCATCGACTGGCTGCCCGTTCGGACCATCTACGCCGGTGAGACCAGCCACATCCGGCCGGCGCACCACCTGCGCGAGTTCCTGACGGTGACCCGCCGGGCGCGCCTGATCGCGCGGGCCGAGCCCGTGACGAAGGTCAGCGAGTAGCTGTCAGGGCGCAGCGGTCAGCGGATGACCCCGAACGCGTCGATGTCGACGCGGGCCACGGGCGTGCCCACCGAAACGACCGTGATCCGGTGCGTTCCGACTGACGACCACGTCTTCGAGAAGGCCACGTACCGGAAGGTCGTAGTGCCGTTGAGGTTCACGGTGGCGGCCAGGACGCCGTCGATATAGATCTTCGCGGTGCCCCGGGTCGGGCTCTTGGTGGTCACGAAGGACAGGCTGCGCGCGGTGGTGGTGTACGACGCCGAGGCGCCGGCGGCCCCGAGGTAGCGCTGCGTCCCGCCGGAGTAGCTTGCGTACGAGGTCGTCGTCGATGACCCGGAGTAGGTCACGGCGCTGCTCGACTGCTGGGTGAGCGCGGGCGTGAGGGTGGGGCTGACCTTCCAGGCGCTCACGTTGCCCGCGTTGTCGCGAGCGCGTACCTCGAACCGATAGGTGTGGCCCGGCGTCATCGACCAGCCGAACGTGGTGCCCGTCACGGCGCTGCCGATGATCTCGAACGCCTTGCCGTCGTAGCTCCGAGCAACGTCGTAGTTC
Organism: Candidatus Limnocylindrales bacterium; assembly: GCA_039925225.1. Lineage (GTDB taxonomy): Bacteria > Chloroflexota > Limnocylindria > Limnocylindrales > CSP1-4 > UBA5189. The sequence goes on along the minus strand of JBDSZH010000093.1, from coordinate 3,847 downwards.
TTGATCCCGGACGGTCCGACGTCACTCCCCGTCCACGACACGTTGACCTTCTGCGTGGTGCTGCTCAGTCTCGTGTTGGCGCGAAGGGCAACGGTCGGCGTGGAGGTGGTTGGCGCGGACCGATCGATCGTCTTCGTGATCACGTTGGAGCCGCCGCCGGGATTGCCGGCCATGTCCTGGAGCGCGCCCTCCGCGATCTGCACGGTGAGCGTGCCGTTGGCCGCGGTCAGGTTGGAGACGGTGAAGTTGTAGTTCGCGTTCGAGCCGTACACGAGCTCCACCATCCATGGGTTCGCGGCGTGGGACGTGCCGCCGATCGAGATATCGCCAATGTCGAACCCGGTGACCGGTTCGTTGAACTCCACGGAGATGCCGAAGCTGGTGCCGATCGGCTCGGATCGCGTGGCAGTCGCGTACAGGACCGCGACGGGCGGCTCCGTCTCGGTCGCGAAGTTGACAGTGGCGACCGCGTCTGCGGTAGGCCCGGTACGGGTTGCCTTGTCCGTCACGGCGTCCGCCGCGAGGGTCAGGACGACCGTGCCATCTGCGGGACCCTCGCCGCTCTCATCGGCGATGACCTTGACGGTATACGTGGACGCATTCCCGGTGACGCTCTGGACGGTCCAGCCCGGCGACGTGCCGGTGACCGTGAAGTCGTCGGCGGTCAGACCGGTGATGGGCTCGCTGAAGATCAACCCAAACGGGAGCGTGTGTGCACCACTTGGGTCGGTCGCCATGGATTTCAGCGCGGCACTGGGCGGCGTGCTGTCCACGGCGGCCCCCGTCGTCGCAGCGATCTTGTTGGCGACGTCCTGGCGGAGCGTCGGGAACGTGTTGTAGAACACCTCGCCCGGGCAGGCCGTGGTGTTCACGTTTCGATGGCCGGAGATGTTGTACAGGTACTTCGTCGTCCCATCGATCGGGTTGACGTAGGTCGAGGCACCCTTCGGGTCCATGCCGTGGCGCTCCGCCTTCCAGGCGAGCAAGGTCACCAGCGCGTTCCGGGCCGCGGTGGTGGGCATGACGTTCGTGAACGTGCCCAGCAACACGATGCCGACGGTCGCATCGTTGTAGTGCTTGGCGTGCGAGCCACGAACGACGTTGCCGGCGAGATCCTCCCCGGTCGGGCTCGTCAGGGGCGTGTGGACCCACGCGCGGCGACCCTCGTAGACGCGGCCCTGGGCATCGACGATGAAGTTGTAGTCGATGTCACCGTAGCCGCGGAGTACCGCGTGGTCGTAGAAGATCGCCCGGATCGTGGCCGTGGGATTCGGGTCGTTGTTCGCCCCGGCCGTGTGGTGGACGATCAGCTTCTGGACCGGGCTGAAGCTCGGGGCAAAGCGCATGTAGCCGCCGGAGTTCTCCGAGTACGACTCGTTCGCGCCCCAGCTCGCGCGCGTGATGACCGCCGGCTTGTTGACCGCCGCGCTGACGACGCCGGACTCGTCGATCCCGCGTGATTCATCGGTATCCATCGCGACGACGGTGAGGTGCTCGATCGGCCGGTCCGTCGTGACCCGGGCCCAGCGCGCGCCGTCGGCCCAGATGACCTCGCTGTAGTTCATGTCGCCGTCTTCGCCGGACCCGTCGGCGAGCCCCGACGGGATCTCTTCGCCGAGCGCGTTCGGGCTGCGCCCGAGGGCGAGGCTGATCTGCGCATCCGGCACGCCGCGCCAGTGGAGGACGACGTGGGAGGCGGCGATGGGCAGCCGCACCAGGCGCTGGTTGTCGACGCTTACGTCGACCGATCCGCTGGCGACATCGACCCCGCCGGACGAGATGACCGCCCGGAGGATCGGCAGGCCCGCAACGGTTACGGCCGCGACGAGCAGGCTCGCGGCGAAGGTGGCGGGGAGGGAGCGGCGCCGGGCATTTCGCACGATCTCGGGCCTCGCGTGGGTCGCTGGCGGCGCTCGTCGGCGCGTCCGCAGCCCGGCAAGCCTACGCTCCCGTGCCGCCGATGGCACTAGCCAAGCCGACCCACAGCCCTCTGGGACTTACGGCTCGGGCCCGAACTCAGGCGGAGGCGAGGCTCGTCGCGGCGCCGGGCGTCCCGAGCTTGAGCTTCGGCAGGACTTCGCGGCCGAAGACATCGATGAACTCGACCTGATTGCGACCCACGTTGTGGAGGTGGATCTCGTCGAAGCCCATGTCCACGTAGTGCTGGATGTGTGCGCGGTGCACCTCGAGGTCCGACGAGATCAGGACGCGGTTCTTGAAGTCCTCCGGCCGGACGAGCTTGGCCATCGCCGCGAAGTCCTCGGGATTCTTGATGTCCTGCTTCGGGAAGGGCATGCCGCCGTTGGGCCATTCGGTCATGGCGTTGTGGAGTGCCGCCTCTTCAGTGGGCGCCCAGCTGAGGTGCAGCTGGAGCAGCTTCGGGATCTTCAGCTTGCCCATTTCTGCGCAACCCTCGTCGCACGCGAGCCAGAGGAGCTTGACCTTCTCGTCGGCCGCGCCGACGGTGATCATCCCCTGGGCGAACTTGCCGGTCTTCTTGGCGTTGATGGGGCCGGACGTCGCGACGTAGATCGGGACGGGCTCGTCCGGGCGCGTATAGAGCTTCGCGCTCTCCAGCTTGAAGTGCTTGCCCAGCTTCTTGACGACCTTGCCGGTGAAAAGCTCAGAGATCATCTCGATGGACTCGAACATCATCGACGAGCGGATACCGATCTCCGGCCACTCGCCGCCCACGACGTGCTCGTTCAGGGCCTCGCCCGCGCCGAGCCCCAGCCAGAAGCGGCCCGGGAACATCGCGCCAAGGGTCGCCGCCGCGTGGGCGATCACCGCCGGGTGGTAGCGGAAGCCGGGACAGGTCACCGCCGTCCCGAAGCGAAGGGAGGTGCGCAGGCCCAGCGCGCCCATGAACGCCCACGCGAAGCCGCTCTGGCCCTGCTGCGGGGTCCACGGGTGGAAGTGCTCAGAGACCATGAACCCGGCCAGGAAGCCGGCGCCCTCCGCCTGCTCGCACCAGTCCAGCAGGTCGTTGGGGTGGAACTGCTCCATCGAAGCCGCGTAGCCGATCGTTGCCATGCGCACATGGTACGAGCCGTACCGCGACGAGCCGTACGATGGCGCCCGATGGATCTCGAGCTCTTCGTCACCCCCGGCCTGGGCGACGCCTCGTACCTGCTCGCGAGCGGGCGCGATGCCGCCCTGGTCGACCCCCAGCGGGACGCGTGGCGCTTCCTGGAGGTGGCCGAGCGGCGCGGCTGGCGGGTGCGCCACGTCCTCGAAACGCACGTCCACAACGATTACCTGTCCGGTGCCCTCGAGACACAGGCGGCCACCGGCGCCGAGATCGCGGCGCCGGCGCGCGGCGGCTACGAGTTCCCTCACCGGGCGGTCGACGAGGGCGATTTTGTCGAGATCGGCAGCCTCCGGCTCACTGCCTGGGCAACGCCAGGCCACACGCCTGAGCATCTCGCCTGGGCCGTGGAGGACCTGTCGTCGTCAGACTCGCTGGCCACCGGGACGCCGGATGCCGTGTTCACGGGCGGGAGCCTGATCGTGGGCTCCGCCGGGCGGACGGACCTCCTCGGGGCAGTCCTCACGAACGCGCTGACGTCCGACCAGCAACGCAGCCTTCAGCGGCTCGCCGAGCTCCCGGATTCCGTCGAGGTCCTGCCGACCCACGGTGCGGGCAGCTTCTGCAGCGCCGGCCCGGCCAGCTCCAGCCGCGTCTCGAGCATCGGCGCGGAGCGATTCGCAAATCCCACATTTGCCCTTGCGGGCGCCGCGCCGGAGCTGTTTCGCGCCCAGGCGCTGGGGGACCTCGGGCGGTTCCCCGCCTACTACGCGCACATGGCCGGGCTGAACCGGCAGGGGCCGCGCGTCCTCGGCCGGC
>JBDSZH010000092.1:0-9969 GCA_039925225.1 Candidatus Limnocylindrales bacterium | reverse complement strand
CCATGACCGGGGCGTCGTGGGACGACGTGTATCTGGGCAATCGGGCGCCGTGGGACATTGGCCGTCCCCAGCCGGCGATCGCGCGCCTCGCGAATGCGGGGGAGCTGATCGAGCCGGTCCTTGACGCTGGCTGTGGCTCCGGTGAGCACGCGCTCCTTGCCGCCACGAGCGGGCTCGAGGTGACGGGTGTCGACATCTCCCAGCTGGCGATCGAGCGAGCGCGCGCGAAGGCCCGCGGTCGCGGCCTGTCTGCCGAGTTCCTCGTCGGCGACGTGCTCGCCCTGGACCAGGTGCCGCGGCTGGATCCGCCGTTCCGGACGGTCATCGACACCGGCTGCTTCCACACCTTTCCGAACGCGGATCGGCCCATCTACGCGGCCAGCCTCGCGAGCGTCGTGGAGGGCGGCGGAGTGTTGCATCTGCTGTGCTTCTCCGAGCTGACGCCCGGCACCGACGGCCCTCGCCGGGTTACCCAGGCGGAGATCCGCGCGACGTTCTCGCGCGACTGGCGCGTCGACAGCATCGAGCCGGACGCGTTCGCGGTCTCCAATCTGTGGACCGGAGTCCAGCCGAGTGCCTGGCTGGCGCGGATCATCCGGCGCTAGCAGGTCACCAGCGAGTCACACGCGGGGAGCATCATTCCCGCATGAACACGACCGACCTCGAGGCTCGCCTCGGCAAGCTTTCCCCGATCCAGTACTCAGTCACTCAGCAGGGCCAGACCGAGCGCGCCTTCACCGGCGTGTACTGGGACCACCACGACGACGGCGCGTACCGGTGCGTCGTGTGTGAGACCACACTCTTCGATTCCGGCACCAAGTTCGAGTCCGGGAGCGGCTGGCCGAGCTTCTTCTCCGAGATCGAGCCCGGTCGCGTCAAGACGATCGAAGATCGGTCGTTCGGCATGCGCCGCGTCGAGGCGACCTGCGCCAACTGCGGCGCCCACCTCGGTCACATCTTCGACGACGGCCCACGCCCAACGGGCCTGCGCTACTGCATGAACTCCGCATCGCTGGAGTTCGCGCCCCGGACGGAGCCGGCGCCCGACGCCGGCTGACCTAGAACCAGGTGCTGCACCATGGCTCGGCGGCCGTCCTGAACAGCCGATCGGCCCCGGCGAGGGCGGCGTCGGCATGCTCGGTGGCGCCACCCGCGCGCGTCGCATCGATAAGGCGCGTGCCGCCGAGGTAGGCGGCGCTGAGAGCGCGAACCTCGACCGTGAGGGCTGGCGCCTCGTCCGTGCGCACGCACGTCCCAGCACCCCCACGGACTGACAGCCGGTAGCGACCGGCGGCAGGGCCGTCACCATCGGCAAGGCGATCGAGAACCTCGATCACGAGGTCACCGTCGCGCTCGTAGGTGCGCTCGCTCAGGGCACGTTCGACGTCGAGGAGGCGCACCCACAGGAAATCGGTGCGGCCCCCGACCTGCACCGCGCGGGCGTCGACGAGGGCCCATTGCATCGGCTCGCGCTCGCGCCGTACTTCGGCCTTGATCGTCGCCGTGAGGTCCATCTGGGCCAGGTGGCGCCAGAGGTCGATCTCGACCTCCGCTGTCGTTCCGTGCAGCTCGTCGAGGATCATCTTGTGGTCCGGGATCATGTCGACCCAGTTTTCCTCGCCATGGAAGCGCGCGTAGCCGTCCGGAACCCCAGCGTCGTTCCGGTGGAGGGCGACCTGACCCTTCCACTTCGGGCGCCCGGGGGCATCGACGAGGCCAAGCTCCGCGTCCCAGCGGTGGTCGGGACGTTCGATCTCACCGGGCTGCGCCGCCGCGTACGCCGCATAGATGGCGGCGATGATCTGGCGCGCGACCAGCGCCGGCACGATTTCGATACTGCCCGTCGCGGCGGGCTGGAACCTGGCCGATTGAACCCGCAGCGTCAATGGCGCCTGCCAAGTACCCGGGCCGTACCCGTAGCGGCCGTAGATCGGCCACTCCGCGGCAATGAGGACCGAGGCGACCTCACCCCGGTCCACCGAGCGTCGAAGGTCTTCGTTGATCATTCTGGTCAGCAGGCCCTGACGCCGGTGGGTCGGACGGACGCTCACCGCAGACACCCCGGCCGTCGGAATGCGGGCGCCACCGGGGACGGTCAGGCGGGTCGGGAAGGAGCGGTACGTCCCGACGATCGAACCATCCTCTTCAAACGCCCCGAGGCAGCGCTGTAGATCCATGAGATCGCCCCGGAACTCCGCCTTCGCGTAAGGATCGCTCGCCCAGATGTAGAACGCGGTACCGAACGCCTCGAACCAGGCGGGCAGCTCATCGCGGGTGATCGGACGGATGGTCTGGGGCACCGCCGGACGATACGCGATCGGCCGAACGGTCGCTGACGGCCATGGTGCAATCGTGTAATCTGGTAATTCAAATTGCACGAGGAGCCGAACGATGAACGACATGAACCTTGACGAGCTGCGCGGCTGGTTCGCGGGCCGCATTCCCGATGACTGGTTCACGGGGCCGCTGGAGGTCACGGGGGACCGCGAGGAGATCCTCGTCATCGGTCCGCTCGCGGAGGTCAAGGCGGCGAAGGGCGCAGGGGAGGCAGAGGCCGCGGCGGCGCGCGAGTCCCGCGTGGACGCATTTCGCGACGAGAGTCGCGGCGCGCGGATGCACATCGCCGAGGAGGCCCAGCGACGCTTCCGACGCCATGTTTCATGGGGCGTCAGGCTTGGCGGCGAGACTGAGCACTTCACCACCGCCGCGGTGCCGGTGATGACGCGACTGCGCATGCGCGAGCGAGCGGTGCTCGACACGCTCGTCGACGCGGGGGTCGCGCGCAGCCGGAGCGAGGCGCTCGCGTGGTGCGTGAAGCTCGTCGGCGACAACGAGAGCGACTGGATCGACAAGCTCCGTGGCGCGCTCGGGGCCGTGCACGAGGCACGCGGCGCCGGTCCCAAACCCGGCCGCAGGAACTGACCGTCGGCTGGCCCGTTCCGCGGACTCGTCCTCCATGATGCCCGCGTGGGCATCACCGGCACGTGCAAGGAACGACGAACCACGCCCGTAGATAGGGCGTGATGGACAGCCAGTCCCGCGATCGCGCGGCCGATCAGGCGTACCGCGACCACGCGAACGACGTGTACCGCGTGGCGTACGGCATCCTGCGCGACCCCGACGAGGCGCTCGACGCGACCCACGACACGTTCGCGCGTGCGTGGGAGCGCTGGGATCAGTACGACAGCCAGCGCCCGCTGCGCAGCTGGTTGCACGGGATCGTCGTCCACCTCGCCCTGGACCAGCTTCGGCGGCGGCGCGTCCGCCGGCTCGCGATCCCGCAGCTCGGGCGCTCGCCCGTGGCGTCGCTCGAGGGCTCCGTCGGTGATGCGTCCGATGAGGTCGCGCGGCGCGAGATCGTGGATCGGGCGCTCGACGGCCTGAAGCCTACCGTTCGCGCCACGCTCGTCCTCCGCCACTTCTACGGCTACGACTACGCCCAGATCGGCCTGATGCTGGGCATGTCCAGCGGGACGGTCGGCTCGACGCTCTCCCGCGCGCACGTTGCCATCCGCCAGCGGCTCGAGGCAGAGGCAGGCATCGTCGCCCCGTCCGGCCAGGCCGGCGACGCCGCCGATCCCAGCGCAATTCGCCGCGATTCCGCTGCCACTCCGCCTGAGGTGCTTCGATGACCCACGACCCACGGCGTTCGATGGCCCCCGAGCCGGTCGATGACGAGGCGATCGGGCAGCTGGTGCGGGAAGCGGCCGATGGCTGGACCATGCCTGCCGTTCGGCTGGATGCCCCGTCGTGGCGCGATCGCGTCCGAGGCCCGCGCGCACGGCGCGTCGACGCCGCCCGTGGCTGGTTCGGCCGCCTGGGCCAGGCCGCGACGGCCGCCGTCGCTCTGACCGTGGTCGCCGCGCTCCTGGCCGTGGTGATCACCCGGCCGCCGCAGCCGGGCAGCAGCCCGGTGCCGTCGAGCGGTCAGACCTCCGGCCAGACGCCCGGACCAACGGCCGCAGCCGAGGCCAGCGGCCTGCCCAAGCTCATCCTCGACGGCGACGTGCCGGACCCGTCGAAGATCGTCGTCCGGACGGAGCAGGGCGACTTCGCCCAGGTGGACCTCGAGAAGGGATCCATCGGTCCTGCCCTCACCGGCGCCCGGTACGGCAGCGAGCTGCGCGTCATGGCCGACGGCACGATGGTCTGCCTGTGCCTCTCCGAATCGCTGATGGTCGGCGAGAGCCCGACCGTGGCAAGCATGGCCTTCAATCGATACGCGGCGGACGGGACGCTCACTGCGTCGACGCCGATCGAGACGTTCACCGGCGTGCCCGATCCTCGCGACGAAGGAAAGTTCGTGCCCGAGCGGCCACCGCACGTCCTGACGTCGTCGAGCTTCAGCGCCGACGGCCGATACGGCTTGGTCGGCTGGAGCCTGCGAGCGCACCCGATGTGGCGGAGCGGGATCCTCGTCGTCGATCTCGAGAACGGCACGGTCGTGAGCCGCCTTGCGCTGCCGGACCAGGGGACTGGAGACGGCGACGCTCGGCGCGTGATCGATGCGCCCGCGGTCGTCGGCGTTGCGCCACTCCTCCGATTGGCCATCGCGCAGACGGCGTTCGGCTGGCATCCCGTCACATCGTCCAACGCGACCTACGAGTTCGCGAGCGGTCTGTTCGCGGCCAGCTTCAAGGGCGGGCAGCTGACCGGTGCCGCTCGCATCGCTGGCACCGACGATTGCGGCGAGGTCGTGACGCGCGCCGGGGTGTCGCCCGATGGCGGCACGTGGCTGGCCTGTTCGACCGGCGGCTCGTACAGCACGGTCGTCCGTCGGCTGGCGCCGGACGGCTCGCTCCTCGGCGACACGCGGGTGATGGGCCGGAGCGGCATCGAGGGCGACATGACGGCACTCAGCCTCGACGGCTCCAAGCTGTTCGTGTGGAACCCGGTGGCGGCAACCCTGACTCGCGTCGACCTCGCCACGGGCGAGGCCGCGACCGGCCAGGCACCGATCCCGGCGGCCGCCGCTCGAGGGCCATTGGCGGCATTCGGCCAGTGGCTGGCGCCCGTGGCGTCCGCCAAGTCGTTCCTCCACGGCGGCGTGGTCCTCTCGCCGGATGGGTCCAGCGTCTACGCGATCGGCGTCCGATCAGAGGCGACCGGGCCCGAGGCCGGTGGCTCGACGGGGGTCTTCGCGTTCGACGCCAATTCGCTCGCCAACATCGCCTACTGCCCGCCGACCGCGGACTTCGTGTCCCTCGCGGTGAGCGGCGACGGAAACTACCTGTACGCGGCCGGGCTGCCCGGCGTGGATGCAGCGGGTCGGGGCAACTCCAGGTTCTCTGCATCGATCACGGTCTTCGACACCGAAGCCTGCTCGATCCGCCTCATCGCCGGGCTGCTCGGTGGCGAGACGCTCTTGTTCGGCTCGCCCATCCTGGACTGACTCGGGGCGTGCACGGCCCCCGGTCGATTCCCGGCTCAGTACTCGGTCGTGTCGTTCCAGCGTTCGATGACGGGCTGCTCGCGCTCCCAGCCGAGGATGGACAGCGTCGCCGTCGACAGGGCGAAGAGGTGGCCTTGGGAGGCGGGCTGGCCGAGCCACCTCGTCGCCAGGATCCGGAGCACGTGTCCGTGCGCAAAGACAAGGACGTCGCCGGGCTGCTGCCGGGCCAGCGCGATGACGCGATCGATCCGCGTCGCGACGTGGCGGATCAACTCCCCATCCCTGGGCCCGTCTTTCCAGATCGTCCAGCCGGGACGCTCGACGCGGATCTCGGGGGTTGTGCGGCCTTCGTCCGCCCCGTAGTCCCACTCGACCAGGTCCTCACTGGTCTGGACCGCGTCCGCGAAGCCCGCGAGCCGGGCCGTCTCCAGCGCGCGCGCGAGGGGACTGGACAGGACCACCGCGAACGGCCGCCCCGCCAGCCGCACGCCGACAGCGACTGCCTGCTCGCGCCCGAGCTCGGTTAGAGAAATGTCCGTCCGGCCGGTGTGCTTGCCTAGCCGCGCCCACTCGGTCTCGCCGTGGCGCACGAGCCACATCCGGGGCGGCGTGGCGTGCGTCGGGTCAGCCGAGAGCCGGATTCGTCGAGCGTCCATCAAGCCAGAGCGTATCGGACGGATCGCGGTGCACGCCGGGGTTGTCTCGTGTCCGATGCGCCCCCGTATCCTTGGGGGGTGAAGACTGGATTCGAACGAACCGACCCGCCCGTCCGATCACTGTTCGAGCGGATCGCGGGTCCTGCTGCGGCCGCCCAGCCCAACCTGTCGGCGATCGGGGCCGCCTTGGCCGATCTCGCGAGTGACGTTGACTACCTTGGGTCGTGGATGGCCCGACTTGGAGACCAGAGTGGCGGGCTGCCGATCCACGCGCCGGAGCGCGGGCCTCGACTCAGCATCGTCCATCGCCGTGAGGGCCAGATGGGTGCGATTCACGACCATGGCACGTGGGTGGCCATCAGCTCGATCCTGGGACTGGAGACGCATCGCCGGTATCGCGTCATCGGCGAAGGCTCAGCGGCCCATCCCGAGGTGATCGAGCTGCGCAGCCTCCGGGCGTCGGACTTCGCGACGCTCCTCCCTCCGGACGACCTCCACGACCATGGACACATGCCCGGGAGCGGCAGTCCGGCGTACGTTCTGATCCTGACCGGCGACGATCAGACGAGATTCAGGCGAAACGAATGGGATGCAACGACCGGACGCCATCGGATCCTCGAGCCGGGCGTGGGAGGCCGGTTCCTCGCCACCGAGCCGATGCCCTAGCCCGTGTATTGGAGCGGCGTCACCGGGATCGAGAAGTCGTCCGGTAATCGGACGCCGGTCGAGTGGTTAGGGCAGTAGCCGCCGGGATTCTTGTCGAGATACTGCTGGTGGTAGTCCTCGGCGAAGTAGAACTCGGGCGCGGGCGGGCCCGTGATCTCGGTCGTGATCGAGCCGTAGCCGGCCTTGGTGAGGATCTCCTGGTACATCGCCTTCGACGCTTCGGCGGCGGCGCGCTGCGCCTCGTCCCGGGCGAAGATCGCCGAGCGGTACTGCGAGCCCATGTCGTTGCCCTGGCGCATGCCCTGCGTGGGGTCGTGGTTCTCCCAGAAGACCTTGAGCAGTCGCTCGAAGCTGGTCTTCGCCGGGTCGAATACGACACGGACCGCCTCGGCATGGCCGGTCTTCCCGGAGCACGCCTCGGCGTACGTGGCGTTCGGCGTATAGCCGCCCTGGTACCCGACGGCCGTCGTCCAGACGCCGGGCTGTTGCCAGAACATTTTCTCCTCGCCCCAGAAACAGCCGAGGGCGAACTCGGCGATCTCTGAGGCGTCCGGGTATGGCCCGGCGATCGGGGTGCCGAGCACGGTGTGCGGGCGCGGCGTGAGGATCGGGTCGGGACGGCCGGGCAGGGCATCGCCCGGCTTGGGCATCGACGGCTTCGAGAACAGGAACATCGGGGTCGGACTCCTCGGGAACGCTGGCGCTGGATCGATCAGAACTGTAACCGGGCAGGGTGACAGGTCGATGTCAGCGGGGGTTGCGCGACCTGCCCATGGCGCCGATCACAAGGCGCGATGCCGACGACGATAAGCACGCCCGGGACCAGCCAGCTCGTGTCAAGCGCCGGGAGGCTCGGTTAGATCATCAATCGACGGATTGGGATTTGTTCGGCCCGGTGCGGATGGTAGGCTCCCGCTGGCGAGGGAGGGAAGATCGACGTGGTGGCCCAACGGGCGATCAGTCGCGGTGAACCGCTGCACGAGGCGACGCTCGATCGCGTGATCGGCGGCGTCGATTCGGCGCTGTCCCCGGACCGCGACGCGACACCCGAGCTCAGGGCACTGCCGGCGTCCCGGCATCGCCGAAGCGTCGACCCCGTTGCAGCGGCCCGGAACCTGCCCCGTGGCGACGTCTCCGCGCGTCAAAGGTCGATCCGCCACTGGTTTGGTTGGATGATCGCCGTCGTCCCGATGCGGCTTTGGTTCAGGATCGAGGTCGTCGGCGCGGAACGCCTTGGCAATGGACCGGCCGTGTACTGCTTCAATCACCTCAGCTGGATGGATCCGCTCGTCCTCACCGCCGTCTTCCCGAAACAGCCCCGGCTGTACTTCTACGGCCCGAAGGAGCCCGACCTCCGGAGGGGCGGCCGAAACCGGTTCATGTGGTGGTTCGGGATCTGCGTCCCATTCAGCCCGCTGAAAGACGATCTCCTCACCTCCGTGCGCTGGGTCCAGGCCGTGTTCGATACCGGTGGCGCGCTCGCAATCTCCGGCGAGGGCACGATCCACGTCCACGAGGGCGACCTCATGCCGTTCCACGAAGGCGCCGCCTACATGGCCCTCCGGGGTGGCGTGCCCCTCGTGCCCGTCGCGATCACGGGCACCTCGTGGGCGCGGTTCCGAGGCCGCGTCCAGGTCCGGATCGGCGAGCCGATCCCGACGGGGGAGCGGCCCACGCGCCACGCACTCGCCAACCTCACCGCCCGTGTCTGGCACGCCATCAGGGCGATGGTCGACGGGGATCGCGACTTGACGCCGCCATCGCGCGTCGGGCGTTGGTTCACGGACATGTTCAACGACTGGGGACCGGGCGGACGCGCGGCAGCGGCGCAGCGACGGGGCCCGGATCCCGCGGACGTGCCGATCCCGGAGAACCGCGAGGGCTGAGCGCGCCTCTGGCATACTCGGCCGCGATGAGCGGCACAGGGCTATCGGCCAACCCCAAGGAGTATCGAGCGCGGCTCGACGACCAGCCGGATGACCAGATCGACCGCTGGGTATCGGAGCTCATGCGCGACGTCGTGAAGCGACGGGGGATCGTGAAGGTCGTCGCGGACTTTCGCTCGGCGGTCCGCCTGAGCGAGGCTGAATTCGAACGGGCGTTCGCTTTTGGCGGCGGGGCGCCGACTACGCTCGGGCGCGACCGCGAGGGGCACGTCATCGTCCCCACGATCAGCCTGTGGGCACTCGTGCCCGGGGTTCGTGGACTGCTCGCCGATAGTCGCGACCGCCTCATCGAATACCTCGTTTCCAACTTCGACGAACTCGTGTACGTCTGACGCCGCTCGCGTGACCACGCTCGCGTCGCTCGCGGGCCTCGTCCGGCTCGTCCATCCGTTCCCGTCCCTGTTGTGTGCCGTGGCGACGGCCGCGATAGCCGCATTGGCAGGCGCCCCACCGCAGGTCGTCGTTCGCCTCGGCGTGGCGATGCTCGGGATCCAGGTGTCGATCGGGGCGCTCAACGACCTCGTCGACGCACCGCTCGACGCCGTCCAGAAGCCGCGCAAGCCGATCCCGAGCGGGCTCGTGACGCGCCGATCCGCGGGCATCGTCACCGCGGCAGGAGCGGGTATCGGGATCGGGCTCTCCGCCGTCTCCGATCCCGCGACGGCGATCGCCGGCGTGGCTTGCCTCGCGCTCGGCTATGCGTATGACCTTCGACTCTCGCGCACGAAGCTCTCGTGGCTGCCACTTTCGCTCGCGCTGCCGCTGCTCCCGATCCACGCTTGGCTGGGCGCCGCCGGAACGATCCCGAGCGGGTTGCTCACGCTTATCCCCGTCGGCGTTCTCGGCGGGGCCGGTCTTGCCCTCGCGAACGGGCTCGCGGACGTGGAGCGCGACGCGCGGGCGGGCCGCCGGGCGATCGCGGTCGCGCTCGGGGCGCGTTGGGCGTGGGTCTTGCAGACCTTGGCGCTCGCAGCGGCGGCCATGCTCGCGGTGCTACTCGCGCCCGCGGTTCCCGCCGCCGCGGTCGGCTCGATCGCGATTGACATGGAGATCCTTAGGACGCTCCGGGGCGGGGGCATCTGGCTCGGGATCGCACTCATTGCCGGCGGTGCCGCCGTTCTCGCGTCGGGAGCGGCGAGCGTGCGCGAACGGGGCTGGGAGCTCGAGGCCATCGGCGTGGCCTGCCTCGGGGTGGGCTGGCTCGCCGGCACGGCGGCGGCCGTTCAGTAGGGGAGCGGGCGGCGGATCCGGCAAGGGCTCGTTCTTGCCGCCGCGTTTGCGTTGAAACTTCCGCCCGCGCCCTGGCGAG
>JBDSZH010000091.1:0-6949 GCA_039925225.1 Candidatus Limnocylindrales bacterium | reverse complement strand
AACCAGACGGACGAAAGCGAGGGCTCCTTCAGCTACCCGCTCCTGGACCGGATCCTGTACTGGCGGATCGACCGGCGGCGGTCCACCGATGAACTCGTGGCGATGGGCTTCGAGCGCGTCCTCGTCGAGCGCGTGGAGCAGCTGGTCGCGAGGTCTGAGTTCAAGCGCCAGGTGCCGCCGGTCGCGAAGCTCGGCCCGCGAACGGCAGGCGTCGACTACCTGTACCCGCGGCGGCGCCCCGGCTCGGCCCGCTCCTGAGCCGCATGCCCGGCCAGGGAGGCGAACCGCCGGGCGGGACGCTGTACGTCGTCGCCACGCCGATTGGCAACCTCGGCGACGTCACGCTGCGGTCGCTTGAGGTCCTGGGCGCGGTGCCATTGATCGCGGCCGAGGACACCCGGATCTCGCGCCGGCTCTTGGCGCGCTACGAGATCGAGACGAAGGCCACCAGCTTCCACGCCCGGAGCGGGCCGGCGCGTCTCGCCGAGCTGCTCAACCACCTCCGTGCCGGCGCGGACCTCGCGCTCGTCACCGATGCGGGCACGCCGGCCGTTAGCGACCCTGGGGCGGAGCTCGTCGGCGCGTGGGCAGCGGAGGGCGGGGTCGTGGTGCCGATCCCCGGGGCCTCCGCCGTGTTGGCTGCCGTCGCCGCGAGCGCGATTGCCGGGCCACGGTGGGGTTTCGAGGGGTTCCTGCCGCGCTCGGGGCGCGAGCGGAACGTGCGCCTCGCGCGAATCGCCGCAGACGATCGGGCCACGATCTTCTTCGAGGCCCCGACTCGGCTCGCCGCCACGCTGCGCGACCTCGCCGAGGCGTGCGGCGCGGATCGTGCTGCGGAGGTTTGCCGTGAGCTCACCAAGCTCCACGAGCAGATCGCCCGGGGCACGCTCGCGGAGCTCGTCGCGGGGACCGCGGACGGGTCGATCCCGGCACGCGGCGAGGTCGTGCTCATCATCGCGGGGCAGGCCGCAAACGCGATGCCGGATCCGGCGCCGGCCGTGTCGATCGAGGCAGCCCGCGAGCAGGTCGCGGCAATGGTCCGCGCAGGCGCGAGCCGCACGAACGCCTCGCGCGAGGTGGCGGCCGCGACCGGCCACGCTCGCCGTGATCTCTACCGCTGGACCGATCGCGACTGAATGACGAGCCGCCCGGACGGCCTCGAGGGAGGGCCGACGCCATCCGGGCGGTGTGCGGTGGAGGCTGAGGTCAGGCGGCGAGCTCCTCGGCAATCGGTTCGTCGGCCGGAATCGCCACCGGTTCCTCGCCAGCGTCAGGCGCTTCGCCGATCGCGGCGCCCTCGATGGCGTCGGCCGACGACTCCGCTGCGTAGTCCTTCTTCTTGCGGCCCGACAGCATCTCGACCGTCGTGGCGACGATCTCGGTCTTCCAGTGCCGGAGACCCTTCTCGTCATCCCACGTCCGGGTCTGGATGCGGCCCTCGACCGCGACCTGCTGCCCCTTGCCGAGGTAGCGCCCGCAGACCTCGGCAAGGCGGTCCCAGGTCACGATGTTGTGGAACTCGGGCCGTTCCTTGCCGTTGCCCGCGTACTCGGTGGTGGCCACGCTGAACTGCGTGACGTGCTTGCCGCTCGCCAGCGCGCGCATCTCGGGATCGCGCGTCAGACGTCCGGCCAGGAGGACCTTGTTCACGGTCCTGTTCTCCTTCGATGGTCGACCGACGGGTCACGGGCCGACCCTGCGTGTGGCGGGGATGCGAACACCGTAGCGAGCAGCCCTTATCCGACGGCTGCCTGCCGATTACCAGCCGCTCTCCGCATGCTCGTGCCGAACGAGATCGGCTGACTGCCGGACATCAGGCTCAGGACGCAAAGTCAGCTTGCTGGCAGGTGGTCCTGAACCGCACACTCAGGCACCATCGCGACAACCCGTGGCAGGTTCTGGCCACGCAAGGGCCAGCATGCGAATCGGGGGGAGATGCAGATCGGAGACCGGTGATGTTCAACATGAGTGAATCCGTTTTGATCAAGCGCTCACCCGAGGACGTGTTCGAGTTTGTCGCGGACCTGCGCAACTTTCCCATCTGGCGGGCAAATTTGGCTTCCTCAACCGTTGTTTCCGAGAAATTCACGGATCTCGGGGCTCGGTGCGACGAGGAGATCCAGATGGGCCCCCGGAAGATCGCAGCGACTTGTGAGATCACCGCCTTCTCCGCTGGCCGAACATTCTCGTTTCAAGCGGTGTCTCCCGGGCTCACGTATGACGGCCATATTCTGGTAATACCGGAGGAAGGCGGGAGCAAATTCACGCTTTCGGGAGAAGTACGCGTACATGGGTTCCTCAGACTTCTTCAGCCCGTTATCCGGGGACGAATGCAGGAAGGTGTGAGAAGAGAGGTCGCTGGCGTCAAGGCGCACATGGAAAAGAGTCGACTTGGCTAGGAGATTCGGACTTTCGTCGCCGCCTCATGGCCACGGCCTCAATAAGCCAACGCAGCGGCTACCTGCTCGTCGAGAACGGGGCCGCAGCCGATGCCGAACCCGATATCAGGAGGTTGCACTTCCATAACTGGTGCCCGGATGCCCGCAGACCTTCGGCCCTGGCGAGACCGGGACATCCCGCCCATTGCTCCCGCCGGCGGCGAGGCGCATGGTTCACGTACGCCGAGACGCGGCAAACCGGGGGCAACTCGGGGCGTCGGCCACGGACCATCAAACGGACGCCGGAGCGGGCGAAGGGTCCGATACGGAGATCTCGTTCGGAGGTCACGAACCGAGCAACCATGAGTGATCGGCCTCGAGCCGTAAATCGCGTCCGGCGCGGACTTATCGCTTCATTCGCGCCTTCAACGATCGCCTTCCGGCATATCGGGGGGCGATCGTCGCGTCCGGGCCCGGCCGGGGGCGGCCGGCGGGTATACTCGCCCTCGTTCCCGGGCTGACGTCGAGACGGCTCGGACAGGGGAGGTCCTGCGATCGCGCGATCAGGGCGCGTCGTCCGTCCCGTGAGGCGGACGACCAGCCGGCAGACCAAGCGCCGCACCACAGGCGGCAACCCACGGGAGATTTGCAACCAAGTCCCGAGCCCGGCGGCCCGGGGCTTTTCGATTCTCCGAGCCAGTCGCGCGGGCCTCCTCTGATGCCCGCTTCGATTGTCGTCGGTCTCCAGTGGGGCGACGAGGGCAAGGGCAAGACGACCGACTTCCTCGCCGAGCAGGTCGCCATGGTCGTGCGCTACCAGGGGGGCGACAACGCCGGCCACACCGTGGTCAAGGGCGATGAGGTCCTGAAGCTGCACCTCGTGCCGTCGGGCGTGCTCTACCCGCACATCACGTCGGTGATCGGGAACGGCGTAGTCGTGAATCCGGAGACGCTGATCGGCGAGCTGGACATGCTGATGTCCCGCGGAATCGACGTGTCGCGCGTCCGCGTCAGCCGCGCGGCTCACGTGATCATGCCGTACCACGTGGCCCTGGACCGCGCGAACGAGGCGCGCCTCGACGGCGCAAAGGTGGGCACGACGGGGCGGGGGATCGGGCCGACATACGGCGATCGAGCGTGGCGCGTCGGGCTGCGCATGGAGGACCTCCTCGATCGAGCCGTGCTGCGTACGCGGCTCTCGCGCCTGCTCCCGGACAAGAACCTGCTGCTCACGTCGATGGGCGCCGGACCGTTCGAGATCGAGGCCCTCGTCGAGAAGGCCGCGGGCTGGGGCGAGCGGCTCGAGGAACATCTCGACGACACGACCTGGCTGGTGCAGTCCGCGCTGGCTCGCGGCGAGCACGTGCTGCTCGAAGGCGCCCAGGGGACGCTCCTGGACCTCGATCACGGGTCGTACCCGTTCGTGACCTCGTCCAACGCGGTCGCCGGCGGGGCGACGACCGGCGGCGGCATCGGGCCGCTCCAGGTCGACGAGGTCATGGGCGTGATGAAGGCGTATGCCACGCGCGTGGGCTCCGGCCCGTTCCCGACGGAGCTCCTCGACGAGGTGGGCGAGGGGATTCGCGAGCGCGGGCGCGAGGTGGGCACGACCACCGGTCGCCCGCGGCGCGTCGGCTGGTTCGACGCCGTGCCGATCCGCTACGCGGTCGCCGTCAACTCGGTGAGCAGCATCATGCTCAACAAGCTGGACATCCTCTCTGGCCTCGCGTCGATCCCGCTGTGCGTCGCGTACGAGGTCGATGGCGTGCGGGTCGAGCGCTGGCCATCGTCCGCCGAGGTGCTCGCGCGCGCGGTCCCGGTCTACGAGTGGTTCGACGGCTGGTCAGAGCCGATCCACGACATCCGCTCGCTCGCCGGGCTGCCCGAGAACGCCCGTCGCTACGTCACCGCCGTCGAGGAGCTCGCCGGCGTGCCAATCGTGCTCGTGTCGGTCGGGCCGGAGCGGACGCAGACGATCGAACGCGCCTGGCGCCCGATGCGCCGGCGCGCCGCCGCGGGGCTCGTGTGACGACCCTCCCGACGCGCATCCTCATCGTGGGCTCCGGGGCGCGCGAGCACGCGCTTGCCTGGAAGCTCGCCGGCGAGCCGGGCATGAGCGAGGTCGTGGTCGCGCCGGGGGGTGCCGCGATCGGTTCCGAGCCAGGAGTCCGCTGTCTGCCGGAGGTCGATCCCCTGGAGCCCGCCGCGGTGGTCGACGCGGCGCGGGCGGTGGCTGCGGAGCTGGTGGTCATTGGCCCTGAGGCGCCGCTGGCTGTGGGCGTGGTCGATGCGCTGCGCGAGGCGGGCGTTCCCGTCTTCGGGCCGACGCGGGCGGCAGCCCGGATCGAGTCGTCGAAGGCGTTCTGCCACGACGTTGCCGAAGCGGCGGGCGTGCGCATGGCCCGCGCTCGGGCGTTCGAGGCCGGCGAGGAAGGGGCGGCCCGCGCCTACGTGGCGGAGCTCGGCGCTTCCGGCCGCGGCGTGGTGCTGAAGCAGGACGGTTTGGCCGCGGGCAAAGGCGTGGCGGTCTACGAGGACGCGGCGCTCGCGGAGCAGCACGTGGCGTCCTACCTCGAAGGGCGCGGGCCTGGCCCCGCGCTGATCGTTGAGGAGCGGCTGTCCGGTCGCGAGGCGAGCGTGATCGCCATCTGCGACGGCCGCGAGGCGGTCGCCCTGCCCGCGTCGAGGGACCACAAGCGCCTCTGTGACGACGACGCTGGGCCGAATACCGGGGGCATGGGCGCGTACTCGCCGCTGCCGGACCTCGACGACGGGGCAATCGAGTGGATTCTCACCACCGTCCACCGCCCGATCCTCGCCGAGCTCGCGCGCCGTGGAATGCCTTTCATCGGCTTCCTGTACGCGGGCCTGATGCTGACCGAGGACGGGCCGACGCTGCTGGAGTGCAATGCCCGCCTCGGCGACCCGGAGGCGCAGGTGATCCTGCCTCGCCTCGCGGGCTCGCTCGGCCCGATGCTGGCGTCCGCGGCCGCGCGGGACCTGGCCGCAATGCCGCCGCTGGCCCTCCTGCCGGGCGCGGCCGTGGGCATCGTGCTCGCGTCGGAGGGTTACCCGGGGACACCGAAGCGTGGGCAGCCAATCGAAGGCATCAGGGCCGCCGAGGCGGCGGGTGCGCTCGTGTTCCATGGCGGCTCCATCGGCCGCGCAGGGGGCGGCTACGGCACGAACGGTGGGCGCGTGCTGACCGTCGTCGGGCGCGGCGTCGACCTGCCGGCGGCGCGCGAAGCCGCCGAGCGCGCCGTTGACCTGATCTCGTGGGACGGGATGCAGCGCCGGCGAGACATCGCGGCGTCGCTCCCACCCAGCGCCGCCTTCGCGGTGGGAGCCGCCTCGTGATCAAGCGCTACACGCTCCCGGACATGGGCGCGCTGTGGTCCGAGGAGGCGCGCTTCGAGCACATGCTCCGGGTGGAGCTCGCGGTGAGCCGTGCACAGGCCCTCCGGGGGCGCGTTCCGCAGGACGCACTCGCCACGATCGAGGCGCGGGCGAAGATCGACGTCGATCGGATCGAGGAACTCGAGCGGACGACGGATCACGACGTCATCGCGTTCGTGTCGCAGGTCGCGGAGTCGATCGGTCCCGACGGGCGGTACCTGCACCTCGGGCTCACGTCGTCGGACGTGGTCGATACCGCGCTTGCACTGCAGCTGCGGGCGGCAGGCGAGCTGCTCATCCGCGACGCGGACCGGCTGGTAGAGGTGCTCGTCTCGCGCGCTCGGGCGGAAGCCGGCACGGTGATGATGGGTCGGACCCATTCGGTCCACGCCGAGCCGACGACGTTCGGGCTGAAGCTGGCAGGCTGGGCGTTCGAGGTCGATCGGGGGCGGCGCCGGCTGGCCGAGGCGGTCGACGAAATCGCGACCGGCAAGCTGTCCGGGCCGGTGGGGACGTACAGCCACCTCGAACCGGAGGTCGAGACTGAGGTCATGGCGGAGCTGGAGCTGCGCGTGGACCCGGCGAGTACGCAGATCGTCCAGCGGGACCGCCACGCCGCCCTGCTCACCGCGATCGCGATCCTGGGCGGCAGCCTGGAGCGATTCGCGACCGAGATTCGGAACCTCCAACACACGGAGATCGGCGAGGTCATGGAGCCGTTCAAGGCGGGCCAGAAGGGCTCGTCCGCGATGCCCCACAAGCGCAACCCGATCCTCTCAGAGCGCGTGGCGGGTCTCGCTCGCGTGCTGCGCGGGTACGCCGGCACGGCGCTCGAGAACCAGCCGCTCTGGCACGAGCGCGACATCAGCCACTCCTCGGCCGAGCGGGTGATCCTGCCCGACGCGACGATCCTCCTCGACTACCTGCTCCAGAAGGTCGCCGGACTGGTCCGCGATCTCGTGGTCCGGCCGGAGCGGATGCTCGAGAACATCGAGCGCGGGCATGGGCTGCACGCGTCGTCGCGGGTTCTGCTGGCGCTGGTCGAGCAGGCCGGTCTCGCGCGGGAGGAGGCATATGCCATCGTGCAACGCGCCTCGCTTGCCGCGGCCGATGAGCGGCGCCCGCTGCGGGAGCTCCTCGCGCTGGAGCCAGCCGTCGCGCGCGCGCTCAGCCTT
>JBDSZH010000090.1:0-2947 GCA_039925225.1 Candidatus Limnocylindrales bacterium | reverse complement strand
GCGCCAGGAACTCGAGGTCGATGTCGTCCGCCTTGGGCACGGCCGCGGGGAGGTTGCGGCCCCAGAGAAGGAGGCGATGCTCCTGCTCCGGGAGGGCGAAGTCCACGATCGCATCCAGTCGACGGATGAACGCCTCGTCAACGTTGGCGCGGAGGTTCGTCGTGAGAATCGCCAGGCCCGCGAACGATTCCATCCGCTGGAGGAGGTAGGCAACCTCGACGTTCGCGTATCGGTCGCGCGCATCTTTCACCTCGCTCCGCTTGCCGAACAGGGCGTCTGCCTCGTCGAATAGCAGGACGCCATTGACGCGGTCTGCCTCGGTGAAAATCCGGTCGAGGTTCTTCTCGGTCTCGCCGATGTACTTGTCGACGACGGTCGACAGGTCGATCACGTACAAGTCGAACCCGAGGTCGCCGGCGAGCACTTCCGCGGACATCGTCTTGCCGGTCCCGGAATCGCCCGCGAACAACGCCGTGATGCCCAGGCGCCGGCTGTTGCCGCCGCCCATCCCCCAGTCCCCGATCACCTTGTCGCGATGGCGGGCGCGGGCCGTCAGCTCGTGGATCTGCGCCTCCGATTCCTCGGGCAGGATCAGGTCATCCCAGTTCGCGACGGGTTCGATGCGCCGCGCCAGCCGCTCAAGGCCCGCCGCGTTCTGGGCGCGCGCGCCGCTGGAGATGTCCGCGACGGTCATCGGGCGCGCGGCGGCGACCGTCACGCGCCGGGCGGCCTCGGCCGCGCGGACGATCTGGTCCGGCGTGAGCCGGAAGGCGAGCGTGACCACCGCGGGATCGAAACCGTCCGGGCGCTCGCCGTTGAGCGACCCAAGCCACAGCTCGTGACGCTGGGCAATCGTCGCGAGCGGGGCATCGAGGAGGAGTGCCGCCTCGCGCGCCCACGTCGGGTCCCAGGGCCGGTTGCCGATCAGCACGACCGGGGCGCGACACTCCGCGAACGCGCGCACGGCGCCCGCACCGCGCTCCGACAGGGTCTCGATGGGGCCGGCGACGATGCCCGCCCCGCGCAGTCCCGCTTCGCGCGAGGTCGCCGCGGCCACGTCGCGTGGGTTGTCGTTGGGTCCCAGACGCGCCAGATCCAGCTGGAGCACCGGTCGCGAGAGCGCGCCCAGCGCGGCGGCCGCAAGCGAGCGCCCGGACGAGCCGGGCCGCTCGTGGATGTACACGAGCGGGATCCCGGCATCGATCGCGCGCGAGAGGAGCTCCACGTCGCCGATGGGCGCGGGCACGGATTCGATGAGCAGGTCCGCGATGGCCGCGTCCGGCTGGTCGTCGCCAAGGAGATGTGCGGTCACCCGGTCCGCGACGCGCAGGGAGCGCGTGAGGAACGGCCGATCCCCGTCCTCGACGAGGATGATCCCGCCAGCGATGAGCTGCCCGTGGGGCCCGAGCCGGACCCGCTCGACCCCACTCGCGACACCCGAGCCGGCACCGGCCAGCTCCAGGGCGAGACCCGCGCTGGCCCTTCGGCGCGACACGTCGTCGTGGAGGTAGCCATAGAGCCGCTCGAATCGCGGGTCCAGATCCGGTGCGAGGGCGATGAGCAGGAGCTCGATGTCGTCGGCGTTCAGCTGGAACGCCCGCGCGAGCCGGCGGAGTCGGATGTCATGGCCCGCGGCCTCGGCCGCATCGGCGGCCCGATCCAGCGCGGACAGCTCGTCCACCGCCGCGCTCGTCCACGCCTCCTCGACGAGCCCGCCGCCGGTCCCACCCAGCAGCCCATCGACCTGGGCGTCAGAGATGTACAGGCCTCGGAAGCGGTCCCCGGGATCCGGATCGTCCACGCGCCGACGGTCGACGGCCGCGCGCACCCGCGCCTCGACGATGGACAGGCGCCCGAACAGGTAGGCGAGAGACGGGTCGTTGGACCGTGCGGCTCCGTCCGGGCGAAGCGACGTCGTCGTACCCGGCTCGGCTAGCGCCGCGGGCTCCGCAAGCGCCGCGGGCTCGGCTAGCGCCACGGGCTCGGGCTGCGCGGCCGGCGCGCGGGTCATCGCGTTCGGAGGCCGCGCACCCGGATCGCCATGCCCGGCATTGGTTTCTTGCCGGATGCGCTTGCCGGGACGAGCTCGACGGGCTGGCCGTCGTCGTCCACGTCGCCGCCCGCACCAGGCCCCCGGCGCTTCGAGACGATCTCCGTTGCGCCCGCAGCGGTGAGACCGAGTGACGGACCCTGGAGCACGAGCGGTCCGATAGGGGCGTGGCGGTTCACCATGATCGGCGCGACCACGACGACGTCCAGCGACGGCTTGAGCTCGCCACCCAGGGCAGACCAGACGTCCGCGAGGGAGCGGTCCTGCGACGGGGGTTGCCCGACGTCGATGTACACCGGGAGGTCCGGCTCTGCGAGCGTGCCCTCGAGCTGGTCCGGCTTGATCATCGGGTTGGCGATGAACGCGGACAGCAGGGCGGAGAGCAGGCGGTGCTCGTCTTCCGGCCGTTGCGTCCAGGCGGTCACGAGGTAGGACAGCTTGAAGCGACGCGGCGGCAGCGTTCGCGCGTTGATCTTGCCGTCGCCATCGCGGCGATCCTCCCAGGCCGGCACGCGCCGCTGGAGGTCCTCGCGGATGTCGTATAGGTACAGGTCCACCGCGGGCCCGTTCCGGCGCGCGACCCAGTCCTTCGTCGGCGCGTCGAACACCAGCTCGACCGACGAGCCGTTCAGGGCATCGCGCTTGACCAGCTTCTCGAGGAGCTGATCGACCTCATGGATCATCCGAAGGATCGTCGGGGCGGGCGCCCTCGCGCGTAGAGCCGCTCCGGGGCATCGTTCCGGGCAGGCCCATCGCCCGTTCGGGCAACCCGACTCGCCCGACCGCGTGTCCACTCGGGCCTTGTTGCCCCGCCCGCGTACTGCCAGCGTCGGCATGTCCGGTAATCCCGCACCGAAGGGGCCTACGAATGCCGCAATACCTGTCGCCCGGCGTGTA
>JBDSZH010000089.1:0-10186 GCA_039925225.1 Candidatus Limnocylindrales bacterium | reverse complement strand
GTCCCGACCCCATCGCCGCCCGTGTTCTGCACGGTGCCCAACTTCGATGGCGTGAACACGAGCAGCGCGCCAGCGAAGTGGACCAAAGCGTCCTTCACCGGGACGATCACCTTCTCGCCGGCGGCCCCACCCCCGTACTCCATCACGTGGCAGAGCCTCACCGCGTCGACCACGGTCCTGTGCACGAGCAATATCACGCTCCAGGAGCTGCCACCGGCCCCGTAGGTCGCACGCGACACACCGCGTTGCGCACGCGTACCTGTCAGCCCCCGGAAGCCTCCGTCTCGACGATGCGCTCGGGTGACAGGCCGGCGCGCCGGCTGAGCTCGGCCGTCGCCTCGAGGGACGGGGCCTCGATGACGTGAAATGCCATCTCGTCCTCCGGGACGAAGAACGAGCGAACGTAGCGAACCGGCTGCTCATCGGGCGGAGCATTGAAGGCAACTGCGCGCAGGCTCGATGTCGCCGCCGCGAGATCTCCCGCTCGGCAGCGGGGGAGATACGTCTCGATGAGGAAGGTGGCCACGTCGACAACGCTACGGCCCCGAGGCTGCTCCCGAAACTGTGGCGAACCACACAACTTGTGATTGCGGGGCGCGGAGCGCGCATGATCGACGGGTGGAGCGACTGGAGGACGTTGTCGGGCGCGAGGCAGAGCTTGAAGCGCTGACCTCGTTCCTGGCGAATCGCGAGACGCTGCCCCGCGGCGCCGTGATCGAAGGTCCGGCGGGCGCCGGCAAGACGACGCTCTGGCGCGCGGCGGTGGAACAAGCGCCGGATCTGGGCTACCTCGTCGTCTCGGTCCGCGCCGTGGATGCGGAGGCCCGGCTGTCGCTCGGCGGATTATCCGACCTGCTGGAACCGCACCTCGATGCCGTCCTGCCGGCCTTGCCCCCGCCCCAGCGCCGGGCATTGGAGATCGCGTTCCTGCTCCGGGGAGAGGGTGGGCAGCCGGCGGACAAGCGCGCACTCGCGGCGGGGTCGCTGAACGCGATCCGGGCCCTTGCGCGAGACCAGCCGCTCCTCATCGCGATCGATGACGCCCAGTGGCTGGATCCCGAGTCTACAGAGATCATCGAGTACGTCCTGCGACGCCTCGGCGACGCGCCTGTCGCCGTGCTGACCTCGGTCCGGATCGAGTCGCCCACGGCGCCAAGCCCGGGACTCGTCCGCGGCCTGCGTCTCGCCGCGGCCCTGGAGCGCGAACCCATTCGGGTCGAGGTTGGCCCGCTCAGCCTGGGCGCCATCCATCGCCTGGTCCGGACGAGGATGGGCATCGAGCCGAACCGTCGCACGCTCCAGCGGATCCACGAGACGTCCGGCGGCAACCCGTTTTATGCGCTCGAGCTCGCGCGGGCGATCGACGAGAGCCCGGGCTCGACTGCCGGTGAGCCGCTCCGCCTGAGTGCGGGGTTGAACGAGCTGCTCGCGGGCCGTATTGGTGGCCTCGGGCCGGCGACGCGCGATGCCCTTTTCGTGGCCGCGGCGGCTCCTCAACCGACGCTCGCGCTCATTGAGGCGGTAATCGATGGTCCGGCATTGGAGGCGCTCGCGCCCGCGGTCGAAGCGTCGATCGTCCGGATCGAGGACGGGGCGATCGAGTTCGTGCATCCGCTCCTCGCCTCCGCTGCGTATTCGATGGCCGACGCCGGCGTGCGGCGCAGTTGGCACGCCCGGCTCGCCGTCGCCTCGGGCGATCCCGAGGCACGCGCCCGACACCTTGGCCTCGCCCGACCAGGGCAGGACGAAGAGGTCGCCTCGCTCCTGGTCGAGGCCGCACGCCACGCGCACCAGCGCGGCGCGCCGGGGACGGCAGCAGAGCTGTACGCGGAGGCCCTGGCGCGCGTTCCGTCGACCGGGCCCCTCGGGCGCGCACCGTTGATCGTCGAGGCCGCGCCCGTGCTGATGGCGGCCGGCGAGGAGGCCCAGGCCCGCGCATTGCTGGAAGAGGCCATGGACACGCTGCCGTCCGGGCCCGTCCGCTCGGATGCCTGCCTCCTGCTGTCGGGGCTTGTGGCCGAGGACACGGCCGGCAGCGACCGTGCGCTGGCCCTGGTTGAGCAAGCCCTCATCGAAGCGGCTTCTGACGCCGGCCGCCAGGTGGCCGCGCTCCTCAACCGCGAGCAATTCGAACGGTCGAACGACAAGCTTGCCGCCGCCCTGCCCATCGCCCGGCGGGCGCTGGCGCTCGCGGAGGAGGCGGGCGACACGCTCCTCCTCGCGCAGGCGCACACGCGAACCGCCGATCTGGAAGTCGTGCTCGGACTCGGTGGCGACCCGGTCGTGCGCTTCGAGCGAGCGCTGGAGCTGCACCGCCAGGTGCGCGTCGATGCGGGCAACAGCGCCGCGTCCATGCTCGCCGTGTGCCTCATCCGGCGGGGACGGGTGGACGATGCCAGGCCGTTCCTGGTCGAGGAGCGCCTCCGCACGATCGCCGAGGGCGATGAGATCAGTCACCAGGCCGTGTGCCTGTTCCTCGCCGAGCTGGAGTGGCTCGCCGGTCGCTGGGATAGCGCAGCAGCCCTCGCCGAGGAAGGCGTCGAGATCGCCATCCAGGCTGGAACGCGGATCTGGCGCGGCGCTAACCTCGCCCTTGCCGGGCTCGTCGAAGCGTCGCGCGGCGACCCGGTACAGGGCCGCGATATGGCCGCGGAAGGCTGGGCGATCTGCGAGGGCATTGGCGAGGTCGCCTACGGCAACTACGCGCGCCATGTGCTCGGGTTCATCGAGCTGTCCGCCGGGGACCCAGCTGCGGCTCGAGGGCACCTTGAGGCGTACTCCATCGAGCGCGGCGTCGAGGGCACGAAGCGGCTGTCCTTCGTCGGCGATCAGATCGAGGCGCTCGTCCTCCTCGGCGAGCTGACACGCGCGGAGGAGCTCCTCGGGGCGCTCGCGGTTCGCGGGCAGGAGCTCTATCGGCCCACGCTCACCGCGGCAGCGGCGCGCTGCCGGGCGCTCCTCCTTGGGGCACGGGGCGACCTCGAGGGCGCGGGTCTGGCTGCCGCCGAGGCTGTCAGGATGCACACCGCGATGGGCCTGCCATTCGAGCGAGCCCGTTCCATGCTCGTCCTCGGCGAGGTCCAGCGCCGCTCCAAGCAGCGCCGAGCGGCGCGCGAAACCCTCACCGAGGCCGCGGCGGCTTTCGAAGCCCTTGGCGCCTCGCGATGGGCGGTGCGCGCCGAGGCGGAGCGCGCGCGCGTCGGCGGTCGATCGACGATCGAGGGCCTGACCGAGACGGAGCTCCGGGTGGCCGAGCTGGTGGGCGCGGGCCAATCGAACAAGGAGGTCGCAGCGGCGCTGTTCGTCAGCGTCCGCGCGGTCGAGGCGAACCTCTCGAAGATCTACGCGAAGCTCGGCATCCGCTCGCGGACGGAGCTCGCGCGGCGCATCTGACGCCCGGGCAAAGCCTGTGGTCCTCCGCACTTTCGAAAGGCTCCTGCGGGCGCCATCGTCGGGTCACGTTCAAGCCATAGCAGGAGGACCGCACATGTCCCACTCGCCCAGGATCGTTCGCGGGCTCGCCGCGGGGCTC
The DNA here is from genome assembly GCA_039925225.1 of Candidatus Limnocylindrales bacterium. GTDB lineage: Bacteria > Chloroflexota > Limnocylindria > Limnocylindrales > CSP1-4 > UBA5189. Next base: position 6,654 of record JBDSZH010000089.1, on the reverse strand, counting down.
ATCCTGAATCTCGCCTGCGCGGCGATGGTCGCGGCCAGCGAGGCCGGCCCCGGCTACCTCGCCGTCGATTCGTGGAGTGCCGGCGCGGCCAGCAACAACACGGCTCGCCTGTCGGCGACCACCAACGGTTCCATCCCGAAGTCGCCGGACGAGTTCATCTCCGGCAACGCGATCGTCGGCATCGCCTGGGCCGATCTCGGCACCGGCACCGCGCTCGTGGCCACCATCCATCCGGTTATCGGGCGCGATTCCAAGCAGCGCCCCGACCAGTGGCATCTCCATACCGTCCAGCTCGCGGGCGGCGCAACGGCTCCGAACGACTTCTGCCTCGTGGCGGTCGAGACGACGCCAACCGCAGGGATCCGGATCCAGGGCTCGACAATGACGATCGACCTTGCGGCCGACAAGCTGCCCGTCCCAGCCAGCGCGATCGACGCGGCTGTCGGCTTCACGGTCCACGGCGGTGACGCCGGCTGCGACACGGGTCTGGGCGTCCGCATCCGAACCTAGGCTCGCTCTTGCGCGAACGGCGCCGCGCTCGTCCCTCCGGGGCGGGCGCGGCGCTTTGCTGCGACCCGAAGCGTCACCGATTCGCGCGCCCATCAGGCGCCCGACTGCGGAGCGCGTAGCTGGCCTGGGCATGTGCGACCTTTCGCTGCAACTCCGGCATTGGCGCGGACCAGCGCTCCTCCTCGTCGCGGAGCTCCTTGACGAGCGTGCGCAGTTCCGGGTCGCGGCCCGCGTAGCCGGCGATCCGCTCCGCGGTCCCGCGCAGCTCGCGCCGGGCCTCGTCGAAGTCGCCGCGTCGATTGAGGTGCACGACACCCTGCCGAGCGCGCGCCACGAACAGCTTCGCGACGGTGCGATCGACCGTCCGATCCCGCTCCTGGTTATCGTTCGCCGGGTCGTCGGCGTACTCCCAGCCGACCCCGACGGGCGTTGCACCGGCGGCGAGCAGGACGCCATCACGGTCCGTCGCCGCGACGAGGATCCCGATCTCCTGGCCGATCGGCCCGTACTCGAACTTGAGGCGCAGCAAGACCTCCAGCCGCTGCTCCGCGACAAGGTCGCCGAGCAGAACGTGGTGCCGCGAGCCGTGTCGCTCGATGCGATACGGCGACAGGGTCTGCAGCTCGAACCGCTCCGGCGCCGTGATCTCCAGGGCCACGTTCCTCGCCACGACCTGGAGCAGCTCCCCGACCTCGCTGGCAATGAGGTCCTGAATCTGCGCCGAACTGCCGATGAAGTAGAAGTGGCCGCCGCCGGCGTCCGCCATCGACTGGAGGAGCGCCTCGTCGAAGTCCTCCCCCACTCCGAAGGTCGTGGTTGTCACGCCGCGAGCGCGCAGCTCGCCGGCGTGACGCATCAGCTCTCCCGGATCCGTGATGCCCTGGTTCGCAAGTCCGTCGGTGAGCAGCAGCACGCGGTTCACACCGTGCACGTCACTCGCGCCGCTCGCGGCGATCGCGACCGCGACCTGCTCCGCGCCACGAAGGAAGCCGCCGCCGAGGTCGGTGGAGCCGCGTGCATCGATCGTCCGCAGCCGGTCGATGGCGTTGGTCTTGGCCTCGCGCGACGCGTTGGTGCCGTCGACCACGACATCGATGCGGTCGTCGTAGCAGACGATGGCGAACCGGTCCCCCGGCAGCAGCCGCTCCACCGCGGTCTCGATCGCCCGCTTCGCGAGTTCCAGTTTGCTGCCGGACATCGATCCCGACCGATCCAGCACGAAGGCGAGATTCACCGGGTCCCTGGCCGGCTGCTGCGTCGAGGCAGGCGCTTCGAGCTCCACGAGCACGAAGCGCTCACTTCGATGCGCCGAACGGATGAACCGCCGGTCCGAACGTGCTCGGAGCCTTGCGTTCCGGTTCGTAGCGTTGTCGCGGGATGCGGTGTTGTCGATCTGACCCGTCATGGCGTTTCCTCCTTGAGGACTTGGCGGGCGATCGTGAGAAGGCGCTCGACCCGTCGTTGTTCGAGCCGGCCCAGCGGCCGGCGAATATGGAGTTCGATGTTTGGCGCGAGTGAGAGCCGCTCCCATTGGGATCGCTCGGGGGCCATCGCGAGCGGCGCCGTTGGCATCGCCCGTGGCGCCGAAACGATGAAATTCGCTGCATCAGCGACCGGCGCGGCCTCGGTGACTCGGGCGGTCTCGGTGACCGGCGCGGTCTCGGTGACCGGCGCGGTCTCGGTGACCGGCTCACTGGACATCCCTGTTTGCTCGGAAAGCATGCCCATCGGTGCGTATCCGGGCCGCCGGAGGAGGCGCGCGTACGCCGGCAGTGACGGGCGGGGCTGTGGCATCGATGGCGCGGCCGACGGCGCCGTTTCCGGGGCCTGTGGGCTTGGAACTGGCATGTCCTGCTTCCCGAGCACGGAACGGACGTAGTCGAGTGCCGACGTGGTCGGGGCCTGCTCCGGCTCGATGGTCGTCGCGATGACGCTCGCCACGTCCGCGTCCGTCAGCTCGGCGAGCCGCCGGCGAATTTCTGCCAGTGGCAGGTGCTGCTGCTGGAGCCGCCTGGTGAGTCGCAGTCGATCGAGGTGGCCCTCGCCATAATGCGCGCCCGGCCCGGACTCGCCCGACGCCGGCAGGAGCCCCTGCGCCAGGTAATACCGGATCGTGCGCACGTTGACGCCGGTCAGCCGCGCGAGATCCGAGATCGAATACGTGTCGGTGAGCATGCTGCAACTATACAGTGGACAGTCCTGCTGTCAAGACTGCGCAACACACCGGGCGCGGCTCCCGCGCGGACTTGGCCCGGGCGTCGCTAGCCGGAGTCGGCGGTCGCGTATCTCGCGACGAGACCCGCGTCGACCAGGGCGCGGTCAATGTCGAGATCCGTGTCCAGGTTCCTGTCGTCACCAGGCGCGGCGAGCAGGGACAGGTGCGCGCCGGGCCACGGCGTGTTGGCGCGCGCGGAGTACATGACCTCGACCTCCGACCCGTCCGCTCGCTCGAGGAAGTACGGGCCGCGCATTGATCCATTCGCGACAAAGCGCTCCCACGCGTCCGGGACTGCCGCGCGCTCCGCGGCGCGGGCCACATCGTCGACGCGCATCGTGAGCAGGCGCGCGAGTGTGTGCCCGGAAAGGCGCGCTGCGGCCGGTGTGGCGTGGACGTACCGGCGCTGGTCGTCCGCCAGCAGGATTGCCGGGGCGTTGGGGCGCGGCTCGGTGGACATCAGCGCATCGAAATGCTCGATCTCGGGCTCCGCAGCCCAGAACCGCGAGAGCTCGTCCGCACCCATCGGCAGGTCGACGTCAGATCCCGTCGCCTCACGCAGCGCGGCATCGTCCTGCCATATCTGGACCGCGACGATCTCGTCGTGGCGGTCGGTGACCCGTCGGCCGAGGGTGAACGCGACCATGCCGCTCGTGTCGAGCAGTCGATCGCTCCATCGTCGGACGGCGTCGTAGTACGCGGTCTCGACGTTCTGGCGAATCGGGATGCGCGTCAACCGCAGCTTCCCTGCGCGGAGCGGCATCGCCCGCGACTCCCCGATGACCAGCTCGAAGTGCTCCGCCTGGCTGTCGAAGAACATCGGCTCGCTGCTCGGTAGGACCACCGGCGCGTCGAGGTCTCGCGCGGATGCAGCAAGCTGGTCGAAGTCGCTCCACGTCGACACCGTCACGAGCGCCGAGCCGTCTGGCGTCGACCGGATCGCAGGCTGGAACGACAAGAGCCCCGGGATCTGGAGTGCCCTGGCGACGGCTTCGTCCCGCACGAAGCGTTGCAGTCGTGCTTCCTCGCCCGCCTTCACTTTCGACCGAAGCAGTCGAAGGATCATGCCCCTGACCTCCTCGCTTCGCAGCCTCCCGGAAGACGCACGATAGGCGACCCCGCGCGTTCGTCAATGGCTCGCGCATGAGCCAGAACAGGGACTAGGTGAAGAGTGAAGCGTACGCGTTCAGCGCGGGCTGGCCGCCGAGGTGCGCGTAGAGCACGTTCGACGATCGATCGATCTCGCCGCGAGCCACGAGGTCGATCATGCCGGCCATCGACTTTCCCTCGTACACGGGGTCCGTGATCATCGCTTCGAGGCGGGCTGCTGTACGCATCGCATCGAGGGTCTGCGCATCAGGGATTCCGTAGATCCCGGCGTGGTAGCGATCGTCCAGGATGATCTCGTCGTCGCGCAGCTCCCGGCCCAGGCCGATCGCGGTTGCCGTGAAGCGCGCGATCCGCGCCACCTGGGCGAGCGTCTCGGCGGGCTTGGCGGAGCCATCGATTCCGTAGACGCGTCGCGCGCGGGCCGTCAACCCGCCCGATCGCGGTCCGTCGGCGAAGCCGGCGATCATCCCCGCCTGGGTGGAGCCCGTGACGGCGCACACGATCACGATGTCGAAGAACACGCCGAGCTCCGCCTCCTGTGCCGCCACCTCGCGCGCCCACGACGCGAACCCGAGGCCGCCGAGGGGATGGTCTGACGCTCCCGCGGGAATCGCGTAGGGCTTTCCCCCGCCCGCCACGACATCCGAGAGCGCTTGCTCCCAGCTCTCCTTGAACCCGATCCCGAAGCCGGCTTTCACGAGCCGCACGTCGGCGCCCATCAGGCGCGACAGGAGGATGTTGCCGGTGCGGTCGTACGTAACGTCCGGCCAGTCCACCCAGCTCTCTTGGACCAGCACGCATTTGATGCCCGCAACCGCGGCCGCCGCAGCGACTTGCCGCGTGTGGTTCGACTGGACGCCCCCGATCGAGACGAGCGTGTCGCAGCCCTGCGCCAGCGCGTCGGCAACGAGGAACTCCAGCTTCCGTGCCTTGTTCCCGCCGAACGCGTAAGGCGAGTTGCAGTCGTCGCGCTTCGCCCACAGCGTCGCGCCGCCGAGGTGCTTCGTCAGGCGCGGCAGCGCCTGGATCGGCGATGGCCCGAACAGCAATGGAAACCGCGCGTACGACTCGAGCGACTTCGCCATCGCTAGCCGGCCCGACCCTCGTGGGGCGGCTCCGGGGTCTCCTGGGCCTCCGTCCCCTCGAGACGCGACCTGAGCTCCGATGTCGCCTTCGGGTCGACCGGTGGGACGACAACGGTGGCCTTCGCGTCACGTGGCCGAGCTCCGTACTTGCGAAGCGTGAGCTGATGCCGCTGACCGTCCACATCGCGCACCGCGATCGGGTCGCCCTGGTGCACGTCCCGGATGCCCGACCCCTTGCCGACCGCAAACCGCTGGCTACCCACGTACCGGACCGGCAGTCTCGCGCCCTCGAGGGGGCGAAGTGTCGCGAACCAGCCGACGTCATCGCGCTCCAGCTCGACGCCGATGTCGGGCCCCCAGCCCAGCGACCGGTTTTCGCCGCCGTCGACCTGGGCCGAGATCCAGACGCGATTGCGCCGCGCGTACCGTCGAGCGACGTAGGCCGCCAGCGCCAGGCCCGCCAGCACGGACCCGCCCAGCAGCCCGAATTTCAGTAGCGGGGAGCAATCGAGCCCGGCGCACGGGCTGAATGCGGCGGAGGCAACCGACGCGGGACTTCGCCCGACGCGGTTCTCCGCGTAGGCCACACACGTAACGGTGTCGCCGTTCGTCAGGCCGGTGACCAGGATGCTCGGCGCCGAGTCGGTCCCGGTTCCCACCGATCCAGCCGCGTTGGAACAATCGACCACGTACCGCTCTGCGGGCGCGCCCCCGGCGATTGGATCGACCGAGATGCGCGCCGCACCATCCAGCGGCTCCGCTCGCGGTTGACCAGGCGCGGGCGGAATCCCGAGCACCACCACCGCCTCCGCAGACGGTGTGTACTCCCCCGTTCCGGCCAGGCCCACCGCTGCCACCTCGCAGGTGTACGCGACCCCGGGCGGCAGGCCTTCGATCACCGTCTGGACGGCCGTTGCCTCGGCTGTCGACTCGACCCAGGCGCCGCCGGCCTGCGGTCGGCACCGAATGGCGTACCCGGTCACGAGGTCCGTCCCGGACGCCGGCGCCTGCCACTGGACGGTGACCGACCGGTCGCCTGCCAGGAGCTGCACACTGACGGGTCCATCGGGAGGTGGCGCGGTCGGCGACGCTGATGGCAACGGCGTCGCCGATGGCTCCGGCACGAAGGTGAAGCTGCAGGTCACTTCCTGGAGCGCCTCCGCGACCGCGATGCCCGCGGCGTCCGCCGAGGGAAACACCACTTCCGGCCAGGCGAAACTGGCTCGGCCCGCGCACGGCTCCATGTTGCGGAGGTAGGCGTCGTAGAGCGCCTGCAGATCGGTCTCGAAAGCGCCGGCCCGCGACCCGAGGCCCACCGGCAGGATGGCGAGCGGGCTTTGCCCCTCGAACGCCGCCCGGACCGCGTCGACCACATTCTCGTTATCGCGGCTCGTGCCCGGTGGATCGTGCTCGCCATCAGTGAAGAAGATGACCGCGGAGCGAGTGGTGAGGCTCGGGAGGAGGTCGGCGGCCTCCCGCAGGGCGGCGACGTGATCCGTGCTCTGCGTGTCGATCGCCTGGCGCACCGTGGCGTCCGCGCCGGCCTGGTACTGCCCCGCGATCGTGCGGAGGCACCCTTCCAGCCGATCGATCGCGGCCAGATCGTCGTGAAGACGCAGCCGTTCGCAGCCGCTCGGATAGCTGATTGCCGTTCGACCGAAGGCGACGAACGAGATCTCGGCGTTGCCTATCGCGAGGTCCTGGCCGGATTGCGCCACGCGGTCGGCGATCCCG
>JBDSZH010000088.1:0-9192 GCA_039925225.1 Candidatus Limnocylindrales bacterium | reverse complement strand
ACCTTGCTGAGGTCGAACGGCACCTCCAGGTAGTTGTCCTGGAAGGTGTTGTTCTGCTCGGGGTCGAGGACCTCGAGGAGCGCCGACGACGGGTCGCCCCGGAAATCCATGCCGACCTTGTCGATCTCGTCGAGCATGAACACCGGGTTGTTCGTGCCTGCGGTCTTGACGTTCTGGATGATCCGGCCCGGGAGCGCGCCGATGTACGTGCGCCGGTGGCCGCGGATCTCCGCCTCGTCGTGGATACCACCGAGGCTCATGCGCACGAACTTCCGACCCATGGCCCGAGCGATGCTCTTGCCGAGCGAGGTCTTGCCGACGCCGGGCGGTCCGACGAGGGCGAGGATGGGGCTGCGGATCTTGTCCGCGAGGGCACGGACCGCGAGGTACTCGAGAATCCGCTCCTTGACCTTCTCGAGGCCGTAGTGGTCCTCGTCGAGGATCTTCGCGGCCTCCTTGATGTCGTGAAGGTCCTCGCTCGTGACGTTCCAGGGCAGGCCGACGAGCCAGTCCACGTACGTGCGAATCACGCCGACCTCCGGTGAGGCGGACGGGATCCGGCTCATCCGATCGACTTCCTTGAGCGCGCGCGCCTTGACCTCGTCCGGCATGCCGGCGGCCTCGATCTTGTCGCGCAGCTCATTGACGTCCGCCTGCTGCGGATCCTCCTCACCCAGCTCGCGCTGGATGGCCTTCATCTGCTCGCGGAGGATGTACTCCCGCTGGGTCTTGTCCATCTCCGACTTGACTTCGGACTGGATGCGGCCCTTGAGCTCATGAACCTCGATCTGGTGAGCCAGGAACGCTGAGGCGATCTTCAGCCGCTCGGCGACGTCGATCGTCTCGAGGAGTTCCTGGCGCTGCTCGGTGGTCATGTCCGGCGAGTACGCCGTCATGTCGGCGAGGAGGCCGGGCTCGGTGATGTTGCGGGCCGCGATGGCGGCCTCCGGCGGGACGGGCGCGCCGGCCTGCACGTACTGCTCGACCTGCGCCTGGACTGAGCGCATCAGCGCCTGGACCTCGACGTCCTTCGATGACTCCTCGGTCAGCTCCTCCACCCGGGCGCGAATGAAGGGCTCGGTGGTCGCGAAGCCGTGCAGCCGCATGCGGCCCTGGCCCTGGATGATCGCGCGCACGGTCCCGTCCTGGAGCTGGACCACCTGGGCGATCTTGGCGACCGTGCCGATCACGTACAGCTGTGAGGGGTCAGCGATGTCTTCCTGGTCCGCCTGACGCTGGGTCACCAGCGCGATGCGGCCGCCTTCGGCGACTGCGGCGTTGAGCGCCGCAACGCTCTTCTCCCGCCCTACCTGGAGCGGAACGATCATCTCGGGGAAGATCACGGTCTCCCGAAGCGCAACGAGCGGCAGTTCGGTGATGGTGATCGTGCGCTCGTCGTCCGGCTTGGACGCTCGCTTCGGCATCGGGTTCTCCTGTGGTCTCTTGGTGTGCGGGGTCTAGGGCTTGGCGGCCGAGGCGGCCGCGGCCCGCTCACCGGCGGCGACGCGCGATGCGTCCCGGTCGGTCTCGGCTTCGCTGTACAGGCGCTCCAGGATCCGTGTCCCGAGGCGTTCCTCGAGCTCGAACAGGATGCGCACGCCAGCGAGGTTGACGCCGAGGTTCTGCGTCAGATGTCTGATCCACATGACTCGTCGGACGTCGTTCTCCGAGTACAGGCGGATGTTGGTGGGCGTTCGCGCCGGGCAGATGAGGCCCTCTCCCTCGTAGATCCGCAACGTGCGCGGATGCACGCTGACGATGCTCGCCGCCACGCTGATCACGTAGACGGGTCGCTGCGGGTCTCGGTCGGGACGCGGAACGGACATACCCGAATGCTAGAAACCTATCAACGTTGTTGTCAAGAGTCTGACGTATTGCGATTTCTGCACGATCGCCGGCGTGGTCAGCTGGCACCTCAAATTCGAGGATGGCAGCAACCGCCAGGCCGCCGCGCGCGTCGAATGAGCCCTTGCCCCGGAAGAGGTGCTCATGAACGCGTTCCTGTACCGGATGTACGTCCTGCTGGACAACGGGTCCCGGTGGCTGCGCCGCCGCCCGCGGAACCGGCCCGGCTGGTAGGGACGCCCCGGCCGGCTTCAGCCGGGCTCGTTGGCCGTCGGGCCGATGAGCTGCTCGTGGAGGGCGACCTCGCAGTCGGCCTTGCCGATGGCGATGACCTTGTCGCCCTCGAGCAACACCGTGTCCGCGCGGAGCGGTGTCGCGACGCCGCCGCGGACGATCGCAAACAGCGAACAGCCCTCGGGAATCGCGAGCTCGCCCGGAGACCTGCCCACCGCCGGCGAGTCCGCCTGTAGCTGGGCCTCGATGATCTCCAGATCGTTCTCGAGCGCGGCGAGGTGCAGCAGCTCGTGGACCGGGATGTCCTGCTCGATCGACCCGAGGGCCATCCGGGTCGGGCTGATGATCTCGTCGACGCCGAGGTGGCGGAAGAGATCCTCGTTCTTCGGGTTGTTGACCCGCGCGATCGTGCGCGGCACGTCGAAGTGGTGCTTGGCCATCTGGCAGATCACGAGGTTGTCCTCGTCGTCGCCGGTGACCGCAGCCACGATGTCCGCCCGGTTCGAGCCCGCCTGGCGGAGGTACTTGCCCTCGCACCCGTCCTGGGCTACCACGATCGAGCCGAGCTCGTCGACGATGTGCGCGGCCCGCGCCTTGTCCTTCTCCATGAGCACGACCTCGTGGCCGCTCTCGATCAGTTCCTTGGTGAGGTAGTAGCCCACCTTCCCGCCACCGACCACCAGCACGAACATGGCTCAGGCCTCCGCGTGGACATGTGGGACAGGCGCGATCACGGACGGCATGCCCGTATCGCCAAGGTCCAGGAAGGACAGGACGGCATCGGTGAGCATCGTCGTCCGGCAGACGGTGGCGATGCCGAGCTCGGCGTAGGCCGCAGCACGCACCGGATCGTTGATCTTGGCGACCGCCTTGCCGACCGACAGCTTTTCCATCGCGACCTGGGCTGCCATGACGTTGCGGTTATCACCCTCGGTGAGGGCGAGGAACACGTCGGCGCCCTCCGCTCCGGCCTTGCGCAGGACGTCCTCGTCCGTCCCGTCGCCACGCAGTGCCTGGCCCTTGAATTCCTCGGACAGGCGGTCGAAGGCTTGCGCCGTGAGATCGAGAATCACCACCTCGTGACCCCTGTTGTCGAACGCCTCGGCCAGCGCCGCGCCGACACGCCCGCAACCGACGATGACGTACTTCACCGGTGCTCCTTCCCGCCTGCGGCGGTGGCTGCCATCTCAGGCCCTTCGACCGGGATTGGCTCGCGAACGACCCACACCTCACATGGTGCGTGCTTCAGGACGTACGGAATGGTGCGGCCGATGAGAAAGTCCCCGCCGAATCGCTTGCGATAGGGCAATCCGACGACGAGCAGGTCCGCTGAACGTTCCGCCGCCTCGTCGACCAGCGCGGCGCCGACATGGCGGGCCTGGAGCAGAACGGGCTCGAGGCGCGCCTTCAGCGTTTCCGCCGTGAGCTCCGCGTGATCCAGGATCTGTTGGGCTTCCTCGGAGCGAGAGGCAACCTCTGCGTCGAGCGGCATCGACCAGCCGACTTCGACGATGTGCACGCCGACCAGCTCGCCGTGGGTGGCCCGGCCGAGCTCTGCCGCGAGTTGGACGATTCGATCGTCACAGCTGCCTCCGGCGAGCGCGACGATGGCGCGCCGGAAGGCACCGGGATGGGGTTCGGACACCTGGGTTGAGCTGCCTCGAGGTGGTGCGGGTTGGGGCGTGGCGCGTGCGCGGCGCCCTGGCCTCCACGATACCACCGGCACGATCAGAGACCGACCGACAGGCGCGCGACCAGTGAGGCAGGCAGGCCCGCGGCGCGCATGGCTTCCTGCACGGCGCCGATGTCGTAGGCCACGCGATGCCAGGTCACCACGCCGGCGTCGGGGTCGAGGATGGCGTACGAGGCGTCCGGGTTGCCGTCGCGCGGCTGGCCGACGCTGCCGGGATTGACCAGTGCACGCCTACCGGCGAGATCCAGGCGGGACTCGCGATCCGGTCGAACGAGCTCGACGTGACCGCCATCCTCCAACCAGGCCACCGGCATGTGGGTGTGGCCGTGCAGCCCGATCGGCGCCGACAGAACCGCGATGTTCGCGCGCGCCACCGCCGACGAGGTCACGTACTCCCAGATCGGCTCGCGCGGGCTGCCGTGGACGAGCTCGCAGCGGTTGACCACCAGGCGCTCGGGCAGCGCCGCCAACCACGCCTCCGTCTCGGGCCCGATGGCGCGGCGGGTCCACTCCATCGCCCGCCGGGCATCGGGATTGAACCACTCGATCTCCGGGCCGCCGCACGCCGCGGCGTCGTGATTGCCGCGCACCCCGACCGCGCCGACCTCGCGCAGTCGCTCGACGACCGCATCCGGCTCAGGCCCATAGCCGACAACGTCGCCGAGGTGCCAGACCGCATCGACCTTGCCAGCGTCGGTGAGGACCGCGTCCAGAGCAGGGAGATTGGCGTGGATGTCCGACAGGACGGCGATCCGCATTGGGAGGTCAGCCTAGCAGGGGGTCGGACGCGCGTCGGAGGCGGCGTTCGGGCCTCCTCCCGGGCTCCCAGCTGGGCACCACGGGTTCCCGAATGACCGCCTCCGGCGTCGTCGTTCGTCGCAGCCCGGGCCCCGGTCTGACGCGGTTCGATCAGTTCGCGGTCGGGTTTCCCCGGACCCCTTTCGAAGCGCGTTCCCCGGCGATTCCCCGGCGCGGATGCCGGATGTTGCCGGGCGCCGGCGGGAGCGTCAACCGGCTTATCCACCGATGTCCGCCGAGGACGCCCGTCGATCGTGGATAACTCCTAGGTGCGAGTGGCGCTCCGGACCGGTCGTCCCAAGGTTCGTCGCACGACGTCCACGACCTCATCCACGTACCGGTCGGCGTCGCCGTTGGCAGCGGCAGTGCGCACGCAGCCACTCACGTGGTCCTCGAGTACCAGCACGGCGAGCGAGTCAACCGCGGCCCGCAGAGCGCTGGTCTGCTGGAGGATGTCGACGCAGTATTCCTCGCGCTCGATCATCCGGGTGATCCCGCGGACCTGGCCCTCGATGCGCGCGAGCCGCCGCACGAGCTGCGCCTTGTCGCGGGTATAGCTGTGGCGGAAATGGTCCGCGGCGTCCGCGTGCTGCGGGTTCTGGGCGTGCGGGGCATCCGGTGTGGGCATGCTCGGATGATACCCCCCGGGGGTATCGAGGACAAGGACGGCGATGACGCGGGCGACCGGCTACACTCACCTCGGATGGATCCGCTGGACCACCTCCTCGCGCTCCCGGGCGGGCATCGCTGCACCGTCTGCGACGAACGCGTCTCCGCCGAACGGGTGAAGCTCCTCGCCCGGCGCGACGATCTCGCCTTCCTGCAGCTCGACTGCGGCGCCTGTCTGAGCACGACGCTCGGCTTCGTGCTAGCCGGCCGGAGCGACGAGCCCAACGAAGTCCCGCGAGCGGCCCCGATCAGCTCCGACGACGTTCTCGACATGCACGCGCTCCTTGCGACCTGGCGCGGCGACCTGTCCGGACTCCTTGCGAAGGACGTCCGCGGCCGCGCCGAATCGAGCCGGTGACCGGCGGCAGCCCAGAGGCGACAGGAACGCCTCAGTTCCCCGGGAGTTGGAGCGAGGTCGCGTCCGTCGAGTTGGCTTCAGCCGCGCCCCAGGAGGGCGCCGGTCACTCGGATGGCGGCGATGCCACCGAAATCGCCGAGGTCCCGGTGGCGGAACCGGGCACGATCGATGGGACCCGCTTCGCGCACGCGAGCGAGGCGGAGATGGCCCGGATCCTGGACTTCTACGAGGTCCGCTGGGAGTACGAGCCCACCACCTTCCCGATCCTCTGGAACCTGGATGGCGAGGTCGTCGAGAGCTTCGCGCCGGACTTCTACCTGCCCGAGCTGGAGCTCTTCCTCGAGATGACCACGCTCAAGCAGCGGCTCGTGCGCAAGAAGAACCGCAAGCTCCGGCGGCTCAAGGAGCTCTACCCGGGCATCCGGATCAAGTTGTTCTATGCCCGTGACTTCAGGGCGATGATGCTCAAGTACGGCCGGCTCGCCCTTGCCGAGGCGCTCTCCGGGACGCCCGGCCAGGTCGTCTCCGAACGGGCATCGGAGCGCGCCCTGGAACGCGCCGCGGAGCGGGGCTCGATTGAGCCGGTTGCGCCGGTTGCGCAGGTCGAGCCCGTCGAGCCGGTCGACACCTCCGCCCTGATCGGCGACGAGACGCCGATCCACGACTCGTCGACAATCGCCCCCGCCCTCGTAGGCGCGTCGCCCCGATCGCGCAACCGCCGCCGCCGCCGGCGCCAGCTGGTCGCCATCGAAGCCGGGGCCGACCAGGAGACCGGCGCATGAGGACGGTGACGGACCAGCGGGCGGACATCGGCGAGATCCTCCTCACAGAGGAGCAGATCCAGCTCCGCGTTGGCGAGCTGGGTGCAGCGATCTCGAACGACATGGCCGGCCGCCAGCTGACGCTCGTCTCCGTGCTCAAGGGCTCCCTGCCGTTCATGGCCGACCTGATGCGCGCGATCTCGTTGCCCGTCCGGATCGACCTGATGGAGGTCTCGTCGTACGGCGGCGCGACGACCGAATCGTCCGGCCTCGTGCGGATCCTGAAGGATCTCTCCTCGAGCATCGAGGGCGAGGACGTCCTGATCGTCGAGGACATCATCGACACGGGACTCACGCTGAACTACCTGGTCCGCTACCTGCGTGGCAAGAAGCCCGCATCGCTCCGGATCTGCACCCTCCTGGACAAGCCAGCGCGACGACTCGTTGAGATCGACGTGGACTACACGGGGTTCACGATCCCCGACCAGTTTGTCGTCGGCTACGGCCTCGACTACGGCGAGCTGTATCGCAACTTGCGCTTCGTGGGCGTGCTCAGGCCAGAGGTCTACAGCGAAGAGTGACGATGCATCGGCGTCCGGTTGGACGGTCGCGCCGGCTCGCCGCGATCGGCGCGCTCGTCGCGCTCGTGGGCTGCTTCCTGCCGTGGTGGTCCCGCGGCGGCGGTCTGGGCCTGACGGAGCTCAGTGGCACGGCGTTCGAGGGCATGGGCATCGTCGTCTTCGCCGCCGCGATCGCAACCCTCGCGCTTCTCACCCTCCCGTATGCATCGGAGCGTCCGGTCAGCGCCGACCGGTGGACCAGCTACGCGCTCATCACCGCAGTCGCCTGGATCGGCTTTGCCTACCGGATCGTCGAGCTGGGCTCCCTCCGGGCATTCAGCTTCCCCGAGCCCGCGGACATCGTGCTCGGGATTCCGGGGCTGTGGCTGGTGGGGATCGGGCTGGCGATCCTCACGCGCGCCACGTACGAGATGCTCCAGGAACCGCGGCTGCGCTAGGTCGGGCTCGGTGCCGGCGTGCCCGAGGCGGGCGACAGGATCTCGACGTCCGCCGCGAGCCACACGGCGGAATCGGCGCCCTCGTCAAGGTACCGGAACACCACCCGGCCGGTGACCCATGGCCCCGGGACCGGGTCGCGAAGGAGTGGCGCGCAGATCGTCTGATCCGGGCAGGTGGTCAGTGGCACGTACAGGGCACCGAGCTCCGTTTCGCCGTCAACCGGCCGGACCTGGTGGAGCTCCAATGCAGTCGCCGTGGTGCCGCGCACGTACCACGCGGTGATGGTGGCCGGCCCGGCCGGCCGCTCCGCTCCGAACGCAGGCGCGCACCACCCCAGCGCCGCCAGCGCGAATGCGACGATCGGCGCAGCCGGGATGAAGGGATCCAGGGGTCCGCTGGCGCCGCGAGCGGGCTCGATCGCGCGCCAGACACGCACGTCCTGCTCTCGCCATGTCTCGAGCGACGCCACTTGCCAGGTGCCCGCTCCCAGGCAGAACTCCGACGCCAGGCCCTCCGACGTTCGGTCCTCGGTGGGCACGGGGGTGACGGGGAGGATGGAGGGCGCCACGGCGACCGGTCGGAACGTCGGCTCCGGGCTGCTGCCGCCCCATGGCTTCAGGATCGCCACGCCGACGAGGGCGGCGACGGCCCACAGCGCCATCGCGATGCGTGGATCTCCGGAGCGCGTCCGGACCCGGACGGTCGCGAGATCGGACAGCCGGGCGTCGGTGTCGATTGGCTCCCGGTGATCCCGTTCCGAACGCGTCATCGGCTGGCCCCGCAGGTCCACCGGCGGTGTGGGGCTAGTCTTCGCCCAGGTACGCCTTGCGGACAGTCTCGTTCTGGCGCAGTTCCGCGGCCGTTCCAGACAGGACGACCTCGCCCGTCTGCAGGACATAGCCTCGATGCGCGATGGACAGCGCCTGGAGCGCGTTCTGCTCCACGAGCAGGACGGTCGTGCCCTGGCTGTTGATCTCCTTGATCGTCTCGAAGACCTGCGCCACGAGGATCGGGGCGAGACCCAGAGACGGCTCGTCCAGCAGGAGCATCCGGGGCTCCGACATGAGCGCGCGGCCGATGGCCAGCATCTGTTGCTCGCCACCCGACAGCGTGCCGCCGAGCTGCCGTTCCCGCTCCTTGAGGCGCGGGAAAAGTGTGAACACACGCTCGATGTCCGGGCTGATGTCGGCCTTGGGCCGGCTGAACGCGCCCATCTGGAGGTTCTCGAGGACCGTGAGGCGGCTGAAGATGCGGCGGCCCTCCGGCGCATGGCCGAT
This sequence comes from Candidatus Limnocylindrales bacterium, assembly GCA_039925225.1. GTDB lineage: Bacteria > Chloroflexota > Limnocylindria > Limnocylindrales > CSP1-4 > UBA5189. The sequence goes on along the minus strand of JBDSZH010000088.1, from coordinate 538 downwards.
GCCGCGCTCAACCAGCTTGTGGGGCGCGACCTTGGTGATGTCCTCGCCCTCGAAATGGACAGTCCCCACGCGCGCATGAAGCAGGCCGCTGATCGTCTTGAGCGTCGTCGTCTTGCCGGCGCCGTTTGCGCCGATCAGGGTCACGACCTCGCCCTTGGCGACCGTCAGCGTGACACCCTGGAGCGCGTGGATCTGGCCGTAGTACGTGTGGACGTTGTCGACGACAAGCATGGGCTCGGTGCCCGCGAGGCTGCCGCCGGTGGTCGGTTCGGTCGAGGCGGTCATGCCGGTGGGGTCCCCAGGTACGCTTCGATGACCTTCGGGTTGCGCCGGACCTCCTCCGGCGTGCCCTCCGCGATGCGCTCACCATGGTCGAGGACGGTGACGCGGTCGCTGATGCCCATCACCACGCGCATGTCGTGCTCGATCAGCAGGACCGTCAGCCCGAGCTCGCTGCGGAGCCGGCCGATGAGCACCGTGAGATCCGCGGTCTCGCGCGGGTTCATGCCGGCGGTGGGCTCGTCGAGGAGGAGCAGTG
>JBDSZH010000087.1:0-7195 GCA_039925225.1 Candidatus Limnocylindrales bacterium | reverse complement strand
TGATGGTCCTGGTCACGTACTCCGGCTCGCTCTGGTTCACGGGCCTGCACGCCTACTCAGGCCTGTAACCGGCTAGTTGGTTCGGGTCACCTTCGAGAGGTAGCGCGGCGCGTCGGGGTCCAGCCCGCGGGCTCGGGTCAGGTGGTACGCGAACAGCTGGCCCGGCACAATCGACACGACCGGTCGCAGCCACTCCGCGACGCCGCCCGGCAGCGCGATCGGCCAGCGACCGCGGTCGAGGGTGGCCGCCACGTCCGAGAGTACGACGCTGTCGACCGACCGACCGCGCAGGTCGCCGAGCAGCTCGGCCATCGACGCTTCGGTCGCACCAGACGGAGCGAGCACAAGCGCCGGAATCCCCGGCTGCACAAGGGCGATCGGGCCGTGGAGGAAGTCCGCAGCCGAGTATGGGTCCGCAAAGACTCGCGCGAGCTCCTTCAGCTTCAGGGCCCACTCCCGAGCGGTGGCGTACTCGAAGCCCCGCCCGACGATGACGCATCGGTCGATCGGACCGAGCTCGGCCACGACCGCGGCGACGGCAGGCTCGAGATCGATCGCCGCCGTGATCGCGCCGGGGATGTCGCGCATCGCACGCTCGGCCTCGGGATCTGGCCGGAGCGCAAGCGAGAGGCGGGCAATTGCCAGGAGTGACGTCGTGTAGGTCTTCGTCGCGGCGATCGCGAGCTCCGGGCCGGCGGCAAGGTCGATGACGTGCTCCGCGGCAGCGGCCAGCGCACTCGATGGGTCGTTGGTGATGGCGAGTGTGGGCGCACCCTGTCGAGCGGCTGCCGTCACGACGGCAACGATGTCCGGCGATGCTCCACTCTGGCTGATCCCGATGACGAGCGAATCCCGAACATCGAGCTCCGCGCCGTAGATCGAGACCAGCGACGGCGTCGCGAGACCCACCGACAGGCCGTTCCGAACCCCGAGCACGTACTGGGCGTAGATCGCCGCGTGATCCGACGTGCCCCGCGCCGCGATCACGACCGATGCGATCGGTCTGGCGCGGAGGCGCGCAGCAAGGGCGTCCAGCGCGTCGGGCGTGGACTCCAGCTGACGTCGTGCTGCGTCCGGCTGCTGGAGAATCTCGTGGTGGAGGCTCATGACTCCGGGATCCCCAGGAGCCGCGCCGGCACGGTGGTCGCGGCGAGCATCGCCTCGGCCTCGGAGATCCCCGCGAACGCCGCGAGATTCGCCACCGCTCGGTCAATCCCGATGACGCTGCCGGCGAGACCGCCCGAGGGCAGCCGCGCCGACGACTCATCGACAATGCAGTCGAGCCCTGCCAGCCGATACGTGCCGGGTGGCATGCCGAGCGCCGCAATCGCGTCGCTCACCACGGCGAGCCGGTCCGGCCCGACAAGTCTCCGGACCAGCGCCACCATCCGCGGGTCGACGTGCAGGCCGTCCGGGATCACCCCGACGGTGACCCGGTCATCGGCGAGAGCCGCGCCGGCGAGCCCCGGCTCGCGATGGTCGAGCCGCACCATCGCGTTGAACAGGTGGGTCACGCTCCGGATCCCGGCATCGAACCCGGCCACGGCCTCGTCGTAGGTGGCCGCGCTGTGGCCGGCAGACACGACGACACCGCGCGAGACGAGCGAGCGCACGACATCGAGCGCGCCCGGCAGCTCGGGTGCGAGGGTGACCATCCGGATGCCGGAGGCGGGCGACCAGTCGACGACGGCATCGATCTCGGGCGCGCGCAGAGTCGCCGGATCGTGCGCGCCCGCGCGCGTGGGCGCGAGGAACGGGCCCTCGACATGCCAGCCCAGCGGGTCCGCCCCGTCATAGCCGGACGGAGGTCCGGCAGCGAGCGCCGCCCGCGCCCGATCGACGATCGCCCACGACGGGCTGACGAGGGTCGGCAGAAACGTCGCGACGCCGAACCGCGGCAGCACCGCGCCGACGCGCCAGACGGATTCCGGATCGCTGGTCAGGTCGAACCCGCCCGCCCCATTGACCTGGAGGTCGATCAGGCCCGTCATGCCGGTCATGCGGCCAGCCGGTGGCCACGCGCGGCCACGCCCTCGATACCAACCGGGAGCCGGCCGGGAAACGCGGCACCACCGGCGCCGAACAGCGCCGCCGCGAGCGCGGTCATGGACTCCGGGAGGATCGAGTAGGTGCACACGTGCGTGCCTGCGCGCGGGTAAGCGGCGAGGTCCCAAGGCGTTCGGAGGGCGATCGTCACGACCGGCTTGCCGGTGTCAAGCAATGCCTCGACGAGCGCCGCCTGGGGTGAGCCCGCCGCTGCTGTGATAGTCCCGACCACGATCGCGTCCCAACTCCCGGCGCGCTCCCGGAGCGCGCCGATCTCCGCCGGCGTTGGTGGATGCGCGGTCACGACCTCGTCGACGAGGGCGTGGTGCTCGCGGAGCGCCGCGGCGAGGCTCGGCCTCACGAACGACGACGTGTCCGCGGGCGTGAGGTCCCGTGGAGCCGGCATGATCGCACCGATCCAGGCGTCCGGCGAGATTCGCAGCGGAAGCAAACGCGCCTCGTCGCGGACGAGCGTCAGCGATCGCGCCGCGAGCTCCTCCGCGAGCGCGGAGTGCTCGGCCGAGCCGACGACATCGAGGGACGGGGCCTCGAACCCGGAGAGCCAGTGGCGCAGGCTATTGAGCCGCGCCAGGGACGCCTGGGCTGCCTCTGGCTCCAGCAGCTCCATCGCCGCCGCTCGCCGGAGTGCCGTCTCGATGCGCCGCTGCGCCCGCCGGTCGGGCGTCGAGAGCAAGAGATCCACGCCGGCTTCCAGGGCCGTGATCACCGCGACCGCCTGTGCGGCGCCCTGCGGGATCGCCTTCATGTCCAGAGCGTCGGTGATCGACACGCCCTCGAAGCCCAGCTCATCGCGCAGCAGTTCGCTCATCATCCGGCGCGAGAGGGTGGATGGAAGCGTCGGGCTGCCGGTCAGCGCGGGCACCGCGAAGTGCCCGGACATGACCATGCGAACGCCGGCGGAAATGCCCGCCCGGAACGGCGGCAGCTCGCGGCCCTCCAGGTCGCCCCGAGTGCGATCGACGACCGCGAGCTGGTGATGCGTGTCGACGGCGGCGCCACCCGTGCCCGGGAAGTGCTTGCCCGTCCCCGCGACGCCGGCCGACTGCAGCCCGCGCAGCCACGCCGCGCCCAACCGCCCCACCTCGCCCGGGTCGTCCCCGAACGAGCGGATGCCGAGCGACGGATTCTCCGGATTCGATGCGACGTCCAGCACGGGCGCGTAGTCGACATTCACGCCGACCGCGCGGAGCTCGCGCCCGATCGCCCGTCCAACCCGCTCGGCGAGATCCGCGTCGCCCGTCGCCCCGATGGCCATCGGGCCGGCGAAGGGGGTGAAACCGTTACCGAGGGCGAGGAGCTGGCCGCCCTCCTGGTCCGTCGCGATCAGCAGTGGCAGGTCGTTGGAGGCGCGGCGCGCGGCGGCCGCGGCCTGGAGGTTCGCGGTGAGCCGCGTGACCTGGGCCGGGCCGCGCAGGTTTGCCGCGCGGAAGAGCGTGAATCCCGCCGCCGGCGCCGACCCGAGGCGATCGCGCAGCCACTCCGGAACGGTCGTCCCGCGGAACGCGAGCATGAGCCGGCCGAGGATCGCGTCCCCGGGTATGGGCGGTGCGACGGTCATCCTCGAAATGGTACGGGCGCGACGACCCGGATCGTGACAACCCGACCCGCGACGACCCGGATCGCGCCATCGACCGCTACGATCCGGCGGTGACGAACGCCGAGCTCGACCTCGACCCCGGCGCCTTGGCGGCGCGCTTCCCGAAGGATTTTTCCTGGGGCTTCGCGGCATCCGCGTACCAGATCGAAGGTGCGGCCGCGGAAGACGGCCGGGGAAGCTCCATCTGGGACACGTTCGCGCGCGTGCCGGGCGCGATCGCCGACGGTCAGAACGGCGACGTCGCGTGCGACCACTATCACCGGTTCCTCGACGACATTGCGCTCATGGCGGGCCTCGGCGCGCGGGCGTACCGCTTCAGCGTGAGCTGGCCGCGAGTCCAGCCCGATGGCAACGGCGCGGCGAACGAGCGCGGCCTCGATTTCTACGACCGGCTGGTCGATGCCCTGGTTGCCGCCGGTATCGAGCCGCTGGTCAACCTTTTCCACTGGGACCTGCCCCAGGCCCTGCAGGATCGTGGCGGCTTCGCCGATGCTGGGGTCGTCGCCCGGTTTGGCGACTACACGGCGCTGGTGGCGGCGCGGCTGGGCGATCGGGTCACGGACTGGATGACGTTCAACGAGCCCGCCGTGTTTGCGTTTCTCGGCCACGCCGATGGCATCCACGCGCCTGGCCTGCGCGACTGGCCGACCGCGCTCAAGGTCGCCGACAACGAGCTCCGTGCCCATGCATCTGCGGGCTCAGTAGTTCGGTCGCTCGTCAAGGACGCGCGAATCGGCATCGCCTTCGACATGAACCAGGTCGTCCCCGCCACCGACACGGACCGCGACCGACGCGCCGCCGCGCAGTGGAGCGCCGCTCGCGACGCCTGGTTCCTCGATCCGCTGTTCGGCCGCGGCTACCCGCAGCTCGGCATGGAGGCGCATCGTGCCGCAGGCCACCTCGAGGGGGTCGAGCTGGCGGACCCGCCCGCGGGCGATCTCGACTACCTGGGCCTGAACTACTACCGCCGCGATCCCGTCCACGCGCTGTCCAATGCGCCGTTCGACTGGGAGATCGTCGCCCGACCCGGCACGGAACAGACGCAGATGGGCTGGGAGGTCGCGCCGGACGGCTTGCGCGATGTCCTGCTCGCGCTTCACGCCGAGTACGCGCCGCGCGAGATCGTGATCACCGAGAACGGGGCCGCGTACCCGGACACGATGGATGCTGACGGCCGTGTGCGCGACACTCGGCGTGTGTCGTACCTCTCGCGCCACATCGCGGCAGCCGGCGACGCGCTCGCGGCCGGCGTGCCGCTGACGGGCTACCACGCCTGGTCGCTGCTGGACAACTACGAGTGGAGCCTTGGCTACACCCGGCGGTTCGGGCTCGTCCACGTCGACTACGCGACCCAGCGCCGCACGCCCAAGGACAGTGCCCGGTGGTACCGGAAGGTGATCGCCGGCGCTACTTGACGGAGCCGGCCAGGATCCCGCGCACGAACGCTCGCTGGAGCAAGAGGAAGACCCCGAGGGGCACGATCATCGTGAGGAACGCGCCGGCGGTGAGCAGGTGCCATGCGCCGCCGCGAGGGCCGATCATGTTGAACAGCGCCGTCGGCATCACGGCCACGTCCTTGCCCGGCCCGAGGAACACGAGCGCCACCAGGAGGTCGTTCCAGACCCACAGGAACTGGAAGATCGCAAACGCGCCGAGCGCCGGGATCGACAGCGGCAGCACGATGCGAATGAACGTCTGGAAGTGGGAGGCGCCATCGATCGACGCCGACTCGAACAGGTCGCGCGGCAGCTGCGACATGAAGTTGTAGAGCAGGAAGATCGCGAGGGGCAGGCCGAACGCGGTGTGCGCCAACCAGATTCCGACGTAGGTTCCGTAGAGCGAGGCCCCGCTGTAGATCTTGAGGATCGGGATGAGGGTCATCTGCAGGGGCACGACCAGCAGCGCCACCACGATCGTGAACAGGATCCCGCGGCCCTTGAACGGGACCCAGGCGAACGCGAAAGCCGCAAAGGCGGCAATCGTGATCGGGATGACGGTGGATGGGATCGTGACGATCAGGCTGTTCAGGAACGCAGCGAACATGTTGTCCCCGCCGAGGACCTGCTCGTAGTTCCGGAGCGTCCACTGGTCCTTGCCGAAGAGGTTGAAGAGGGCCTCCCACCATCCCGTCTTCGTGATCAGCTGCGGGTTGCGGAACGAGGTGATCAGGAGTCCCGCCGTGGGCACGGTCCACAGGAAGCAGATCACGAGCACGGAGATCCGGAGCGGCAGGCTCTCGAGCAGCGGGGCACGCCAGAAACGACCCTTCGTGCGGGTTCCGGCGACGGGCTCTGCAGTGGCTGTCATCACATGGCCGCCTGACGACGGAAGTTGCGCAGGTTGATGAACATCACCGGCAGGACCGCTATGAACAGCACGGTGGCGAGCGCAGCGGCGCGGCCGTCATTGAAGAATTGGAACATCTCCTGGAACATTCGCACGGCGACAACGTTGTCGTGGTTCAGGCCACCGCTGACCGAAAAGACGATGTCGAAGATCTTCAACGTCGCGATGGCGATCGTCGTGGCCACGGTGATGATCGAGCCGCGGATGAGCGGCACGATGATCCTGAAGAAGATCTGGCGCTCGCCCGCGCCATCGAGCCGGGCAGCCTCGAGGACCTCCACCGACACGCCCTTGATCGCCGCCGAGAGGACAACCATGGCGAAGCCCGTCTGGAGCCAGACCATGATCAGCATCTCGGCCGGCAGGTTGATGGGGAACGTCGTCGCCCAGGCCACCGGCTTGTTGCCGAACGCCGTCCAGATCGCGTTCAGCAACCCGAATTGGGGCTGGCTGGGCGGCTGCACCGCGTAGACGAATTTCCAGATCACCGTCGCGCCAACCAGCGAGATCGCCAGCGGGGTGAAGATGAAGACCTTGGCCAATGACTCACGTTTGATGCGGTCGAAGAGTGCTGCGACGAGGAGGCCCAGCCCGACGCTGGCAGCGGTCGTGACCACCAGCCAGATCACGTTGTTCCTGACGATCTCGAGGATGTCGCCCTTCCCGAGGCTCTCCCAGTTGGCGAGGGTGAACACGCCCTTGTCGGTCTGGAAGCTGCGAATGACCGTCGTGATGCTCGGATAGAGGAGGTAGATGCCAAGCAGCAGCACGGCGGGCCCGATGAAGACCCAGGGCAGGGTCCGATCTCGCAGCTTCGGCGGGAAGCGCTCCACGATTGTGCTCGCGCCGGTGAACAGCAGCCAGATGCCGCCGACGCCCACGATGAGGGCGATGCCCGCTAGCAGAAGCTTTGCGAGGAACTGGTCGCCGAGGCCGTTCCGCAGGAGCTCCGCGTCAGCAGGCCTGCCGGCCATGTCGTAGATAGAGGCGAGGAGGTGCTGGCCGCCCTGGGGGTCGATCAGGACCGAGACACCCATGCCGGCGAACACCAGCCCGATGAGGCTGGCGACCAGCACCCAGCGCGAGGTGGGGTACGAGGTCGAGACTTGTGTACGGCCCAGCGACACCTGGCCTCCTCCGCAGAACTCCCCGAAATAGTAGCGGGGCGCCTCACCGTGGGTGAGG
>JBDSZH010000086.1:0-10106 GCA_039925225.1 Candidatus Limnocylindrales bacterium | reverse complement strand
CGCGTCAAGGTCGTGAAGAACAAGGTCGCGCCGCCGTTCCGCGTCGCCGAGTTCGACGTGATGTACGGCGAGGGCATCTCCAAGGAGGGCGGCCTGCTGGACGTCGGCGTCGCGATGGATGTCGTCGACAAGACCGGCGCGTGGTTCACGTTCGCGGAGACCCGGCTGGGCCAGGGCCGCGAAGCCTCCAAGGAGTTTCTGCGCCAGAACGCGCCAATCGCAACCGAAATCGAGTCGCGGATTCGGGCGAAAGTCGCCGGCGGTGATGTGGCCCTCCCCGTCGAGGGCATCTCAGAAGCCGAATAGCTCGCCGCCGTGCAATTCGCTCGCGGCGTTGTCGGCTCCGCGCCGTCGCTCACGCACCTCGGGGTGCGCTCGCTCCGGTGCTCGCCTCCGCCTTGCGATCAAACCGCCCGACGGCGAGCTTGATTGATGGCGGGGCGGCGGCGCGAGGGGTTCAACGAGAAGCGCGAGCGTCTCGGTGCGGTCGACGATCCGGCGGTCGTGCTGGAGGCCGCCCTGCGATTCCTGGAGCCGCGCGAGCGATCTATCGGTGAGGTTCGACGCCGGCTGAGTCGCGTCGGGTATCGCGAGGAGCTCGTCGAGGGCACCATCGCGCGCCTCATCGAGCTCGGGATGCTCGACGATCAGGCGTTCGCGCGGACGTGGATCGAGTCGCGGGATCGCTCGCGGCCCCGGGGCGAACGGGCGCTGCGCTTCGAGCTCGCACGCAAGGGGATCGATCGGAAGACGGCGGACGAGACGATCGCCCAGCGCGCTGCGGAACATCCGGAGGCCGACGCCGAGGCCGCTGCCCGTCTGCTCGCGCGCAATGCGCGGGCACTCGACCGCGTTGGCGACCCACGGGCGCGACGCGAGCGCGCCTACGCCCTGCTCGCTCGCAACGGCTTCGATCCCGAGGTCGCCGCCGCAGCGTCGCGCGCCCTGCTCTCACCCACCGACGACGAGGGGTTTGACCCGGAATAGCGGCGAAGCCGGTGGACCGCCGGCCTCGAAACGGCCCGCCGGGCGGCCGTAGTAGTAGGCTACGCGTCACTTCGGACCGGGTCGGCATCGACCCTTCCGGATTGCCTGAAAACCACACGCGTCCGACCGCCCAAGGTCGGATGGGAGGATGAAGATGGACTTCGTGGCCCTCGCCATTGGGGCGTTGGTCGGCCTTGCCATAGGCGTCGGCCTTGGCTTCGCCGCGCGCAGCCAGTGGGCAAACGAGTCGATCAAGGTGGCGACCGAGAAGGCCGCTCGCATCGTCAGCGACGCGCGCGCACAGCAGAAAGACCTGATCCTCGAGGCCAAGGAGGAGAAGATCCGGCTCGGGCGAGAGGCGGAGGACGACGCCCGCGAGCGGCGCGCCGAGCTCACCAACATGGAACGCCGACTGCACGCCCGCGATGAGCAGCTGGACCAGCGCTCCGACATGCTCGAGCAGCGCGATCGCAAGCTCCTGGAGAAGCAGATCGAGCTGGACAAGGGTCGCGAGGAGCTGGAGAAGCTCAACCAGGAGCGGGTGCTCGCGCTCGAGAAGGTCAGCGGCATGTCCGCGGAGGACGCCAAGGGCGTGCTGCTCGAGGCCATCCGCGAGGAGGCCGAGCACGATGCGGTGAAGCTCGCACGGTCGATCGAGCGACGGGCCCGTGAGGAGGCCACCGAGAAGGCGCGCGACATCATCGTGACCGCGATGCAACGCGTCGCCGCAGATCACACCGCGGAGCACACGGTGACGGTGGTCCACCTGCCGAACGACGAGATGAAGGGCCGAATCATCGGCCGCGAGGGCCGCAACATCCGCGCCCTCGAACAGGCCACCGGGATCGACCTGATCATCGACGACACGCCGGAGACGGTGGTGCTCTCGGGCTTCGACCCGGTCCGACGCGAGATCGCGCGAATCGCGCTCACGAAGTTGATGGGCGACGGGCGCATCCATCCGGGCCGCATCGAGGAAGTTGTCGCAAAGGCACGCGCCGAGGTCGACCTGATCATCCGCCAGGCCGGCGAGCAGGCCGCATACGACTGCGGCGTGCCAGGGCTCCCGCCGGATCTGCTCAAGATCCTGGGCCGGCTCAAGTTCCGGACGAGCTACGGCCAGAACGTGCTCCAGCACTCCATCGAGGCGAGCTTCCTTGCCGCGATGATCGCCTCGGAGATCGGCGGGGACGTGATGGCCGCCAAGATGGGCGGACTCCTGCACGACATCGGCAAAGCCGTCGATCACGAGGTGGAGGGCCCGCACGCCGCGATCGGCGCGCAGATCGCCCTCAAGCACGACCTTCCGACGAAGGTCGTGAATTGCATCGCCGCCCACCACCAGGAAGTCGAATACGCCTGCCTGGAGGCCCCGATCGTTCAGGTCGCTGACGCGATCAGCGCGTCACGACCCGGTGCGCGGGGCGAGACCATGGAGACGTACGTCAAGCGACTCGAGGATCTCCAGGGAATCGCGGAGAGCTTCAGCGGGGTGGAGAAGTCGTTCGCCGTGCAGGCCGGTCGCGAGGTGCGCATCCTCGTCCGCCCGGAGGAGATCGACGATCTGTCCGCCACGCGGCTCGCGCGCGACATCGTCAAGCGGATCGAGGAGCAGCTGACCTACCCCGGCCAGATCAAGGTCACGGTCATCCGCGAGACGCGCGCCGTCGAGTACGCCAAGTAGCTCCCTGCGTCACGGTCTGGGCCGGCTGCTCCGAAAGCAAGGATCGCTGGATCACCAGCGCTGCGGCCAGAATCGCGATGCCCCCGGCGATCTGGAGCGGGCCGATGCCCTCTTCGAGAAAGACGGCGGCCAGCACGACCCCGACCGGCGCCTGGGCGAGCATAAGTATCCCTGCTCGCACGCCGCCGATCCAGCGGATGCCCGCGAGGAACAGGAGGCTCGGCAAACCCGCGGCAAATACGCCGGCAAACAACATCAGGCCGAGCAGATCCGGAGAGGCGAAGGGCAGCAAGGCTGTGGAGAGAGTGCCAAAGGCGAGCGCCAGGACGGTCGCGATCGTCGTCGATACGGTGAGGATCACGACCATCGCCTGATCGGCGGGGACCTGCCGATACCCACGCCGCGCGACGAGGACGAACACGGCCTGGCTCAGCGCCGATCCGAGCGCGAGGACGACTCCGATCAGATCGGTGCCCCCGGAGACGCCGGTCGCCGGCCCGCCCACGACGACCGCCACCATCCCGCCCAGGGCGACGACCAGCGCCACGCCGCGCACGCGATCGAGGCGCTCCCAGCCTAGGAGCGCGGATGCGCCGGCCACGATCGCCGGGAATAGGTAGAAGCACAGCAGCACGATCGCCACCGACACCCGGGAGAAGGCGAGGAACATCGTCACGTCGAGCGATGCGCCCATGAGGGCCGCCACACCGAGCGCCACGCGATCGCGAGGCGAGAGCGACCGCCAGCCGACGAGGCGCCCGCCGCGCCGGAGACTGACCAGGACGAGCACGGCCATCGCCAAGGCCGCAACCCCGGACCTCCAGATGACGAAGGTGAACGGCGAGAGGCCGGCGTCGAACGACCACCTGGACAGCACGCCGAGCATGGCGAACAGGCAACCGGCGAAGATGACGACAAGGCTGCCCGCGAGCGGGCTGCGACGATCCACTAGCAGCGAAGGTCGGCGTCGAATCCCGAGTACGGGTACTGGACCAGCACGAGCGGACCGCCGGTGAAGCTGGTCGTCGTGGAGTTGCACAGGCTTCGCGCGGCCCGCTCACTGGATGAGCCTGCGCCCCAGCTCGGGTACGCGGCGAAGACGGTCGTGCCGCCGGTGATCAGGCCCCACTGGTAGGTCGTCGAATAGAAGCCGAGCCGGGTGACGCCGGCAATGTCGCGCAGGTATGCGACCTCGCCCTCGAGCGCGGCGACGTTGAGGGCGAGGTTATCGCTGCGCCAGCTGTTCGACGTCTCGACGTCGAGCCACCACGCGGTGAGGGCCGGGCTGGTCGCGATCCCCAGCTGCTGATAGGCGGCCGTCGCGGTATCGAACGAGTACTTCGCCGCGTTCCAGCCGTAGTCGAAGGCGCAGTCCGCGGTGTCGGGATTGGCGGCTTCGCAAACGCGCGGCGTCGTTTGGCCCACCGGCCACTGCGACGAAAGCGCGGGGCCCGGATTGCCCGTGTTGGCATACAGCTCCGCGGCGGTGCCACCGCCCCAGGCGATCTGGCTGGCCAGGCACGGGTTGACCCTGTCCACCCGCCCGCCGTTTACGCCGACGATCGCGAACGAGGGATTCGACGGGTATGCACCGACGCACTGGGGGTAGGAGATGTCATAGCCCCGCGACGGGCCGGGCTTCACCGGCTTCGCCTGCGGATCACGGACCGCCAGCGCACCAGCGACCAGCATGGCCTGTGCGGCGAGGGCGAAAGTAAGTGCGAGAACGAGTCGTCTGGTCACGGTCATCCATGAGAGGCGGGGCTGTGGGCGAGGGGAGCGTAAGCCTGGTCACGCCGACGGTCAACCGATGGACGGTGCAGGCGTTGGTGGCGGTGCGGGCCCGGCGCGCCCGCTCTGGAGCGGTCCGATGGTAGTCTCCGGCCGCATGCTCGAACTGGACCAGCCATTGTCGGAAGGAGCTCGGAGGTAGGCACGGAGCGCGTTGCCGGTCGGGTCCTGCTTGGCAATCCGGCGAACGGAAATGCCCCGCGGCCGAACGGTGCATGTCGAGTGCTGATGATCGGCGACGTGATCGGCAAACCCGGCCGGCTCGCGCTCGAGGCGATCCTGCCCGCGCTGCGCGACGAGCGCTCGATCGACTTCGTGACCGCCAACGGCGAGAACCTCGCCGGCGGCATGGGTCTCACCGTCTCCACCGCCGACGCGCTATTCGCGCACGGCGTGGACGTGATCACGTCCGGCAACCACATCTGGGACAAGCGCGAGATCTATCCCGCCCTGGAGAGCAACGACCGGATCCTGCGGCCGCTCAACTACGGGACCACCGGCGTCCCGGGCCGGGGCTGGGGCGTCTATCACGCGCTCGACGGCTCGGAGCTGGCCGTGATCAACCTCCAGGGCCGGACATTCATGCAGCCGATCGAGAACCCGTTCCTTGAGGCGGACCGGCTGCTCGAGGAGGCGGGCGAACCCCTGCCCCCGATCCGCCTGGTGGACTTCCACTGCGAGATCACGTCGGAGAAGAACGCGCTGGGCGTGCACCTCGACGGGCGCGTCGCCGCGGTGGTCGGGACCCACACGCACGTGCCCACCGCGGACGACCGGATCCTGCCCGGCGGCACGGCCTACCAGAGTGACCTCGGGATGACGGGGCCGGTGTACAGCGTCATCGGGTTCAACCCGGCGACGGTGCTGCCGCGCTTCCTGAACGCCCTGCCGACGCGGTTCGAGGTCGGTGAGGGCGCGGTGCTCCTCAACGGGACGCAGATCGACATCGACCCGGCGACGGGGCGCGCGCTGGCGATCGAACGGATCCAGCGGATCTGGGACGGGTGAGCAGCACCAAGCGCCACCAACCCCCGAGGCAGCGGCGGCTCTCGCCCACGCCGGCCGTCATGGATCTCCACAGCCATACCAGCCGCTCGGACGGGATCCTCACGCCCAGCGAGCTCGTCCAGGCGGCGAGTGCCGCCGGCCTCCGACTCCTCGCGATCACCGACCACGACACCCTTGCCGGTGTTCGCGACCTGCGCCGCTCGAACTCCGTACCGCCGGGTCTCGAGGTGCTGCCGGGTATTGAGCTCAACAGCGTCGTCGCGGAGCCGGTCCAGGTCGGCGAGAACGAGGTCCACGTGCTGGGCATCGGGGTCGATCCGGATGACGACGAACTCGAGGAAGCCCTCTCCCAGCAGCGACGATCGCGGCGGACCCGCTTCGATCGGATGGTCAGGCGGCTGCGCGAGCTGGGCATGCCCATCGACAAGGAGCTCGAGGCACAGCCCAAAGTCAACGACGAGGATGCCCTCGGGCGCCCACGGATTGCCCGGGCGATGATCGCGGCGGGCTATGCGACCAGCGTCGAGGATGCGTTCACTCGTCACCTGTCCCGTGGGCGGGCCGCCTACGTGCCGCGGCTGGGCCTGAACGCGATCGAATCGATCCGGGCCATCCGCAGCGCAGGCGGGCTCGCGTCACTCGCACATTTCTCGGAGGCACTGGAGCACATCGGCTTCCTCCGCGAGCTGATGGCCGCCGGCCTCAACGGCCTCGAGGTCTACTACCGCTCCTACACGCCCGAGGTCGTCGAGCAGCTCCGCCAGGTCGCGCTAGAGCTGCGGCTCGTGATGACCGGCGGCACGGACTTCCATGGCGACCGCGAGAGCTACGCGGAGGCGCATGCGGAGCTGTACCTCCCCGACAGCATCGAACCGGCGCTGCGCGACGGGCTGCGCCACTCGACACCGCGCGTCGACACGGCCGACATCGAGGACCTGCGGGTGGCCTACGACTCCCAGCTGCGGATGCGAGTCCCGGAGCCGCTGCCGTCCCGGATCGAGGTGGAGCGGGACGGGCCGGCGCTCCGGTTCGTGTTTCCGTACGGCGGCATGATCTCGTACAGCGACCTCGATGGGCTGAACGGTCCGGACCTCGACGCATATATCGCGCGCCAGATCGGATTCTTCACCGAGCGTGGCAAGCGGTTCGAGTGGAAGTACCACGGTCACGATCAGCCGCTGGACCTGCCCGACCGGCTGCGGGCCGCCGGCCTCGTGCCGGAAGAGCTGGAGACGGTCGTGATCGCGCGGGTCGCGGACGTGAGCGGTCGCGCCCACGTGCTGCCGGAGGGGGTCACCCTTCGGCAGGTCACGGCGCGGCGCGAATTCGACCGGATCGCCGCGTTCGAGCAGCAGATCTGGGGCGAGGACCACATGGACCTCCCGGACATGTTCGAGTCAGAGCGGGATGCCGACCCGGATTCGATCTCGATCGTGGTCGCGGAGGCGGGCGGGGATGTCGTCTCGGCCGCGTGGATCCGGTTCGAGCGGGGGACGGACTTCGCCACACTGTGGGGCGGCGCGACACTGCCGGAGTGGCGCCGGCGCGGGATCTACAGGGCGACCGTGGCATATCGGGCGGCGCTCGCCGCGAGCCGGGGGTTCCGACTCCTCCAGGTGGATTCCTCAGCCGACAGCCGCCCGATCCTTGAGCGGCTCGGGTTCGTCGCGGTGACCACCACGACCCCGTACGTCTGGACGCCCGGCTGAACGCAGCGCGAATGCGCGCCGTTGTAGCCCAGCATGCCGACATAGCGGGTTGGCTTGCCCTCGCGGCGGAGGTCGAGGACATGTTCGAGTCGCCGATGTCGACTGATGCCGACTTTGCGCGGATCCTTCGACGGAACATCGATGAAGGCACCGCATATGTCGTTCACGATTCGGGCGCGGATCCCAAGGTGATCGGTGCGGCGATCTGGCGGCCAGGGCTTCGGCGCATCGCGTGGCTCGCCGTGGCCGAGGACCATCGTCGATCTGGCGTGGGGGCCTCGTTGCTGAGCGCAATCTTCGAGGCGGCGGGACCGGGTTCGATCGTCGTGGAGACCTTCGGAACAGACGTTCCTGGAGGCATCCCGGCGCGCCGCTTCTACGAGGCCGCCGGGTTCCGTCGCGTGGGACCGGTCGCGGAAGGTGCGGCGCCCTCGTCGCGCGATCTCTTCCGCCGCGCCTGAGACGGCGCATCGTTCTGGACCTCCCTGGGGGTCGACGGCGGCCCGAATGCAAGAACCTCCGCAATGAGAGCGCGCAGACCGCTCGGATACACGGTTTCCGAAGTGACCGCCAGCTCTTCGACCGACCACCATCGATGGGCGCTCACCGCGCGCCGCTCTGGGTCCGCGGCCCGACTCTGGACGATTGCCGCCGTGCTGGTGCGGCCCAGAAAGTGCCATTCATCCTGGTCGATGCGCTGACCCCCAAACTCGAATCGCACGCCAACCAGCCGTACGAGCGCCGGGTCCCGAACATCGATGTCCAGACCGAGCTCCTCCCGGATCTCCCGACGGACCGCGTCAACGGGCGCCTCGCCCTTCTCGATACCGCCGCCCGGCAGGTACCAGTAGCCGTGACCGTTCGCATCGAGGTCTCCTGCCATCGGCAGCAGCAGCACCCGATTCGCTGGGTCGAGTAGCACGACTCGCGCCACGTCGCGACGGACTGGCGGCATGGGTCCCTCCGATCGGAATGCCACTACGATGTCACTTCCATGACGACCGGTCGACTGCTCCCGATGCTCGAGGTCGCGCCGCCCCCGGCCACGGAGGCCCGATCCGCCGCGGACGTCGACGATGCGCGGCTCGGCGAGTTCCGACCCGAATCTCGCGCCCTGCCCAGCTTCTACGTGTGGACCCTGGGCTGCCAGATGAACCGCAGCGATTCGGAGGAGATGGCCGGGCGGCTGCTTGCGGCCGGCTGCGCCGAGGCGCCATCGATGGAGACCGCGGACCTCGTGGTGATCAACACGTGTGCGATCCGTGAAGCCGCGGAGGCGAAGGTGATCGGACGGCAGGGTGAGCTCGCCAAGATGAAGGCGCGCAAGGCCTCGATGCGCGTGGTGATGACCGGCTGCGCCGTTCGAGAGATGGATCACGAGCGGCTGGACAGGCGATTCCCCGCGGTGGACCTGTTCCTGCGGCCGGATCAGGAGCCGGAGCTGGTGGATCGGCTGGGGCTGGCGTCCGCGCAAGGTCCAGTTGGGCTCGCGGGGCCTGCGGGCGGGCTCAGCGTCGCGATGGGCTCGGTTGGGGCGACGACGGTGGTCGGACGAACGGTCGTCGGCGTCGCGGACCACCTGGCCGGCACGCGCGCGGCGGCGGTGGCGGGTGGCGCGGTGCATCGGTCGTCCGCGGTGTCTGCCTGGTTGCCGATCATCTACGGCTGCGACAAGACGTGTACCTACTGCATCGTCCCGTTCAGCCGCGGCCCAGAGCGCAGCCGTCCGTTCGACGAGATCGTGGACGAGGCGCGCTCCATCGCCGCCGGCGGCTTTCGCGAGGTCACGCTGCTGGGCCAGAACGTCAACTCGTACGGGCACGACCTCGCGCCGGAATCGAGATTCGGGCATGTCCGCACGGAGCGCTGGGCGGGCCGCCAGCTGGACCTCGGGTCGCGTCCGGACCTCGCGGAGCTCATCCGCGCGATCGATGGCCTGCGCACCGCCGACGGCAGCCCCGCGATTCCGCGCCTGCGCTTCATCACCTCGCACCCGTGGGACCTCTCGGACCGGCTGATCGACGCGATGGCTGAATGCCCGTCCTTGTGCGAGGCGCTCCACCTCCCGGTCCAGTCCGGCGATGACGCGGTCCTGCGCCGGATGGGGCGCCAATACACGACCGAGCACTACCTCGAGCGGCTCGACCGCATTCGGGAGGCGGTGCCACACATCGCGATCTCGACCGACGTCATCGTGGGCTTCTGCGGGGAAACCGAGGCGCAATTCGAATCCACGCTCCGGCTGCTGGAACGGGTCCGCTACGACCAGGTCTTCGCCGCCGCGTACTCGGAACGCCCGGGCACGCCCGCGACGCACCTCGCTGACGACGTCCCGGCGGACGACAAGCGGCGGAGGCTGAATGCGCTGCTCGCCGTCCAGGAGCCGATCGGACTTGAGCGCAACCTGACCTGGCTGGGCCGGACGGTCGAGGTGCTGGTCGACACGATCGTGCCGCCGCGAACCCACGAGCACGACGACGGTGGCGAGAGCACAGACGCGACGCCCATATGGTCGGCGGGGCAGCGGATCGATCTCGTCCACCTCGCCGGTCGAACGCGCCAGAACAAGCTGGTGCACCTCACAGGTCCCGCGGGCTGGCTGGGGACGCTGGTCGACGTCCGGATCGAGCACGCCGGACCGTACGCGCTGCGAGGCGTCGCCTCGGCGTGAGCGCCGCCGCGCCGCCGCTCCTCGTCATCGCGGGCGCGACGGCGACCGGCAAGACCGGCCTGGCGATCAATATGGCGCTGGCGCTGCGCGAGGACGGCATTCCAACCGAGATCATCTCGGCGGATTCGCGGCAGGTCTTCCGCGGCATGGACATCGGCACGGCCAAAGTCGGCACGGAGGCGAGGGCCGGCATTCCCCATCACGGGCTGGACCTGGTGGAGCCGGACGAGCCGTTCTCGGTCGTCGACTTCGTGCG
>JBDSZH010000085.1:0-21413 GCA_039925225.1 Candidatus Limnocylindrales bacterium | reverse complement strand
CCTCGATGCCCCAGTCCGGGTGGTAGTTGAGGGTCGGATAGCCGTTCGCCTCGCGCTGGTATTGCCAGTCGTAGCCGGGATGGAGGAAGTGCCCGGTGGTCGCGAGGTTGTAGGCGAGCAGCAGCCCTACCGGGATGACGGTCCCGATGCCTGCCGAGACCGAGCGCCGGGTCCAGGTCCCGCCACCACCGACGAGCATGAAGAACGGCGCCCCGAAGACCACCGGGAGCCGCGCGGTGCATGCCAGGCCGAACAGGAGCCCGGCGAGGAGCTGGCGCCGGTCAATCGCCGCAAGCGGCCGTCTGACCAGCTCGACGACAGATTGGAGGAGCGTGCCCGAGGACGGAACGTCGTCGACCTCGCCGTCGGCAGCGGGATCCGCCCGTAGCGCGACGCCCACCGCGAGGAGGATGAAGCCGACCGCGACCACGTGTGCGAAGAACCACGTGGTGCCGAGCTGGGCCGCGTACCAGAGCACCGTCCCGAAGCCGAAGAAGACCGTCGTTGCGAGTCGAATCCGGCGGGAGAACGCCAGACCGCCCAGCATCCACCAGGCAAGCCCGACATCGAGGGCGCCGAACACCACGGACACTGCCCGGATGTCGGTGGCCAGTCCCCAGATGGCCACGAACGGCAGAAGGACGAACGCGGGCAGCGGTGGGAACGGAAGCAGCGCGCCCGGCGTCGAGGGATCGCCGGTCAGCTCGCTCAGGGGGTAAATGTCCTGCATCCAGTCGTTGCCGTTCGGGAAGCCGCCCCTGTCCACCGGCCAGTCGATGGTCGTTCGGCCGTCCAGGAAGGCCAGCGCCTGCCAGACGAAGTGGTTGTAGTAGCGATCGCTGCCCGGCAGCCAGTAGGCAGCAAGGGCGAGCGCGATCAGGCCGGCGCCGATGGCGAGCGCCGGCAGACGATCGAGCCAATCGGACAGAACGTCCGGGCGACGGGAGCCCGCGGCGCCCTCTGCTACGCTCCCACGCACCTCATCGCTCGCTGGAGACCGAACCCGTCTTGAGTGGTCCCGCAATCGGTGAGCCCGACCCGGACAGGGCGGAGCCATCGCGGACCGGGTTGTGGGACGCCGCGGGCGGCATCCTCGTCCTCCTGGCGCTGGGCCTCACCTTCCGGCTCATCATCGCATACCTCCTGCCCGGCTCCGGCTTCAAGGTCGACCTCGGCTCCTTCGGGTTCTGGGCGACCAATCTCGCGACAGAGGGGCTGCACGGGTTCTACGACCGGCCCTTCTTCCACGACTACACGCCCGGCTACCTGTATGTCCTGTGGCTCGTCGGCGGAGTCGCAGAATTCTTCGGAGGTGGTGTCGGCGACCTGATCAAGATCCCGCCGATCCTCGCCGACCTCGCGATCGGCTACCTCGTGTGGTCGATGACGAAGGAGCTCGGCGGGAGTGAGCGCGCGGCGCGGATCGGCGCCCTGATCGCGATCTTCAATCCGGTCAGCTGGTTCGACAGCGTGGTCTGGGGCCAGGTGGACTCGGTCGGGGTGGTGTTCCTCCTGCTTTCCCTGCGCGAGCTCTGGCGCGACCGGCCGGAGCGCTCCGCGATCCTCGCGACCGTTGCCGCCCTGATCAAGCCGCAGCTCGGGATCCTGATCCCGATCGTCGCCATCGTCGTCATCCGGCGCGCGTTCTGGCCGCGCGGAGGTTTCGGCAACGACGAGGACCCGGAGCCGCGCGGCTGGACGACTGCATGGGAGGAGCGGGTACGCGGCCCGATCCGGGTGATCACGACCGGAGCGGCTGGGCTGCTGACGGCGATCCTGGTCTCGTTCCCGTTCGGGCTGAGCTTCCCGGGCCTCGTCGCCCAGATCTTCAAGACGGCTGCCGGGTACCCGTACCTGTCCGTGAACGCCTTTAACCCGTGGGCGCTGGTCATCCAGACCACGGCCGACGGGCGGGAGGAGAGCATCGCGCTCAGTCGCTCGTGGGTGTGCGATTCGACGATCACGGCTGCGCCGCCCGGCGAGCTCCGCATCGGCGACTGGGTCCTCTGGAACTGGCCTGCCAGCACACAGACGTGCGAACCCGGGTTTTTCGTCGGTGCATTCCCGGCCGCCCTCGTGGGTGCGGCCTTGTTCGTGATCGCTGCGGCAATCGTGCTCTGGCTCGTGGCGCGCCGACCGGACCGCGTCACGACCCTGGTGGGCCTCACCGTCCTCGCGATCGCGTTCTTCGTCCTGCCGACTCGCGTCCACGAGCGCTACCTGTTCCCGCTCGTCGCGGTCGGCGCGATCCTGGCGGCAGTCTCCTGGCGCTGGCGTTTCGCCTACGTGGTCTCGGCGGCCGCAACGTTCGCGAACATGTACGTGGTCCTGACAACCTACTACCGCGACAACCCCAACATATCTGACTGGCTCGGCATCGGCGACACGTTCGCGTCCCCGTGGGGCGTCGCGATCATCTCGATCAGCCAGCTGCTCGTCTTCGGCTGGGCCTTCTTTCAACTGCGCGAGGAGGCGGTCGAGGGGATCGCCGAGAGCGTTGCGCTCGCAGGGCACGACCCGCGCGAACAGAGTCGCCTGGCGGACTGGCTCGGCCGCCGACTGCCGGAGCCTGACTTCGATCCGGATCTCGACCCCGAATTCGGTCCGGATCCCGGCGGCCCACTCTTGCCCGACGGCGCCCCGATCTCCTGGCCGGTGCCGGGCGTCGCCGCCGGCGTCATGCCGTCGGTCGCGACATCCGGCTCCGTTGCTGCCGTCCCCGCGCCCGGCGGCGTCATGCCCGCATGGGACATGGAGCGCGATGCCGGCTCGCTCGGTCCGATCGGCTGGTTCCGCGCCCGCCTCGACGACACGCCCGTTCGCGCGGATCGCACGCGCCTGCTCGAGAACGAGCGTGGCGGGCGCCTGGACCGACTCGACATCTGGATGATCGCCGTGCTCGCGATCAGCCTCCTGACCGTGCGCATGTGGCGGCTGGACGAGCCGTACCAGATGCACTTCGACGAGGTCTACCACCCGCGCACGGCCACAGAGTTCCTCCAGGACTGGCGGTACGGCCTCACGCACGACATCTACGAGTGGACCCATCCCCACCTGGCCAAGTACGCGATGGCCCTCGGGCTCGTGGCGTTCGGCGAGGACCGGGTCAGCGCCGAGAGCCGGCTCGGTGTGGCCGTGGTCGACGCCGTGGTTGAGCCTCGGCGCGACGACTCGCTGGACTCCGACACGGTCCAGGGCGATCGACTGTGGGTCGCCACCGGTAGCGAGGTCCGCGCCTACGACCTCGCGACGCGCGACCTCGCGGGCACGCTTGCCATTCCCGACGCGGTTGCCCTGGCCTACGACAAGAACGACCAAGCCCTGTACGTCGGGACGCGCGGGGGCGAGATTCGCGTGGTCGACACGGGTACGTTGGACGCCACCCGCCGCGGGCCGCCCGTCGAGGTCGAATCGCGCGCGTACATGGACGTGGACGGGCCAATCCAGCGGCTGTACGTGACTCGCGATGGCGATCGGCTCGCCGCCGTGCTGCAAGCCGGCTTCGGGTCCGACGACCCCGCGAGCAGCACGATCGTGGTCATCGACGCGGGCGCCGCGATGGAGATCAGCCGACCGAGCCTGCCCGGCGTGGGCCAGATCACCGACGGCTACAGCGACGACCGGCTCGCGGTCGCGACGGCGAACGGCGTGGCGTTCATCGAGCCCGTCGCCGGAGCGGTCACGAACACACTGGACCTCGGCGGGCCGGTGGGCGGGGTCGTCGGCATCCACGACTTCACGGACGACCCGATTTACGCGACGGTGACCACGGTGGATGGGCCGAAGGTCGCGGTGGTCATCGCGAAGCGCGATGCATTGCCGCGGATCGACCGCACCTTCACCCTCCCCGGCGCGCGGGCCGGACGCATCTACTACGACCTCGCCTCACGCATGGTCCACGTCGAGGGCTCCGTTCCGGGCTCAAGCGCCGGTTCGGGCGACGACACGATCTACGTCATCGAGCCGCACGCGAACGCGGTCTACGCGGATGCCGTTCTGCCGTACACCCCGGCGGTGATGGTCCTCGACGAGAACCAGTCGTACCCCTCGACGGACCGCGAGCAGCTCCTCGCGTTCGATGCCGGTGGCAATGTCGCCTCGGTGGAGATCGGGCGGCACGCGTATGCCTGGCGGGTGCCCGGGGTGATCGCAGGCATCCTCATGGCGCTGTTCCTGTACGTGCTGGCGAGGCTCCTTTTCCGCCGCCGCGCGGTCGCCGTCCTGCTCGGGATCATCGTGCTCCTCGACGGGATGCTGTTCGCGCAGAGCCGGATCGGCATGAATGACTCGTACGTCGGACTCGGGATCGTGGCTGCGTACACGATCTTCGCCGCGCTATGGCTCCATCCGGGGGATAGCCGCCGGCATTGGGTCGCGTTTGCGATCGGGGTCCCGCTGATCGGATTCTTCCTCGGCTTTGCCCTGGCAGCGAAGTGGGTCGCGGCCTACGCGATCGGGGGCCTTGGCATCCTCAGCCTCGCTCGGAGCGCGTTGGGCCGGCTGATTCTGATCTCCGGCCTCGTGATCTTGACGACCGTTCTCGGCTACGTGGCCATCACCGTCGTGCCGGGTCAGGGTGGCGGCAACTACGTGTTCCTCCTGATGATGGTCGCCCTGGTCGTCGTGGCGGTGGTGGCGAACGTGCTGCACCCCGTCGCGTGGACCTGGGAGGAGCTGCGCTTCGCGGTGGGGGCCCCGGCGGCGGCCGGCGTCCTGGCGATCCTCTACGGCCTGAGTCGCGGCGACGCGTCGGTGCCGATCGAGATTGGGCCCATCGCCGCCTCGCCGATCCAGCTTGGCCTGTTCGCATTCCTCGGCGCCGCCGTCGTCTATGCCGGCTTCTACGCCCTCGGCAGGTTCGGGTTCGGTCCACTCGCGTTGCCGCCGGAGCCGGACGATCCCGCAGCCATCCTGGATCCGCCCACCGACGCACCGCGCGGCTGGCTCCGCCTCGGCGCGGGCTGGGGCCTGCCCGCCGTCTGGCTGGCCGTCGGGCTTCTGGTAATCCCGATCGGGCTGTACGTGGTCTCGTACATCCCGTGGGCATTCGTGGAGAACCACCAGCTCTGGGCCGGGCCGCTTCCGGGCACAGGCTGGCCGCCGGGCCACACGGGCCAGACGCTGCTCGAGCTCACGGACGCGATGTACAACTACCACAACAACCTGTCCTCGGCGCACCCGGCGTCCTCGCCGTGGTGGGCATGGGCCCTCGACCTCAAACCGGTCTGGTTCTACGAGGAGGGCTTCGCCGGCGGTACCTCCGGGTCCATCTACGACGCCGGCAACCTGGTGGCGTGGTGGCTGGCCGTGCCGGCGCTCGCCTTCGCGGCGTGGCAGGCATACAAGCGCCGAAGCGCAGCACTCGCGCTGATCGTGATCGCGTTCGCAGTCCAGTGGCTCTCGTGGGCGCGCATCGACCGCGCGGCGTTCCAGTACCACTACTACACGTCCTTGCCGTTCCTCTTCCTCGCCCTCGGCTACTTCCTGGCGGAGCTGTGGCACGGCACGTCGCGCCGCATCTGGCTCCTGGCGCGGCTCGCCGCCGCGACGGCGATCCTCGGGCCGTTCGGGCTGTGGCTGCTCCACCGACCGCTATGCGCGATCGCCCGCGTGACCGACATCGTCGAGAACTCGCAGGCCTGCCCGACGCTCATCCCGGACGTGAACCTCTCGATTCGGGCCATCGCCATCGCGGTCATCGTCGGCGTGGGCGTCCTGCTCCTCCTGCGCGAGCTCCTGGCGCTCTCCGAGCAGGATGATCTCGACCGTTTGGAGGCACAGCAGGCTGCCGGCGGCTGGCGCGCCGCGCTGGCGCGGCTCGGGCTCGGCAACAGATGGGCCACGGCGGGGGTCATCGGAGTGCTGACCTCGATCGCGTTTGCGGTCATCTCATCGCTGATCCCGGACAGCGAGGGATTCAGGATCGCCGACATACCCGTGGAGCCGATTGCGCTGTTCGTGACCCTGGCGCTGTCACCCGTGGCGGCCTACGTTGCGACTGCGCGCGATGCGCGGCGGTTCGTGCTCGGCGCTCTTGGTGCGATGGTCTTCTGGTTCATCCTCTGGTACCCGAACATCTCCGCGTTGCCGCTGCCCTCGGCCATCCACAACGCTTACCAGGGTTTCCTGCCCACGTACCTGTACCCGTTCCAGTTCTGGGTGCTCCAGGGTGAGCGCGCGACTGCCCCATCGCTGTTCGCGTTCTGGCCCGCGGTGATGCTCGTGACGCTCGCCTTCACGGCGATCGTCGTGGGCTACAGCGCCTGGTCCTGGCGGATCGCGCTCGCGGAGCGCCGCCGGGATGCCCTCGC
This sequence comes from Candidatus Limnocylindrales bacterium, assembly GCA_039925225.1. GTDB lineage: Bacteria > Chloroflexota > Limnocylindria > Limnocylindrales > CSP1-4 > UBA5189. Next base: position 15,102 of record JBDSZH010000085.1, on the reverse strand, counting down.
CGCGCCGGAGGATCCGGGCCTGGCGGTCGGCTAGGTCAGCCCTGGGGGACGGTCTCCACGAGGGTCGCGGCCGGCCGCGGGGAGGGCGGCACAGCGGCGTGGAAGCCCGACGGGAGCTTGCCCTGGGCGGCGAGCCGTCGGATCACGAAGCCGTAGTAGTCCTCGACCTTGGCCGTGACCCGCTCCCAGCTGAACTCCTGCGCCCGCTCCAGGCCGGATTGGGCCATGGACTCCCGGAGCTCGTCGTCGCGGAGGAGCTGCGCCAACGCGCCGGCGATCGCCTTGGGCTTGCCGGGCGGCACGAGGAGGCCCTCGCGGCCGCGCCGGACGACGCCCTTGTAGCCGTGAATGTCGCTCGCGACGATCGCGGTGCCCGCGGCCATGGCCTCAAGCAGAACGATCCCGAACGATTCGCGGCCGGTCGCCGGTGAGCAGTAGATATCCGCGGTCTTGAACAGCGCGTCGCGCTCGTCGTCGCTGACCTTGCCCAGGAACTCGACGCCGCCGAGCTTGCGGGTCATGAGGTAGCGGCGCATCTCCTTTTCCTGCGGGCCACCACCGACAACCAGCAGCCGGCAGTCGCAGCCCGTCTTGCGCAGGATTCGGTACGCCTTGAGCAGGTGCAGCAGGCCCTTGCGCGACTCGAACCGCCCGACGAACAGGATGTTCTTGGTGCCGTCCTGCCAGCGCGCGATCGGCACGGCGCGCTGGAACCTGGCGACGTCGACCCCGTTCGGGATGATCTTGTAGTCGCCCGGGAAGAAGCGATCGACGAAGTGGCGAGCAGCCGCCGAGACCGCGATGCGTCCATGGATCCGGTTGACCGACGGGCCCATGAGCCTCGATCCGATCGAGTACGCCGGCGAGAAGCCGCCGAACGCATGGAACGTCGCCACGTTCACGCTGTTCGACAGCCCGAGGACCACAAGCGACAGGAAGGGCACGAACGGCTCGTGGAAGTGGAGGAGGTCGAACTGCTCGCGGTCCAGCACGGTGCGAACCTGCGACAGGAAACGGGGCGAGACCGTGATCGTGCCGACGGAGCCGTTCGCCGGCATGGAGAAGCCCTTGCCGATCCGGATGACGTCGCCCTCCGACGCGCGCTGGAGGCCGTGGCTGCTCGTCAGGATGCGCACGTCGTGGCCGCGCAGGCGCAGGTTCTCGTAAAGGTACCGGACGTGCTGGTTCACGCCGCCCGGGAGCGGGTAGACGTACGGCGTGACGAGTCCGATCTTCATGCGCCGGTACCGTTGGCGCCGTTCCCGCGGCGCTCGGCGAGGAGCGTGGCGCGGTGGCCGGCGAGCTCGCCACCGTCGCGGGGATAGCCGAGGTCCCGCCGCGTGCCGTCGCCGCGAAGACGTCCGCCGAGATTCGCGCGCGCGTCGCGCCCGTACTTCCGGAGCTGCTGCCCGAACGTCCCGAGCTGCGCCCCGGTCTCGTGGAAGGTCCCGTGGTGGTGCGTCGACGCGGCGGCGATCGCCAACCGCAGCGCATCGCCATCGCGGCCCGGGAAAGTCGTATAGCCGGACCCGATGGCTTCCATCGCGTGGGCGTCGGAGTTGCCCACGCGGGCGAGATGGTGCTCTTCGGCGAAGCGGACCACACGCCCGTGCCACGGTCGTCCCAGCGTCGTCGGGTTGAACGCCTCGATCGCGTCCGGGCGATAGCGCGGTTCATCCGCGAGCAGCCGACGGAGCACGAAGCCCTGGGCGCACAGCGGATATGGCACGAGCGGGTGGGCCGGGATGGCGATGCCGCCCTGATCGTGGATCTCCGCGATCGTGGCACGGAGCGAGCGGAACGGCTTGATCGGCGTCTCGATCCACAGCGCCAGGAGGTGGCCGCCAAGCGTGGTGACCTCCTCTCCGATCACGACCTCGAACGACAGGCCGCGATCGCGCGCCATCGTCCGCCCGGCGACCGCGGCGTCGATCCGCTCGTGGTCCGTGATCGCGATGACATCGAGCTCCGTGTTGCGCTCGACGTGGTCCAGGATCTCCACGATCCCGGCGGTCCCGTCCGAGGCGAGGGTGTGGATGTGCAGGTCCGCGCGCCCGAGCCGCTCGGTCATCGGGCCGCCTCCACGGCGGGTGCGGCTCGGCGCGGCGCGCGGGCTTTCTCCAGGTCCGGCCAGAGCGGGTGGAAGACGGCCAGCCATTGTTCGGGCGCAGGGGCGATGTGGCGCTCGAACGCGCGCGCCTCCGCGTCCAGGTAGGCGGTCACGCGCTCGCGCCGCGAGCACTCCGCCGGGAACGGCACGGCCTCCGCGCTCACGTGGTAGACCCCGCCTACGTCGCGCCAGACCCCGAAGACGTGCGGCGTGACGCCCGTGTCCATCGCGAGCAGCGCGGGGCCCGCGGCGAGCGGCAACGGCGCCCCAAAGAGTTCCGTCTCGATGCCGCCGCCGGTGATGTCCCGGTCACCGAGCAGCCCCACGGTGTGCCCGCGCGCAAGCGCCTCTTTGAGCATCCGCTTCGCGCCGGACAGGTCGATCAGCTCGAGCCCGAGGGAATTTCGCGTCTCGACGAGGTATCGCTGCAGCGCGGGATCGGAGATCGTCTCCGACGGCACGACCGAACGGCGCCCGGTTCGGGCCGCAGCGAACACGGCGGGCAATTCGAACCAGCCCATGTGCAGCCCGACGAACAGTGCGCCGCGCGGATTTCCCAGCGTGGAATCGAGGATCTCCGGCGTCTCGACGACAAGCCAGCGATCCAGGTACGCCGCGTCCACGAGAGGCGCACGCACGAGCTGGACATAGTAGCGCACGGCGTGCCGGAACGCGGCGCGAACGAGTAGGTTCAACGCGCGCCCGTCGCGTGCTGCCTCGCGCACCTCCGGCGAGCCCATGTCGTGATCCGCCAGCCACCGAACGACCCGCGTCAGGTTTCGGCGCGCCCTGCGCCGGCGCTCGGGGGCGAGGCGGTACCAGACCCGGCCCGCGAAGTCCGCGATGGCGAGCAGCGGCGCCTCCGGCATGCGGCAGGCGACCCATGCGGCGAAGATGACCGCACGCGCTCGAAGGTGCATCAGCCTGCCGGCGCCAGGGCCGCGGGACGAGGCGAGGTTGCCAGTCCCGCCAGCTCCGCACGCCTTGCAAGCGCCGCCTGTTCGTCGGCGGTCGAGGGCCAGATCGGCTTGAAGCTGTACCACTGCTCGGGTGCTGCGGCGATCGTGGCGGCGAGCTCGTCGGCGATTGCCTGGGTCGCTCGCTGGAGTTCCGCGGGATCGGACGATCGAACCTCGATCGGCTCACCGTGCGTCACCTGGAACGTCCTGCCGTCGGGCGCCCGGCGGATCGCCACGTGGACGATGGGCGCGCCCGTCTTCGCTGCGAGCGCCGCCGGGCCGGCCGGCAACGTGGTCCACGCCCCGAACAGCCGAACGGGCACGTCGTCGGGGCGATAGCCCCAGTCGATGACCAGGGCCAGGATCTCGTTCCGGCGCAGCACGCCGAACATGTCCCGGAGATTTCGCCAGGGGATGAGGTTGACGCCCCAGTCCCTGCGCTGCTGACGCAGCAGCTCGAACAGCTCCGGAAAGCTGCTGTCGTCGCCGATGGAGGAGACCGGCCAGCCGTGCCGCGCGGTGCCTCGCGCAACGCCCTCCAGGTTGCCGATGTGCGCGGTCGTCAGGATCAGGCCTTTGCCGCTCGCCTTCCAGTACGCCTCGAGCGGCAGCAGGGTCGAGGTGTCGACCAGCGCCGCGGCCTGCTCGTTCGAGAGCCTGGGCAGGCGCATCAGCTCGACGACGTAGCGTGCGTACGAGCGGTACGCCGCGAGCGCCTTGCGCTTGACCTCGAGGCTGCCCGGCGGCTTCCCGAGGACGTGCGCGAAGTTGTCGTTCACCCAGTGGCGCTTCTTGGGCCACAGCACGAACGACACCTGGAGCATGAAGCTAACGATCGCGCGGGCGACCGGCACGGGCAGCCGGCTCATCAGCCACGTGCCCGCCCGGTACCCGTAGATCGCGGCCTTCTCGGCAGGCTGGAAGCTGCCCTTCGCGTTCCGCGTGTGCGGTGCGGCGAGCCCCTTACGTTCCTGCCGAGTGCCGTCGGCGGCCGGGCTCACGCGCCCGTGGCCGCCTTCGCGCGCGCGCCGGAGGCCGCGAGCTGTGCCGCGCCCGGCCCGCTTGGGGCCAGCTTGCGGAGCTTGCGCTTGACCGGCGCCTCGGTCCCGACGAGCGTCTCGTTGTCGTCGCCCTTGATGAAGGCCTCGACCCGGTTGTACGCGATGTCGTCGTGGATCTGCTGCGGCGGGCTCTTCATGAAGTAGCTCGAGGGCGCGACGAGCGTGCCCTTGAGGCCCCGATCCAGGCCCAGCTTCAGGCAGCGGATGGCGTCCGTGATGACGCCGGCGCTGTTGGGGCTGTCCCAGACCTCCAGCTTGAGCTCCGCGTTGAGCGGCACGTCGCCGAAGGTCGTGCCCTCCATCCGGATGTAACACCACTTGCGGTCGAGCAGCCAGGGCACGTGGTCCGACGGGCCGACGTGGACGTCGCCGTCCTCGAGCTCGTAGTCGAGCATGGACGTGACCGCGTTGGTCTTCGAGATCTTCTTGGACTCGAGGCGCTCGCGCTCGAGCATGTTCAGGAAGTCCGTGTTGCCGCCGAAGTTCAGCTGGTACGTCCGGTCCAGGCGGACGCCGCGATCCATGAACAGGCGGGTGAGCACTCGGTGGGCGATCGTCGCGCCGACCTGGCTCTTGATGTCGTCGCCGATGACCGGTAGGCCTTCCTCAGCGAATCGGCGCTGCCAGTACGGCTCACGGCCGATGAACACCGGGATGGCGTTGACGAACGCGACGCCGGCGCGGAGCGCCTGCTCCACGTACCACTTGGTCGCCTCTTCCGAGCCGACGGGCAGGTACGAGACCATGACGTCGACTTCGCGTTCCTTCAGGATGCTGACGATGTCGGCGGTCGGGCCGGGGGCCTTCTCGATGATCTGGCTCAGGTACTTGCCGAGCCCGTCATGGGTCATGCCGCGCTCGACGGGGACGCCGAGGTGCTGGACCTTCTGGAAGACGTAGGTGTTGTTGGGCTTCGTGTAGATCGCCTCGGACAGGTCCTTGCCGACCTTGTTCTTGTCGACATCGAAGGCGGCCACGAACTCGATGTCCCGGACGTGGTAGCCGCCCAGGTTCACGTGCATCAGCCCGGGTACGAAGTCGTCCTCCTTGGCGTCCTGGTAGTAGTAGCGGCCCTGCACGAGGCTGCTCGCGCAGTTGCCGACGCCGACGATCGCGACGCGGATCTTGCCGTCCTTGCGGCGGTTCGCGCCGGCCCAGGTGTTGGTGGGGGTGCCGTTCTTGCTGCTGCCGTTCTTGTCGTTCGTTGCCATCTGGTTCGCTCCTGTTGGTAGTGGTCCGTTCGGTCGGTTCTCGCCTGGGTGCGGCGGTCGCCGCCGTTGGGTTCCTGATTGGCGGCATTCGATGCCAATCGATGCATAGCGGGCATCGGGTGGGCTGGTGGGAGGCCCTCCGGATCGAGGGCTGGGCGGCGCCGGGTCAGCCCTCCCTCGACTGTGCGCGGACGTGGTTGATCCGTTGGATCGTCGTCGCGACGGCGAGGATCGTGATGAGGCCGAGGGTGATGGCCAAGGCACCAGACCCATCGTTGTCGCCGAACGAGGCGTAGCCACCCTGGTAGCCGCCGAAGCCCCGGTCGTAGATGGTCGCGAGGCCGCCTCGAAACGCGGTCGCGATGAGGCCGGCCACCAGGAGCACCAACCGAACCTCGCGGGGCGCAAGGCCCACGTTCGCCATGCCAGTACCGGGCGTGAAGCCGAGGCTTTCGGCCTTCGCCCGGGTGTAGCTGACCATGAAGGCCGCGCCCATCGCGGTCGCCGAGAGGATCGCACCGAGCGCGAACCCAGCTGCGAGGCAGCCGACTGCAATGCCGACGTAGACGATCGCCTCGCCGGCGCGATCAAACGTCGAGTCGAGAAATGCGCCGAGCTTCGTTGTGCGACCAGTCGCGCGAGCGAGGGCCCCATCGAAGAGGTCGAAGATGCCGAAGGCGAGGACGAGGACCCCGGCGGCGAGCCACCACCCGTACGCGGCCGCGACGGCCGCGAGGCATGTGCCAAGGAAACCGATCATCGTCAGGGTGTTCGGCGTGAGCCCCAGCCGGCCGAGGGCACGGGCGATCGGCGTGGCGAGGTCGCGGACCCGCTGGCGCGTTGCCGGGGAGACGATGCCCCCGGTCACGAGGGTGCCTGCTCCTTGGCCCCGCGGATGCCCAGGATGCGGCGCTCGTACTCGACGAACGCGTGGAACGCCTCTGGGACCAGCCGAGAGACGGTCTCCCGGCCAACTCGCCGCGTGGCGACGAGGCCCGCGCTCCGAAGCCGGCCGATGTGCCAGGACACGAGCGGCTGGCTGAGGCCGATCCGCTCGATCAGCTCGGACACCGTCGCGTCGCCCTGGGCGAGCCGCTGGACGATGCGCAGCCGGTTCACGTCGGCGAGGGCCTTGTGGACGATCCGCAGGGAGCGGAGCTCGTCCGGCTGGTCGAGCGCCGATGCGATGGTCGAGCGAATGTGCGCTGGGGAGGGGGCCAAGAAGTGAGCTCCGATCGGGTGAGCGTGAACGGGATCGTTTGATCCGGCGACCGTCGATGGGCCGCGCCGAAGGATCAACGGTGATTTATATCAATATGCGTTGATCTGGCGCCCCTGTCAACCGGAAGTGCACCCGTCGAGTCGGCGCGGGGTCGCCGCCATGCCTACAGCTTGGAAACGGCGACGTCCGCGAGCTTGAGGACGTCGGCGAGGATCTCCTGGTAGATGGGATCGAACGACAGGGAGAGCGTCTTCGCGCCCTGGTCGATATAGAAGGTCTGCACGCCGGTGGCGGGATTCCAGTACGCAGCCAGGCTGCCGACGTTGAGATCGGCGCCGCCCGGGAACGCGGACTTCAGGGCAGAGAGGGGCTGATCGACGAACGTCGCCACGATCTGGCCCTTGCCGTCATTGACCGTTGCCGTACCCACGTGCCAAACGCACTGGCCGTAGCCGTCGTCCATCCCGACGCCCCAGTCCTTGCCTGTTGCCGTCTTGAGCTCCGCCTGCGTGAACAACGAGCACGGCGCCGTCGCGCCGCCACCCCCGGGCGTGGTCGTGGCGCCAGCCACCCCCGTCGCGGCGGGAGGGGCATCCGTCGCGGTCGATGCCTGCGTCGGGTTGGGGGCGGTGGTCGGCCCGGTGCACGCGGCGAGCGCGATCACGGCCACGGTGGACATGGCAAGCACGGTCAGGCGGGAAGACACGGTCACTCCTTCGTCAGAACCGGCAGCCTCGGCCACGCCGAAGCGAACGGGCCCCGAGGGTAGCAGCCGCGTCGGGCCTGAACTCGTGGAGCTCTTGAGCACAGCGGCAGGCGACAGCGATCTTGGCCGCTCCCTATGGACGGCGGCGCGGTCGCGCGAGCAGCCAGCCGAGCCAGAGGCAGCCGAGCGCGGGTACGGCCATCCATGCGAGGAGGCCGAGGAGGACGATCCGGGCGGTCGCGATCGGGAGGCTGGCCGCGTCGGTAGCGGCCCCGCTGGCCGGCCCGCCCAGGCTTGCTTCGAGGCGGTCCAGTTGGAGCGCAAGCGATCGGAGGTCCGCGGCGACAGCTTCGCCGTCTGCGACGTTCGATCGGAGAGATCCCGCGGTCGCTGCGAGGTCGACCGAGAGGGCGCGCGCGTCGGCGGCCACGGCGGTGAACTGCGCACTCATCGACGCGAATGGGCGGGCACCGAACAGCTCGAAGGTCCCGAGCGACGAGAGGCCCTCGAAGGAGGTTGCGAGGCGGCTCGTGAGCTGGGAGGCCTGGTCCGCCGCCGTGCTGGCCTGGATGAGGCTGCCGGAGGCGTTTGAAACACTCGTTGCGGCATGACCCAGGGCATCCCCCGCAGGCCCGAGCAGCGCGACGGCCTCCGCCCGCTGGCGCTCGAAGCCCGCCGCCGCGTCGTCCACCGCGGACAGCGACCCCAGCACGAGGACCACGGCCGCGGCGACCAGCACGATCCCCGTCGCACCAAATGCGATGAGTCCCGCCCCGAATCGTCGTCGATGCGCCCGACGGATCACGCGGGCCGCAGCTCCCGCCGAAGGCGCAGCCAACTCAGCGCGAGGAGCACGAAGGCGATCCCGGCCAGCGCCGCGAGCTGCCATGGGTGGCTCACCGAGCCGGTCAGCATGAGGTCCTGGAGAAGCGCGATGCCGTGGGTCACGGGGAGAACATACGCCCCTGCCTGCACCGCGGGCTGGAACTCCTCGATCCGCAGCACGAATCCACTGAAGAACATCGAGGCGAGGAGCGCCAGGAGGGATAGCTGGACCGCCTGCCGTTCCGAATCCGAGACGACCGAGATCAGCAGGCCCAGCCCCAGCGATGCCAGGAGCAACAACCCGATGACGAGTGCGATGGCCGCGGGCGCCGCCAGCATCGGCACCCCGAGGAAGGTCACGAGGAGCCAGACCGAGATCGCCGCGATCGCGCTGCCGAGCAGCCCGAAGGCGATGACCTTGCCGGCGACCACCTCGGTGGCGCGCATCGGTGATGACCGGAACCGGTCAAGGGCGCCGCTGCTGCGCTCGCGCACGATGGACAGCGCGATCAGTGTGACCGCGAGGTGCTGAAGGACGAGGGCGAGCGCCGCCGGCCCGAAGTAGCCGACGAGCGAAGGCGAAACCGGCGCCAGGTTATTGATCACCGCTCGGGTCGGTGAAGCGATCACCTCGGGCGGCACGTTCGACAGGTCGTGCCCGCCGATCGAAATGGCATACGACTGGCCCTCCTCGGCCCCGACACGGTAGATCTCCCGGTTCACCGCCGACGATAGGGTGTCCGCAAGGAAGCTCGCGTAGCCCGCCTGGACCGGGTCCGTGAGGTTGATGACCACGTCGAGGTCCGCCTGGACCCCGGACTCGATTGAGGTGATGGCATCGATGGGTGGGACGACCACCACGTCAACCTCGCCGGCGCGTAGGCGTTGCTCCGCCCCAGCTCGATCGGTTACGACGTCAACGATCACGAGGCCGCGGGCACCCAGATTCTGGTACGCGGCGGCGTCCTTGGGCAGGTTGGAGGCAGGATCGACGACGACGATCGTCCGCAGCTCCTTCTTGACGCCCTGGTAGCCGGCGCCGAAGACGGCGAGGATGATGAACGGCCCCAGGATCAGGCTGAGCACCGCGCCCGGGCGTCGGAAGACCTCCGTGATCTCCTTGCCAACCACGGCCAGGATCCGGAACAGCGTCTTGACGAGTCCCATCACGCGGCCTCCGCCGAACCGGCTTCCGCAGCTTCGGCTGGTTCGCGCGTCGCCCGGTCCCGCTCGACGAGCTGCGCGAAGACCTCCTCGAACGTCGGGCGGACTTCGCGAATTGCGTCGACCTCGCCACCGTGGCCCGCGACCGCCTGGACGACGTCCGCGCTGGCTTTCCCCGCGTCCTCCACGACGAGGCGAAAGTCGCGTGGGCCGGTCTGCCGCGCGCCGAGCACGCCTGCGCTGTTCGCGAGGGTGCCGGCATCGAACATGCCCGTGGTGGTCACTTCGAGGACCTCGCCGCCGAGTGCCTGCCGGCGCAGCTCGTCCGGTGTTCCGAAGGCGATCAGGTGGCCGCCCGAGATCAGCGCAACGAGGTTGCACTCCTCGGCCTCGGTGACGTACTGGGTGGTGACCAGCGACGTCACGCCGCCGTCGCGCAGGCGGTGAATCTCGGCCCAGATGCTTCGCCTGAGAAGGGGATCGATGCCGGCGGTCGGCTCGTCGAGGATCAGGAGCTGCGGCTCATGGACGAGCGCCGCGGCGAGCTCCAGCCGGCGCTGCATCCCGCCGGAGAGCTGTCCGGCGCGGCGATTGCGCACGTCCCACAGGTCGACCAGCTTGAGGACGGCCTTCCGCCGTCGAAAGCGACGAAAGAAGACGAGCCCGTACAGGCTCGCCACGAAGTCGACGTTCTCCAGCGCGGTCAGGTCTGGATACATGCTGAATTGCTGGGGCATGTAGCCCATGCGCTCGCGCATGCGGCGGTTGAATTGCCCGGGATGCTGGCCGAGCACGAGGATCTCGCCGGAGGTCGGCGCCAGCGAGCCCGTGACCATCCGGATCGTCGTCGTCTTGCCGGAGCCGGACGGCCCGATGACGCCCACGACGGCGCCGGCTGGGATCTCCAGGTCGAGATCCGCCACGGCGTCGTGACCGTTGTAGCGCTTGTTCACGCCGGCCATGCGAATGGCGACCGCGGATTCGATGGCAGGAACCTCCGTGCAGTGCGACCGGGTGCTGGTGGCCCCGGGCGAGCGTGTCACCTGCACGATTACAGCAGTGATGGTGTCGGGCGTCCGCCGACGACGGCGACATTGCGGCACACTCGCGCCATGGGACGCGGGACGGCGCTGCTCCTACTCGGCGTCGTGGGCGCCGGTGCGTTCCTGTCCGGCTTGGAGCTGATGATCACGGCGGTGGCCCTGCCGGCCATCGTCGTCGACCTGGCCGATTGGACGAAGCTCCGGGCGGCGTCCTGGATCATCAACGGCTACCTGCTCGTGTCGATCGTGGTCATGCCGCTCGCCGGGCAGCTCACGGACCGGCACGGCGTGCGACGGGTCTTCCTGTGGTCGCTGGTGGTGTTCATCGCCGGCTCCGTGCTGGCCGGGCGCGCCGGCAGCCTCGGCGAGCTGATCGCCGCGCGGCTCGTACAGGCCGTTGGTGGTGGCGCGCTCGTCCCGGTCGCCACAGCGGCCGCATCCCACCTGTTCGACGGAGCCGCGCGCCCGCGCGCCCTCGGTGCGATCGGGGCTCTGACGTTCCTGGGCATGGCCGCGGGGCCATTCGCCGGCTCCTGGATCATGCAGGGAATTCATCCCGATCGGGCGCTCGATGGGCTCGGGCTGACGGGCGACCTGCGCGCCGCGCTCGAAGCGCCGTGGCGCTACGTCTTCTACCTGAACGTGCCACTCGGGCTTGCGGCGCTTGCGCTCGCCTGGGCTGCCACCGCCGGCTGGACGGTTCCGCGGCGCGCACACCGGTTGGATCTCGCCGGAGCGGCCGCGGCATCGATCGGGCTCGTCGCCACGCTCATCGCGGTGACGCTCGCCGGCAGCGAGCCCATTCCGGAGCTGCCCGCGGACCCCTCGATCATGGCCGCGGCGCTGGGCCTCGTTGCGGTCGTCAGCTTCGTCGTCGCCGTCCTTGTCGGCGGTCGGAGCGCGGAGCCGTACATCGATACGCGCTGGTTCCGCCGCCCGTCATTCACCGCCGCGGCGCTCGTTTCGCTGCTCACCGGCTACGGCTTCGCGACCGCGATCATCGGAGGCGCGGTGTTCGTGGACCGGGTCCTGTACGGCGGGCCGGATCAGCAGCGGATCGCACTCGGGGCCCTCGCGGCCGCAACCGCCGGCGGGGCGCTGGTTTCGGGCCTGGTGCTGCGAGTCGTGGGCATGCGCCTCACGACCCTGATTGGCCTCGTCGCCTCGATCGTCGGGCTCGTGCAGATGGGGGCCTGGACGCCGGCGACGCCCCTAGGCGAGGTTGCAACCTGGCTCGCGCTATTTGGGGCCGGGTTTGGGCTCACGGTCACGCCGCTGTCGACTTCCGCCGTGGCGGCGCTCGGCGAGCAGTCCTACGGCGTCGCCTCCGCGACAGTGACCGTGGCGCGCATGTTCGGGATGGCAATCGGCCTGGCAGCGCTGACTGCCTTCGGCTCGACCGTCATCGACCGGCTGTGGGCACAGATCCTCGCCACGCCCGACGCGTACAAGGCGTTCATCCCCGAATCGCTCCGGGATCGAGTGTTCACCGACGGGCTGGTCGTCGACGCGCTGGAGTCGTGGGCGAGCGGCGAGGCGGCGCGGATCCTGGTCGGCGTGTTCCTCGTCGCGGCGGCCGTCATCGCCGTCGCCCTACTGCCGACGCTCGCCCTGGGCCGAGGGACAACCGCGGCGCCGCCGGGAGACGTCGCGCTCCGCCCCTAGCGCTAGCGGCAGATGCGTGGGGCCGCTGGCGGGTGGGCGGACTTCGGGTCGGTCTTCTCGGCGGACAGGAAGTCGGCAACGACCTGGAGCTTCGGCACCGTGCCGTTGGGGCCCTCCGAGGTCTGCATCCACAGGCGCTCGGTCGTCGCGGCGACAGCGTCGTCGAGGTCGCGGGTGTGCCGCCGGACCTCGGCGATCGTGTACAGGAAGTGCCAATCGTCGCTCGTGTACAGCTCTACGGTCATGCCCACCATCGACTGGCCATCGTCCGAGCGCTCCGATCGTCGGAGCAGGGGCAGGAACATGCCGACGCGGGCGTGGGCGTAGATGTACGTCGCCCGGCCCTGCCCTGGCTGCCCCAACAGCGGTTGGTACAGCGCCACGTCGCACAGCGGGTAGATGCCGTAGTTGTCCGTCTGGAGCATCACCGGCAGGTCGATGTTCAGCCGGCGGATGACGATCCTGGTCGCCACCCGGCCGGGCGGGAAGCTCGGGTTCACGATCGCGCCGCCACCGGGCAGGGTGATCCCGCCCGTCAGCGTCGGGAGTGGGTCGTACGAAGCGAGGGGGCGGTCATCTGGCGGACCCTCGACGGCTGTCGTGTACGACATCAGACCGTTCGCGAGGAGCGCGAGGCCGAGCGCAGTCAGGACCGCGGGAAGGATGCGCGCGCGAAGCCGGAGTCTGACCGTGTCCACCTTCGGGACAGTAGCATCGGACCCCGGTGCGTCTGGTCGACGGACCCAGCCGTGCGTCGGCTGAGCGGGGAGGCGGGGCGTGGGGCTACCCGCCGATTGCCCGCGCGGCCTGGCTGACGATCTGGAGGAACGGGCCCGGGATCAGGCCCAGGACCACCGTCAGCACGCTGGCCGCGACCAGTCCGCCCCACATGAGGCGGCCATGGGCCATGGCCGTGTCCTCCGAGCGAGGCTCACGCATGAACATGTACACGACGACGCGAAGGTAGTAGAAGGCTGCTGCCGCTGCGTTGACGACCGCGATCACGGCCAGGATGCCGACCGCGGTGTAGCCCTCATTGCCCGCCTGCACGGCAGCGAGGATCACGTACGCCTTCGCGAAGAAGCCCGCGGTGGGCGGGATGCCCGTCAGCGACAGCAGGAACAGGGTCATCAGGATCGCCAGCCACGGCTCGCGCCGCCCAAGTCCCGCGAACGTGTCCAGTCCCGAGGTCACGCCGGCACGGCGCTGGATCGCGGCCACGACGGCGAAGGCGCCCAGATTCATCACCGAGTACGCCGCTCCGTAGTAGAGCAGGCCCTCCAGGCCCTCGATGCGGCCGGCCGCGAACGCGGCGAGGCCCACCAGCATGTAGCCGGTGTGCGCGATGGATGAATACGCGAGCATCCGCTTCACGTTGTTCTGGGTCAGCGCGACGAGGTTGCCGAGGGTCATCGTCAGGACCGCGAGGATGATCACGACCTGGAGCCAGTCGACCCGGAGCGGGCCGAGCGCATCCACGAACAGCCGCAGGATCAGCGCGAACGCCCCGATCTTGGGGCCGACCGACAGGTAGCCGGTGACCGGCGTCGGCGAGCCCTGGTACGCGTCCGGCGTCCAGTAGTGGAATGGGACCGCCGCGATCTTGAAGGCGACGCCCGTGGTCAGGAAGGCGAGCCCGAGCACGAGCGCCGGTGATAGCGCGCCGCCACCGGCCACCGTCGCCTCGAGTGACTCGCGCACCCCGTCGATGCTGGTCGTGCCAGTGGCGCCCCAGGTGAATGCCAGCCCGAACAGGAAGATTGCCGAGCTGAACGAGCCCAGGAGGAAGTACTTGATCGCGCCCTCGGTGGAGTAGCCGTCGCTCTTGTGATAGCCCGCGAGCATGTAGCCGGGCAGGACCATGAGCTCGAGAGCCACGAACAGGAGGAGAAGGTCAGCCGAGCCGGAGATGAGCATCGCTCCGGTCATCGCGAACAGCAGGACCATCACGAACTCGGCGAGGGGCAGGCCGCGAGCCTCGAGGTAGTCCGGCGCGAACACGATCGTAAAAGCGACGATGCCCACGAACAGCAGGTCGAGGAAGGTCGTCAGCCCATCGACGACATACGCGCCGCCGAATGCCACGATGCGGTCTGTCCCGATGGCGTTTGCGACGGGCTGGCCGGTCGTGAGCGTGAGCGCCGCCACGATCGCCAGGCCACCGAGGCTGACCACGAGCACGGGACCACGCCGGCCGGGCACCGCGATGTCGACGACGAGGACGGCGATCGCCACGAGCACGGCCGCGATAAACGGCCCGAGTGCTATGACGTCGTTGGGCATCAGGTCCCGCCCTCGACGACCTGGACGGCCGAGCTGCCGCCGTCGGTGGCGCGGCGTGGGCGGAGGGCGAGCAACCGCGCGGCGATCACCGCCGCCAGGAATCCGAGCCCGGCCGCGACGAACAGCGGATCAACGGTGATCGCGGAGCCCTGCCCGACGGCGGCGAGGGCGACCTTGGCCGGACCTTCGATGAGCTTGAGCAGGATGCCCGGGAACAGCCCGAACACGACCACCAGCGCGCCAAGGGGTGCAAGGGTCAGGACCTCGGTTGCGGTCATGTCGGTGAGGTGATGCTTCAGGCCGAGCAGGAACGCGGACGGCTCGCCCAGCACGACGCGCTGGAACATCCAGAGCAGGTAGACGGCGCCAAGGATCATCACGAACGCGGCCACCGCAGCAACCCACGGGTTCACCGCGAACGACCCGACCAGGGTCAGGAACTCGCCGATGAAGCCCGACAGGCCGGGCAGTCCGGCCGAGGCGAACACGAAGAATCCGAACGTCGCGGCATACACGGGAGTGAGACCCGCCAATCCCCCCATCTTCGCGATGGTTCGATCGTGCGTTCGCTCGTAGATCACGCCGACGAGGAGGAACAGGGCGCCGGTGATCAGGCCGTGGTTGATCATCTGGAGGATCGCGCCGTCCAGCGCCTGCTCCTGGAACACGAAAATCCCAAGCGTGACGAAGCCCATGTGGCTGACGGACGAGTACGCGACCAGCTTTTTCAGGTCCGGCTGGACCATGGCCACGATCGCGCCGTAGATGATCGCGATCAGGCTGAGCACGATGATCAGCGGCGCGTATGTGTGCGACGCGTCCGGATAGAGCGACAGGCTGAACCGGATGAAGC
>JBDSZH010000084.1:0-5060 GCA_039925225.1 Candidatus Limnocylindrales bacterium | reverse complement strand
TGATCTGGGGGATGGCGCCCATCGACGTGACGAACTGGTCGGCCGAGGTGGCGATGATCAGCCCGAACAATCCCAGCCCGAGACCCCACACGATGGCGGCCGGCAGTCGCTCGCCGAATGCGCGCGTGAACGGCCCGCGCAGCCAGAGCCCGACGCTCGGCGGCTTCAGGCGGCCACCTGACGGAACGAGGAGGTCACGCCGGGCAAAGGCCATCACGCCAGCGGCGAGCAGCCCGACGGCGACCAGAGCGAGCGCGCCGACTGCGGGCCAGTCATATCGCCCGGCCATGGGCCGGTGCCCGGCAGTGAGCCCGAAGTATGAGATCCCGTTCAACTGCTCGAACGCGGACACGCTCGACCCGAACCCGTTGATGACCCAACTGCCGAGCAGGACGAAGGCCGCCACGCCGAGGGCGCCATTCCGCCCGAGCATCGGGGCAAGCGCGAACGCGAGGGCCCCTGGGACGAGGACCATCACGTACAGCCAAACGACGTGGGCGACGATCGCGTCGATGCCAACAGCGTCGCCGGGCAGGACCGAGAACGCGGCGACGGCGGCGATCAGCCCCAGCGTCAGAACGGCCACCGCCGCCGCGAGTGCGACGAGGTACCCAAAGAGCTTCTGGAGCGCCACCCCAGCCCGACCGATCGGCGCGCTGGCGAGCATCTCCATGCTGCCTCGGCCAAGCTCACCGGCAAGGGTGCCGGAGAGGGCGACGATCGACCAGATGCCGATCATGACCGGCAGGAAATTCAGGATCCGCCACGACAGGAAACCGCCGAGGTGCTCGATGCCGATCGGCTCGCCGAGCATGCCCTGAAAGATCGGCGGCATCGCCTGGAGCTGAACGGCAACCGCGAGTCGCGACTCGATCGAGTCGAACTGGATCGCCACCTGCGATGCCGTGACGAGCGAGAGGAGGCCGAACACACCGCCAATCACGATCGCGGCACGGCGGCTGTCGCGGAAGGCCTTGCCGAACACCGACCCGAGCCCAAGGAACTTCGCGCGCATCGTCGGCCGGATGAGCGTCGCCCGGGCGGGAGCCGAGCTGACGGCGGCCGTCACCGGACGGGGCCGTTCGGGCTGCCGATCGCGCCGCCGTCCCCGGCCGTCGCGCCGTACTCCGACAGGAAGACCTCCTCGAGCGAAGGCTCGCGGCTGACGAAATCAACCAGGTCGTACTGGCCCGCCAGCCGCACCACCGGCGCAATCGGGCCGCTGACGAGCATCCGCAGCGTCCGCCCCTCCTCGACCATATTCGAGACGCCGGGGATAGCAGCGAAAGCGGCGCCCGGCACTGGGGCTGCGAATCGCAGTTCGACTTCGTGTGCCGCGAGGTTGCGGACACCCTCGACGGTATCGAGCCGGACGATTCGGCCCTCGCGGATGATCGCGACGCGGTCGCAGGTTCGTTCGACTTCGCTGATGATGTGGGAGCTCAGGAACACGGTCCGCCCCTCGGCACGCGCCTCGAACAGGATCTCGTTGAACGTCTGCTGGACGAGCGGGTCGAGACCGGACGTCGGCTCGTCGAGGATCAGCAGCTCCGGCCGATGCTGGAGCGCGCAGATCAGCCCGACCTTCTGCTTGTTGCCCCTCGAGTACTCGCGGAACCGCCGGGACGTGTCGAGGTCCAGGCGCTGGACCAGCTGGTCGACGTACGCGCGGTCGATCCCGCCGCGCAGGTTGGCGAAGTAGGTGATCGTCTCGGCGCCCGTGAGTCGGTCGTACAGGTTCCACTCCCCCGGCAGGTAGCCCAGGCGGCGATGGATTGCGACGGGATCAGCGGCGGCATCGATGCCGAACACGCGCGCCCGCCCGGACGTGGCACGAATCAGATCGAGCAGGATCCGGATGGTCGTCGTCTTGCCGGCGCCGTTCGGGCCGAGGAAGCCGAAGATCTCGCCTGCATTGACCACGAGGTCGACATCGACGATGCCGCGGAAGGGTCCGTACGACTTCGTCAGCTTCTCGGTTTGAATGATCTCGGTCATCGAGCTCCTTCCGAGCGTTCGCTCATTTACTGGGCGACCAGATGACAGAACGTGGCGACCGACCTTGGCTAGACCCCGATCGGGTGCCAGACGGTCTTCATCTCCAGATAGGCGGCGATCCACTCGGGGCGCTCGCTGGCGCGATCGTCCAGCCAATCGAATTTGGCGTCCGACGCACCACGCGGACGGCGAGCGACGCGCTTCACGCTGTCTGCCGCGGAGAGCTCGACGTCAGTGCGGAGGTCATCGGGCACGCCCCAGACATCCAGCGCGTCGACGTCCTCGTGGGCCGCCAGCACCGGAATGAGCTCGCGCTTGTGGCCCGTCAGCACGTTGATCACGCCGCCGGGGACGTCGGAGGTGGCGAGGACCTCGGTCAGCGAGACTGCCGGCAGGGGTCGTGATTCGGACGCGAGGACGACCACGGTGTTGCCTGCAACGAGCGGCGGCGCGAGCCGCGACACGAGCCCCAGGAGCGACGACTGCTCGGGCGCGATCACGCCGACGACGCCTGTCGGCTCCGGGATCGTGAAGTTGAAGTAGTCAGAGGCGACGGGGTTGGACGACCCGAGGACCTGCGCGATCTTGTCCGCCCAGCCCGCGTACCAGACCCAGCGATCGATGGCCCGAGCGACGACCTCCCGCGCCTTGTCCGCCCGAAGCCCTTCGGCGAGCGCGACCTCCGCCTCGAACTGGTCGCGTCGGCCTTCCATGAGCTCGGCGACGCGATAGAGCACCTGGCCGCGGTTCATAGCGGTGCGGTCCGCCCACGGCTGGAACGCGCCGCGTGCCGCGCGGACGGCGTCGCGGAGGTCCTTCCGTGATGCCCGCACGGCATTGGCGACCGGCGAGCCATCCGTGTCGGTGACCACGTACGAGCGCCCGGATTCACTACGCGGAAATGCGCCGCCGATGTACAGCTTGTAGGTCTTGCGCACGTCGATCCGGCTCGCCGCGGGGGTCGGGACGCGCGCCTTCACGGCGCGCGCGACGACTGCGGCCTTCGAGGGTCGCTTCGGGACCGCCACTCAGCGGTCCTCGAGCCGGACGTAGGCGTGCAGGCCCTGCATCCCGCCCTCGCGCCCGAAGCCGGATTCCTTGTAGCCGCCGAATGGCGACGTCGGGTCGAAGCGGTTGAACGTGTTCGCCCATACGACGCCCGCCTTCAGCTTGCGGACCATCCACAGAATGCGGCTGCCCTTCTCGGTCCAGACGCCCGCTGACAGGCCGTACGGCGTGTTGTTCGCCTTCTCGACCGCCTCGTCCGGGGTCCGGAAGGTCAGCACGGACAGCACCGGTCCGAATATCTCCTCCCGCGCGATGCGGTGGCTCTGCGCGACGTTCGTGAACAGCGTGGGTCGGAAGAAATAGCCACGCTCGGGCAGGTCGCAGGCGGGCTGGTAGAGCTCGGCGCCCTCCGCGACGCCGGCAGCGACAAGCTCCGTGATCTTCTCCAGCTGCGACTTCGAGTTGATCGCGCCGACGTCCGTGTTCTTGTCGAGCGGATCGCCGACGCGGATCGTCGACAGGCGGTCCTTGAGCTTCTCGATCAACGGTCCCTGGATCGACTCCTGCACCAGGAGCCGCGACCCCGCGCAGCACACCTCGCCCTGGTTGAAGTAGATGCCGTTGACGATGCCCTCGACGGCCTGGTCCAGGGCGGCGTCCTCGAAGACGATGTTCGCGGCCTTGCCGCCGAGCTCCAGCGTGAGCGCCTTGTCCGTGCCGGCGGTCGCCTTGTGGATCAGCTTGCCGACGCCCGTGGAGCCGGTGAACGCGACCTTGTCGACGTCCGGATGGCTGACCAAGTGCATGCCGATGTCCGACGGCCCCGGCACGATGTTCACGACGCCCGCCGGCAGGTCTGCCTGCATGCACACCTCGGCGAAAAGGAGCGCCGAAAGCGGCGTGGTTGACGCCGGCTTGAGTACGACGGTGTTGCCCGCGGCGAGCGCGGGCGCGATCTTCCATGCCAGCATCAGCAGCGGGAAGTTCCACGGGATCACCTGCGCCGCGACGCCGAGCGGCCGGGCGACGCGCCCCGGGAAGGCGTATTCGAGCTTGTCCGCCCAGCCCGCGTAGTACCAGAAATGATTCGCCGCGAGCGGCACGTCGACGTCGCGTGATTCCTTGATCGGCTTGCCGGAATCCATCGTCTCGAGGACCGCGAACTCGCGGCTTCGCTCCTGGAGGATCCGCGCGATCCGGAACAGGTACTTCGCCCGCTCCTTGCCCGGCAGATTGCCCCAGCGCGTCTTCTGCGCGCGCCGCGCGGCACGAACCGCCCGATCGATATCGGCCGTTGTGGCCTTCGCGACCTCCGCGATGACCTCCTCGGTCGCCGGGTTGACGCTCTTGAAGATGCCGCCATC
Source organism: Candidatus Limnocylindrales bacterium (assembly GCA_039925225.1). GTDB lineage: Bacteria > Chloroflexota > Limnocylindria > Limnocylindrales > CSP1-4 > UBA5189. The sequence goes on along the minus strand of JBDSZH010000084.1, from coordinate 690 downwards.
CGAGGCCTGGACCTCGCGCCCATCGATGAACAGGCCGTAGCGTGGCTTGATCGTCACGACATCGCGTGATTCGGGCGCCGGGGCGTACTCCCAGGGCACAGCCTGCCCGTCCCCGAGGCCCCAGTCCGCCGGGGCCTTATCCCCCGACCATGGTCGGAGCGCCTTCGATTCCGTCGTCACCCGGGCATCATACCCGTCATGGCCGAGCGCTCAGAGCGCGAGCAGCCCTGACGCGAGCTCTGCGTAGCCGGCGAGGGCGGGGTCTGCGGAGGACTCGGCGCGAAGCTGGACGCAGACGTGGTCCGCGCCGCCGTCTAGGTGCGCCTTGACCCGCGCGACGATCGCATCGACGTCACCACACGCGATCACCGAATCGATCAGTCGATCGCTGCCCTCGTTGGCGATGTCCTCGTCCGACCAGCCGAGCCGGCGCAGGTTGTTCGCGTAGTTCGGCAACGCGAGGTAGTGCTTTGCGAACGCCCGCCCGATTCGGCGAGCGGCGTCGGCGTCCGTCGAGAGCACAGCTGTCATCTCGACGGCGAGGCACGGCTTGGGACCGAGGGTGGCGCGTGCGAAAGGGGTGTGCTCTACCGGCACGAAATAGGGATGCGCCCCGTCCGCCCGACTCGCGGCAAGCTCCAGCATCCGCGGCCCCAGCGCGGCGAGGACAAGCGGCACGGGCTCGGTGCC
>JBDSZH010000083.1:0-23930 GCA_039925225.1 Candidatus Limnocylindrales bacterium | reverse complement strand
CGCTTTTCAGCGAGCTGAGGGTTCGCGACGACGCCATCATCTCAATGAGGCTGGCCCACGACGAGTACCTGCCGCTGATCGCTTCGGCGACGGTCCACGCACAGGTTGGCAGAGCGCGCCCGGAGGGATTCGAACCCCCGACCCTGTGGTCCGAAGCCACATGCTCTAGTCCACTGAGCTACGGGCGCGCGGACGGCTAGGGTAGCGCAGGGGTAGCGCAGGCCCGATGCGGCGCCGGCCGGGGCCGCCTATCGTGGCGAAGCGTCGGCACCCGCTCCCGTGCCGGCAACGAATCGGGGAGAAATCACCATGGCGACCGGCACCGGCACCAAGGCGGATCCGTGGGTCCTCAAGACCCCGCCCGGAACCTCCGAGTACACGATGTACCGCGATGACGCGGCGAGCCCGCCGGTCATCGTGTGTCAGGTGGGCTCCACGCAGCTGAAGTACGACGCGCGAGCCATCGATGACCTGCACGCTGCGCTCAAGGCGCACGGCGACTGGATGGACCTGGGCGCGGCCGACGAGCAGAAGGACGCAAAGCCGGGCACGGTGGAGGCGTGGGGTCGAGATCCATCGAACCCGGTCGGCGGCTGGTACGGCACACGCAAGGGTTACCGCGGCCGGTTCGGGATGTACATGCCGCCGCTGATGGAGGCGCTAGGTCTCGCCGAGCTGACCCACGACGCGAAGGGCAACAAGATGCGGGCGAAGGGCTAGGCGATCAGGACGCTTCGGGACCGGGAGGCGCGCCGCCGACCCTTCGACCACGCGCACCCCCGTCGGCCGCCACGAACCGTGAGCGCCGTCCTGGGCACAGCCGCGGTCCTCGTCGTCGCCCTCGCGGCCTGGTCGGGGAGTGCCGCCTTCAGCCCCAACCCGGCTCGTGACGCCGCACGCGCTGCCCGCGCCGCGCCCACCACCCGCGCGCCCGGGACCCCCCGGCAGACGATGGGACCGCATGGCGACGAGGTGCCGCCGCCCTGGGAGGCGGCGAACCGGAAGCCAACGGACCCGGCGAATCTCACCGGCTACCGCTGGCCGATCACCCACGCACGGATCACGAATGCCTTCGGGCTTGGCCGGCCCGGAAGCTTCGTGATGAACGGCGAGCCGGTCCATGAGGGCCTGGACGTCTCCAACTTTTGCGGCGCGCGGATCACCGCTGCCCATGACGGCGTGGTCCTCGCCGCCGGCCGGCACTTCGAGGCGTTCATGGGCTGGGTGGGTGACCTCGCCCCGTTCCGGGAGCGCACCACGGCGAGCAACGAATGGCGCCGGCAATCCATCGTGGTCGCGATCGACGACGGCAATGGCTACCGGAGCCTGTATGTCCATCTCGCCAAGACGGCGGTCAAGGCAGGCGAGTTCGTGCACGCGGGCGACCTGATCGGCTACGAGGGACAGACGGGCAACGCCACGGGCTGTCACCTGCATTACGCCCTGTTCAGCCCGCTGGAGCGTCGGACGATGCAGCTGGACCCGGCGATCGGCGCACGCCTGAAGCTGCCCGCCCTTGCCCTCGTCCGGATCGATCCGCTCAGCGTCCTGCCGCCGCTGGAGGACGGCGACATCACATGGAATTGGGGCGCCGGCGGCCCGTAGCCGCGCCGCCGCGTTAGCCGCGACGAAATGCGCGGCGGTCAGAGCCGCCGATAGCGGCGAGCGATCAGGGCCCAGCCAGGCACGCGCGAGACGGCGCGCGACAGCGGAATGTCCGCGCCGTCTCGGCCCTCGACGGTCAACGCGCGGCTCGCGGCCGCGTCCCCCATGCGAGCGTCCACCATGGCGAGATCGATGGCGACGCGGCCCGGCTCCTCTGGCCCCAAGGCGGCGACCTCGGCAGTCGGGAACGATCCCTCCTCGTACGACGCCCGGACCTCCGCGTCGGCACGCCAGCCCGGGCGGCGCAGCAGGATTCCGCGCCACCCGTCGGCGACGGATCGGCTCACGCGCGCATCGCCCGGCTGCGTGGCGCCACCGTCGGCGACGACGTCCTCGCCGCGCGCCCAGCGGGCGGCCTGGTGGAGGAGCGCGTACTCGTCCAGGTCCACGTAGTCGTCAAGTCGGTCCGCCGGCGAATCGTCGCCGAAGAGCGCGGCAATCGAGGGCTGGAAGACCTCGGCGAGGTCCAGGTCGATCGCCCGGACCGTTCGATGGAAGTACACCGCCTGGTACAGCAGCATCCGCGCGTTCAGGAAGCCTTCCAGCGCGGCGACGCCCGGCTCGTACAGCGTCAGGCCCCGCTCGGAGACGTACGCGTAGCGCCGCAGCCGTTCGACGTCGATGCCGACTCGGACGCCCGTGAAAAACGCATCGCGCCGAACGTAGTCGAGGTTGTCGACGGTGAACACGCCCGAGAGCAGCGGCTGAAGCGCGCGAACCCAGCCGGGCATCGACGGATCCGTCAGGGCGGGCTTCGCGACCAGGAATGAGACCCACCGCGGGTCGATTGATTCGCCGTCGGCGAACGCGTCTCGCTCGGGCGTCGCGCCCGGCGCGCGGCGAAGAGCACCGATGAGTGGCCCCAGCTCCCGCTCGATGATCAGCTGGCTGAGATCCTCGTGGGACAGACGCTTGTCCGCACCGCGGCGGGCATCGCGCGGCGCCGGGAAGGCGGCGAGCACCCGATCGTCGAAGAAGTGGGCAAATGGCCCGTGGCCCACGTCGTGGAGCAGCCCCGCGACCCGCAGCGTCTCCACGACCAGGCCCTCGGAGGGGACCGGCTCGCCGGGCGCGAGCGCCGGCAGCGCGGTACGCAGCGAGGGCAGCAGCGCCCGGGCCCACAGCCCGGCCTCGTGCATGACGCCAAGGCCGTGGGTGAACCGCGAGTGCTCGGCGGTCGGGAAGACCCAGCGCGCGCTCTGGAGCTGGCTGATCCGACGCAGGCGCTGGAGCCATGCGGTGTCGAGGAGGTCGTCCTCCGCAGCGTCCTCGTCGGGCAGGCCGGCCGCCGCCGACTCGTCGCGCGCGAGGCGCTTGGTCAGCTCCAGATAGCCATGGATCGGGTCGCTGATGAGGTTGACGGCGGCGAAGGGGTGGCGCGCCACCCGCTCAGGATAGGGCCCTGTCAGGGAACCCAGATCTTCAACGCAGCCGAGTAGGGGGACAGGTAGCCGAGGTTGTCCCGCGCACGGATCCGCAGCGAGTAATAGTGGCCGTGCGCCCGTGAGCTGAGCGACAGCGACCTCGCGGTCGTGGCACTACGGATGGTGGTCCACGTCCCCGAATCCACGCGGTACTGGACGTCGAAGTTCTTGAGGCCGGCCGTGTGGGTCTGGAGCGGGTGGTCGGCACCTCTCCACGTCCAGGAGACCGTCGTGCCGCTGCGCGAGACGGTGAGCATCTGGGACCAGGGCACGGTCCGGTCCTTGGATTCGGTGAGCAAGCCGGCGAGGAACACGCCGTGGCCGGAGCTCTTCCAGCCCGCGCCCAGCCCGATGTAGTTGTACCTGCTGCTCATCAGGATGCCCCAGTGGAGCGAGCTGTTCCGCCAGGCGGAGAAAAGGCTCTTGATGGCCGCGTCGCCCGGCGCATAGCCGGTCCAGGCGATCACCTCGGTGCCCGAGTAGTACTGGATCCCGGCGTTATCGAACAGGCAGCGGACGCAGCTCGGGTGCTTCATCACCTGGGTGGAGGCCATGTATGCGGCCCGGTCGTTGGCGATCTTCACGAGGCCCGAGTGGGGCCGGAGGACCACCAGTCCGCGTTTCGTTCGCTCGGCATTGATCATGCTAAGGAGGGTCGCCTCCATCGAGTCCAGCGTGACCGCTGCGGCGGCGCCGCTCGGGTGCGCCATCGGACCGACGCCGGTCAGGACGACGGCGGCGAGTGCAGCCGCGAGCCCGAGGCGGGTGAAGACGGCGAGGCGGGCGTGTGGTCGAGCCATGCGCTGGATCGTCGAGGTCAAAGGCTCGTCGGTCAGTGGTACTTTGGTCCTGTTCCGGCCTTCGGCGACTGTTTCAGGTGCTTGTGGGCAACAGTCGTCGGATGGGCGCATCGCCCAGCCGCGTGCTTGCGCCTAATTCGAACTCGACGCCGGGATGTCCCCGCCCTGGGCGGCTCATTTCAGATAGTTCCGTTCATGCGGAACCATCGGAGGAGAGGGCCTGATTCCCCGGCTGACCGATCGGACGTCTCGCGGTGCAGGCCGGCCGCGCGTCGGCGCGGTAAGGGTCGGCCGCGGTCGATCGCCTAGGCGTCTCGTCGGGCGCCGCATGGGGCGCTTGACGATGCGGAGCTTGGCGTGGAGGCCTTTCACGTACGAAAAGTCTCAGCCCATTGGGGTGCGACCCCGCCATCGCCGAGTTTGTGGGTTGTCGCAGATGGTTCCGTTTGGTTGGAACCATCTGCATATCAGGCCCCAGGGCAAGAGACTCGCGGGCAGAGGCCTCTACAGGGCAGAGGGCTCCACGGCGGCTGGGCGGATCGCGGTCAGGGTACCCAGATGCGCAGATAGGCCGAGTACGGGGACAGGTAGCCGAGGTTGTCCCGCGCACGGACTCGCAACGAGTAGTAGTGGCCGTGCGCCCGGGAGCCCAGCGACAGGGACTTCGCGGTGGTGCCGCTCCGGATGGTGATCCACGTGCCCGAGTCGACGCGGTACTGGACGTCGAAGTTCTTCAGGCCCGCGGTATGGGTCTGGAGCGGGTGATCGGCACCACGCCACGTCCAGTAGACGGTCGTCCCGCTGCGCGAGACGGTGAGCATCTGGGACCAGGGCACGGTCCGGTCGTTGGATTCGGTGAGGACCGCGGAGGCATAGGTGTAGTGATTTGCGCTCCTGTAGGCGACACCGATGCCGATGTAGTTGAACCTGTTGCTCAGCAGGATCGCCCGGTGGGTGGAGCTGCCCATCCAACTCTTGAACACGACGTCCGCCGACCAGTTGCCATACGGGTAATTGTTCGCGGCAATCACCTCACCGGCGCCATACCACTGGATTCCGCGGCCATTGAGCGTGCATGACAGGCAGCTGATGTGCTGCATGCCGCCGATCGAGGCCATATACGCGGCCCGGTCACCGGCAAGATCGACGAGCCCTGAGTGGGGCCGGATGACCACCAGTCCCCGCTTCGTTCGCTCCGCGTTGATCAACCCCAGGAGCCGAGATTCCATCGTGTCGGCGGTGCTGGCGGCGACGGCACTGGGGTGCGCCATGGGGCCGAGAGCCGTGACGAAGCTGGCCGCGAGTAGTGCGGCGACCAGGAGCCTCGAAACGGCGGCGACAGGCCGCGGTCGAGTCATGTTGCGATCCTCGGATGGGGACCCGGGAGGGTCAGCTGGCGGTCGGCTAAGTCTCGCCCATTTCGCGATTCCGGGTATTGCCGGTCAGGCCCGGTAGCGAGCCGCCGCGCGCCCAAGGATCTCGCCGACCTGGCTCCGGAGGTCCGCCGGTGCGAGGACCTCCACGTCCTCGCCCCACGACAGGATCCACAGCCGAATCTCGATCACGCCGCTCACCGTCGAGCGCCAGATGAGGCTCCCGTCGGGCTGCCGCTCCGTCGTCTGGAGGGAGTGCCAGGTTGTCTCCAGCACGCGGTCGCCGACCGCGGGCGAGAAGAGCAGCACCACCTCCGTCGCCGGCTGGTCCGAGATGATGTCCCAGCCCCGTCGCAGGTCCTGCTCGAGCGTCGTGCCCTCTGGCGGCTCGAACGTCCGCGGTGTCACGCGGACCTCGCGGATGCGCTCGATCTTGAACGTCCGCATTCCGGCCCGGTCCTCGTCCCAGCCGATCAGGTACAGCGCGTGGGTCTGGAGCGAGGGCTCGATCAGGAACGGGCGGACGGTCCGCCGGCTGCGCTCGCCCGATTTGCCCTCGTACGCGGCGCCTTCGTACGTGATCTCGACCACGCGCCGATCCGCCCACGCTCGCGTGAGCTGCCGGACGTGCTCGCTGAAGGCCTCGTCGCGGGGGGCGTCCTGGAGCACGTCCAGGCTGCGCGCGACATGCTCGCGGAGTGCCTCTGGGAGCGCCGCCGCGAGTTTTTCGAACGCGGAGGCGAGATCCGGGTCGTACTTGTCCGCGTAGCGAACCATCAGCCGCGCGCCGAGGAACACGGCCATCGCCTCCGCGAGCGTGAGCTTCAGCGGCGGAAGGAACGCGTCGCCGAGGATGCCCCAACGGCCGTCCTCCGACCAGGTGGGGAGCTTGACCTCGCGCTCCAGGGCGTGCAGGTCGCGGTAGACGTTGCGCACGGACATGTCCAGCCGCTCGGCGATGTCCTTCGGGCGCATTCCGTCCGGGTTCCCCGCGAGCAGGCCGGCCACGCGCATGAGCCGCGCGGTCCGATCGCGCTTGGCCGGTTCGCGCTCATCGCCGTCCAGGTCGTCCACGACGCGAGGATACGGCTGGGCGTCGCAAAGTACCGGGCCCACCGGTACGGACGGGTCATCGTCACCAGACCGCACCGATCCGAACATCGCCGCACCGAACCGAGAGGCGTTTGCCGCTCGACCGCTCGGTCTGCATGGCGCGAGCCAGGGTCAATGGAACAGATCGAGGCAAGCCTGCGTGCGACGTATCGCGCGTTCCTGGCACGAGGGCTGGCTGCCGGCGAAGCGGCCAACCTGACCGCGTTCCTGCACGGATTGCCCAGCGCGGGCCTCCAGTGGAAGCTCCCGGAGATCGAGGCGATCGTGCGCCGCCGAATGCAGCGCGCCGCCGAGCTGCGAGCTGCCGGCCACCCCGCCGCCCGTCGGCAGGCGGAACAGACGGCCAGGCGAACCATTCACGACCCACGCCACGCCCGGCCCGGATCCACGCACGTCATCGACCCGCCAAAAACCTGACCCAACCCTGATTTCACCTGCGAGCGAGGTACTCCTCCCTCCGCTCGCATCGATTCGGAACGGCGCCCGATCTCCTCCGGGCGCCGTTTCGATTCAGGGCTCGCGCAGGCCGCCGCTCGCTACTATCTCGCGATGCAGTCCACCGATCGCTCGTTCATCAGCTTCCTCACCGACTTCGGGCCTGATGCCGCCGCCGCGATCTGCCGAGGCGTGATGCTGGGCATCGCCCGTGACGCCCAGATCATTGACATCAGCCACTCGGTCCGCAAATACGCCATCCGAGACGGTGCATACCTGCTATGGATCAGCCTGTCGTGGCTGCCGGTTGGCGTGCACGTTGGGGTCGTCGACCCGGGCGTGGGCACGGCGCGCAGGCCGATCGGCCTGCTGACGGCCAGAGGGGACGTGCTGATCGGCCCGGACAATGGGTTGCTCACGCCTGGGGCTCGGGTCCTGGGCGGCGCCGTCGAGGCACGGGTCCTCGAGAACCGGGCGTGGATGCTGCCGAACATCAGCTCGACGTTCCACGGCCGGGACATCTTCTCGCCGATGGCTGCGCACGTCGCGACCGGTGGTTCGTTCGCTGAAGTGGGGCCGGAGGTGGACCTCGCGTCGGTCGTCGACATCGACTTTCCGGAGGCCGTTGCCGCGGACGGCGAGCTCACGACGAGCATCGTGTACATCGCCTCGTTCGGCAATCTGCACCTCGCCGGCGGGGGAGGGGATTTCGCTCGCGCGTTTGGTGCGCCCGAGGCGGGGGAGCGCTTCGCGGTGGAGCTGGAGGGGCTCGACGGCGCGCCTGGCCACGTCGAGGAGGCGCCGTACGTTCGGACCTTCGGAGAGACCAAGGTCGGGACGGCGATGCTGTACGAGGATTCGTTCGGGCGCCTTGGGTACGCGGACAACCAGGGTGATGCGGCCAAGCGCCTCGGTGCCCGCCTTGACCAGCGGATCCGCATCCGGCGCGGCTGACGCAGCCCAACCATGCCCGAGCGGATCGTCGAGATCGAGGGGCTCAGCTTCCGATATCGACGCGCCACTGAGCCCGCCCTCATCGACCTCTCGCTGACGATCGACGCCGGCGAGATCCTGCTCGTCGCTGGCCCGTCTGGTTGCGGCAAGAGCACGCTAATCCGGGCTATCAACGGCCTGATTCCGCACGCGTACCCGGGCGAGCTCACGGGCACGGTGCTCGTCGGTGGGCGCCCGACGACCGAGCAGAAGCTGCGCGAGATCGCGCGCAGCGTCGGCACGCTCCTCCAGGATCCGGCCCGACAGATCGTGGGTGCGACCGTCGAGGCCGAGATGGCGTTTGGGCCGGAGAATTTGGGGATGGACCGCGCCGAGATGTGGCGGCGCATCCGCGAGGTTTCCGCCACGGCTGGCATCGAGGGACTCCTCGGTCGCGAGACGGCCAACCTGTCCGGTGGCGAGCGTCAGCTCCTGGCGATGGCCGGCATCCTGATGCTCCAGCCGCGCCTCTTCGTCGTGGACGAGCCACTCGCCAACCTGGATCCGCTGACCGCGGCGCGTCTGCTCGCGACGCTCCGGCACCTCGCGGATGAGGGCCATGCGGTGGTGATCGTGGAGCACCGGGTTGAGGAGGCGCTGGACCTCCGTCCGGATCGGGTCCTGTACCTCGACGAGGGCCGGACTCGCTACCTCGGCGACGTCGATGGCTTCCTCCAGGTCGCCGACCCATCTGCGGTGAAGCTACCGTTCGAGGTCGTGCTTGATCGTTACCGGCGGGACGGGGCGCCCAAAGGTGCGCGGGTCGCGCCCACGGCCAACGAGCCGGACGACAGCAACCGCCCCCCAAGGCTGGAGTTCCGCGATGTCCGAGCCGGCTGGGGAGATCGAGAGGTGCTCCACGGCGTGAGCGCCAAGCTGGGCGCGCGGGAGATCGTGGCCGTGCTTGGACCGAATGGCTCGGGCAAGACGACGCTGCTCAGAACGGCGATGGGCCTGACGCCAACCCGTGGCGGCGATGTCCTCGTGGACGGCAGCTCGATCGCCGGCCGGACCGTGTCGAGCCTTGCCACGACGTTCGGCTTCGTGTTCCAGAGCCCCAGCCAGATGCTCTTCGCGAAGACCGTCCGCGAGGAGCTGGAGTTTGGGCCGCGGAACCTGAAGAGGCCCGCGACAGCGCTCGAGGGGATCGTGAGCGCCGCGCTCCGGCGGACGTCCCTGGACACCCTCGAGGACGTCCTGGAGCGGCCGCCGCTGACCCTTTCGTTCGGGCAGCAGAAGCGCCTCGCTCTGGCGATCGCGCTTGCCCTGGAACCGAAGACGCTGATCCTCGACGAGCCGTCAGCAGGACAAGACCACCGCACGGCCAGCGCGTTCATGCACGAGGTGATGACGATCCCGGGACTCGACTCGATCTACCTCGTTACGCACGACGTGGACCTTGCATTGGCGCACGCGAGCCGTATCCTGCTGTTTCGGGACGGGGAGATCGTCGCCGACGGTCCACCGGGCACCGTGATCGAGGACGAAGATCGCTGGAGTAGCTGCAACCTTCGACGAACCTCGCTCATCCGCGCCAATGCCCAATGGCGCGCGCCTGAGGAGGGGTTTCTCGACACCGAGTCTCTTGCTCGCCACGTCCTCTCGCGGGATGGAGCGACAGGCGGCCCGGCATGGAAAGGAGGCTCCAGCGTCGGCGCTCACTAGTCCTGCGTGGCATTCACATTGAGGAGGGATCCCCGAATGACCGCAACAACCATGGACCGCGGATCGATGTGGTCCGTGAGCTCGAGAACCATCGTCTACGCCGCCATCGGCGCGGCCCTCTATGGCGTCCTGGTCTCGATCCAGGTTCCCATCCCGGGCACGACCGCCGTCAGCGTGCGGCCGGCCTTCGCACTCGTGCCTTTCTTCGGTTACGCATTCGGCCCGATCGTCGGGCTGTTCACTGGCCTGGTAGGCAACATGATCGGCGACCAGCTGTCCGGCTGGGGTCTTCTGACCTCGTGGAACTGGAGCATCGCCAACGGCCTCGTCGGCCTGCTTGCCGGCCTGGCGCCGATGTACCTCGCCTCGATGGCCGCCAAGAACGTCATGAACAAGGCGATCGCCGGCGCAATCGGCGGCGCAATCGCCGTCGTCGTTGGCTTCCTGTTCGTCTTCACGGACGTGGTCAAGGACCAGATGGACGTCAGCGCCGTGCTCGGCCAGGAATACATCCCCGTGGTCATCGCCGACCTGATCGCGACGATCATCCTTGTGCCGGTGCTCATCTACGCCTGGGAGCCCGTGAAGGGCAGACTCGGGCGCTAGCCCACACGGAGGCGCGACCGTGAACTTCGCGCCGCGCTACCTCGGCCGGGGGTCGTGGCTTGCCCGCCGCGACCCCCGCGTCCTGGTCCTCGCCGTCGTCTTCTTCGTCTTCGCCGCCATCCAGGTCTGGGACATCCGACTGATGGCCCTCCTCCTGGTCCTCGCACTGGTCTACTACCGGTCGGCCCGAATCCCGTTCCGCGAAGTGCGCCGGCAATGGTTCATCGCCATCTTCTTCGTCAGCCTGCTCGTGTTCGGCAACGGCATCTTCGCCTCGGGACGGGTGCAGCGACTGCCGGAGGACGCCGTGCAGCACATTTACGGCTACCTCCCGCTCCTGGGCACGCCCATCTCCGCGGAGTCGGTGACGTTCGCGCTGACCCAGTTCCTCCGCTTCATGGCGATGGTCGCGATTGGTTTCCCGCTTGCGTTCGCCATCCACCCGGAGGTACTCGGCGTCACGTTCGCGAGGCTGGGCGTGCCCTACCGCTTCGCCTTCGCGATCGACCTGACGTGGCGCTTCATCCCGTCCTTCGCCGCGGACTTCCGCACGACGATGGATGCCCAGCGGGTACGGGGCATGGACATCGGTGAGCGGGTCGGTGGGCCGCTCGCGCGCCTGCGCCGGCAGATCCCGATCCTCGTGCCCACGATCGTGAACGCCATCGCCGGCGCGGAGGACACCATCGATGCGATGGACCTGCGCGCGTTCGGCACGGGCAAGCGGACGTGGCTGCGCGAGCTCCGCCTCGGCCGGACGGATCGAGCCGTGTTGATCGGCTTCGTGGCGCTGTTCGTCGTCGCGACCGTGGCCGGTTTCACCACGAGCAGCTCGTTCCTGTGGATCCCGCCGTTCCTGATCCCGAGCTGACGCGCGCCAGAGCTAGCCGCCGAGCATCTCCGTCAGCGTCACCGGCTCCAGGCCCAGCGTCTGCGTCGCTGCAAGGATCCCGGGCAGCGCCTCGAGCGTGTTGAAGCCGCCGAGGTGCATCAGGACGATGGACCCGCTTGTCGCCTTCGCGAGCAGCTTCGCCTTCATGTCGGCCGCCGTGGGGCCGCCGTCGGCCTCCGGCCGCCAGTCGATCATGTCGACATCCCACATGACGAGGTATTTCCAGCCGGCCGCACCGACGCCCGCGCGAACCGTGTCGTTCCAGCCGCCGAACGGCGGCCGGAACCATGGCTTGGTCGTGCCCACGATCGGTAGCAGCGCATCCTGGGTCCGGGTCAGCTGGTCCGCCATCTGCGCCTTCGTGAGTTCGCGGAAGTCCGGGTGGTCCCACGAGTGGTTCGCGAAGTCGAACAGGTCCGGCCGCGTCGCCGCGAGCTGCATCGCCATGAGGCCCTGGGCCGTCTGCATCCCCGACTTGCCGGTGGGGAAGAGGGTGGCGCGCACCTCGTGATCGATCAGCCACTGGACGATATCGACGGCCGGGTCCAGTCGGCCACCCATGTCGAACGTGAGCCCGATGTTCTTGACCGTGCGCGGGCCGTGCGAGATCACGGTCGCGAGCGGGCCGGACGTCGGCTGCGCTGTCGGGTTCGCGCTCGGCGCGGCGGTTGGCATGATCGTTGGTAGCGTGCTTGGGCCGGGGCTGGGCGTCGGCGGGTTGTTCTCGTCGACCTTCGTGTCCGGGATGAGGGCGAGGACCCAGCCGATCTCGAGGCGGTTCGGCTCGTAGTCCTGCGATTCGGGGTCCAGCGACGGGTAGGCGCCGCGGTTCCACCAGGCGATCGACCGCGGCGTGGTTCCGAACGCGGTGGCGATGGAGTTGAGCGTGTCGCCGGCACGGACGACGTAGCTGGTGAATGTCGGGTTGGGGCTTGGCGTGGGGCGGACGAAGCTTGGTGCTGCGGGCGATGGACTTGCGCCGGGCGCCGCGGATCCGGGGGCGATCGAGCCGGACGGCCCGGGCGACGCCGATGGCCCCAGGAGCCCCGGAACGATCAGCGCGGCGGCGAGGACCAGCACGACGACCACGAGCCCTATCGCCAGCTGCGGCGACTCGAGGAGATTGCGGCGAGGGGCGCGCGGGCGCGGGGACGGGTAGGTCATAGCCGCAGTTTGACGCGCGACGATGGGATCTGGTGCCGGCGGGTCAGGCAGGCACCGCGAGCGGATCGATCGGCGTCGGCGTCTGGAGCGTGAATTCGCCGACCAGAGCGAGGCCCTCGGCGGCACTGGCGACGCGCCCGCCGCCCGATCGCTTGGCCACGAACAGCGCTCGGTCTGCGGCCAGGAGCACCTCCTCGGCGCGTGCGCCATCCACCGGGAACGATGCCGTTCCCGCGGACGCCTCGAGCGAGCGCGCGAGGCCGCGCCACGTCGTGCTCGGCCCCACGACACCCTTCACTGCCGCGCGGACGCGCTCGGCGATCGGGCCAACGTGGTCACCGTCGGTCCGCGGCAGGAGGACTGCGAACTCGTCGCCGCCGTAGCGGAAGACGCGGTCCGTCTCGCGGCTGGCCGCGACGATCGCCTCGGCGACCTGTCGGAGGAGGAGGTCGCCCGCCTGGTGGCCCATCCCATCGTTCACCGGCTTGAACCGGTCCAGGTCCAGCATGACGAGGCTGAATGGCTCGTCCGCCTCGATGAGCGCGTCCAGCTGCTGGCTGAAGGTGCCGTGGTTCAGGAGGCCGGTCAGGACGTCCGTCTGGGCGTGCCGCCGGACCGCGAGGTGGACCTCCGCGTTCTGGAGGGCGATCGACGCCTGTGCGGCGAATAGCTGGACCAGCTCGAACTCGTCGTCGCTGAACACGCGGCCCTCGCCCAGGCGCTCCATCGTGAGCACGCCGATCGCGCCCTCACGGGCGCGCAGGGGCACGCAGACGAGGCTGCCGTGGACCGGCCCGCTGGCCGGTTGCAGGACCCGCTCGTCGTCGAACTCGTCGATGAGCCGGACCGCCTGATTGTGCTCCAGCACCCATGTTGCGAGCCCGGTTTCGCCGTTCGCCCAGGGCTGGAGGTAGTACTCCGCGTCCGCACCGCGGGCGATAACGGGCGCGAGCACATTGCTTTCCTGGTCCACCAGCTCGATTGAGACATTGTCCGAGCCGATGAGGTCGCCCAGCCGGTCCGCGATCGTGCCCAGCAGGACCGGCAGGTCCAGCGTGGTCAGGATCGACTCGGTGATTTCGAGGAGCTCGCGCTGGCCCCGTACCTTCTGCTCGAGCGCCGCGGACTTCTCGTGAAGGCGCTGGGTCGCGTCGGCGTTGGCCATGGCCTGCGCCGCGAGGCTGGCGTAAATCTCCAGCAACCGCAGGTCGTCGTTGCGGAACTGCCGGAGGCCCAGCTTTGACAGCACGAGCACGCCGATGACCTCGTCCTCGAAGAGCATCGGCGCGAGGAGCATGGACTCGTCCAGGTCGTCCTCGGTCCCGACGATCGTCTGCGCGCGCGCGTCGGTCGCCGCGTCGTCCAGCCGCTGCGCGATCCGATGCTCGGCGACCCAGCCGGTGATGCCCACGCCAAACCCGATCTTCAGCTGCTCGGGCGTCTCGTCGAGGTACTCGCCGACGCGGCCCTGCATCGCGACCGGGATCAGGTCGTCGCCCTTCAGCCGGTAAACGCGGACGTTGTGGTAGTCGATCAACTGGCGCAGCTCGGTCGCAATCGCGGCACCGATCTCCTGGACGCTGGTCAGGCGATTGAGCCGCGCGCCCAGCGCCTGGATGGACTGGAGCTGGGCCGTCCACGTCGCGAGCTGGGCGAAGTTGGCGGCGGCCTTGATCGCGACCGAGGCCTGCATCGCGAGGGCGGCCATCGTGTCCAGCTCGTCCTCCGTCCAGGCCCGTGGCTTGTCGTGATAGACGCCGAGGAGGCCCAGGGCCTCCGGGCGGTCGCCATCCAGCAGTGGCGCGAGGCAGGCCGTGTCGAGGCCCTCCTGCACGATCGCCGCGCGGAGAGCTCCGGAGCGCGGGTCGTCGGCGTAGTGCATCGCGAACACCGGCCTGCGGGAGTTGATGGCCGCCGACCCAAGCGTGAACCCCTCCACCGCGGAGACCGCGTCGATCCAGCCCTGGGACAGGCCACGCGAGGCTGCCATGCGCTTCCGACCCTCTTCCTCGAACAGGAACACCGCGACGCGATCGGCCGAGAACAGGACGAGCGCGTGGTCGATCACTCGATCCAGGATTTCGTCGAGATCGAGCCGGCTGCCGATGTCGCTGGTGACGCGACGGAGCGCGTCTGCGCGCTGGAGCTGGTGGGCGACGACCGCTGCCGAGGCAGCCGCGCGGATGATGTTGGCAAGTGCCGTCGCCGCGATGCGGATGAGGTCCCGATAGGCATCCGTGGGCGGCTCGGAGTCGCCGGGTACCACCAGCAGTGCGCCCCACGGCGCGCCTTCGACCATGATGGCGCAGGCAACCTCGCGACCCCCGTGGGTGGTCACGGTCAGGTTGGTCGTCCAGTCGACTACGCCCGCGGGATCCGCGAGCGCGGCACCGAGCGCCCCGAACCCACGTGGCAGCGGCGCCAGCGCGAGCCGCGTCGCGCCCGCTGCGGCGACTGGAGCCAGCCGATCGCCATCGAGCCGCCACGCGGACGCGTGGGCAACCCCCAGCGTCTCAAAGATGACCGCGACCGCTGCCTGGAGCGGCGCGCCCGGATTCGCGAGTGCGTCCCGGATCGCCGAACCGCTGAGCGCCGACAGCTTCCCGACGAGGCTGAGCATGGCCTGGTGGTCCTCGATGGCGATGACGCCGCCGGGACCGCTCGCACCGTTCGCGTCGTATGCGCCGAGCATGCCGTTCGCGCCCCGCCGCCGCGGCTGCTGGTCAATGGCGTCGAGGCCGCCAAGAAAGCGCTGGAGGTCGCCCTGCCGGTAACGCCGGTCACCCCGCGGGTTGATCCGGTAGTAGCGCAGCCGGCCGGCATCGCTCCAGGCACGGACCGTATTGGCGTGCACACCAAGCACCTCGGCCGCGCGCGTGACGCTGAGCGTCGCGTCGAGTGGCCGGGGATGGTGCAGGTCCACCTTCGCCAATGCGCCTCCCGGAGGATTCGTGAAGTTATGGCCAGACGCTAACTACCCCACATTTCTTGCCAATGGGACGAAAGTACCGAGTGGTGCGCGGAGTCATCGAATCCCGGTGCGCGGACCCTTCGCCGTGAGGCGCACGTAGGCGAGGCTCGCGATGAGGCTGGCGGCCGCGATGCCCAGCACGCCGAGCAGCGCGAGCAGGGGATCGCCGACCAGCCCAGGTCCGCCGCCGCTGCTCCGCGTGTCCGTGCCCGGCCGGAGGGTTGGTTCGGGCGACGCGGCGAGCGCCGTTGCGACGCCGCCACCGATCAGCGCGTCGACGAGCCACCACAGCGCGGCAGCGGCGACGAGGGCCACCCCCAGCGCGAGGCACGCAATCGCGAGCCTGGAACGGCCCGTCCTGCCACCGGCCAGCACGCGCATCGCCTCGTCCTCCTCCAGGGTGGACAGGATCAGCGGCCTGCCGCGCCCCGGACCCATCTCGAAGCCGCCGCTGGACGCCGGGACCGGGACCCCGAGCACCGTGCCGTGCTCCACGGTGGAGACCTGCTCCACCCGGAGCCGCGCCTGCGCGTCCGGCGCGACCCCGGCGGCGGTGAGCTCCTCGATGTCGCGCGCCTCGCCAACGCTCATGCGGGCGATGGTGACCAAGCCGTCGGCGAGCCGCTCCGAGGCAACCGAGATCTCGTCTAGCCCGTCGCGGATCACGAACGGCACGGCCTCCAGCCTGGTGTCGAAGCTGGTCCACGGACCGGAACCATGGGCAGGGCGCCACTCGATCGTGGTTCGCCGGAGGACGAGCGGGCGATGGTGGGCGTCCTCGAACTCGGCGTCGCTGTCGATGCGCCCCTCGATGCGGACGTAGCCGGGGGTGCCGGCCTCGGCGAGCTGGACAGCCTCCGCGACGGAGACCCTGGGCGCGGCTGCCAGCAGTCGGCCTACGCGGTAGCCGGAACCGAAGCTGCGCAGGATGACCGCCGCCGTGGCGAGGGCGACCAGACCCGCGGCCAGGAGAAGCAGGGGAGCCACGCCGGGATCATAGGACCCGGGGAATCAAAGGGCCCGGAGGAACCTACCCAACACGTGGACCTTGATGTGATCGCAGCCGTTAGTGTCGCTCGGCCCCTCCGGGCTGATATGTACGCTAGGGCCGCGTCCGGCGTGGGTCAATGCCACATGTCCACGAGATTCGAGTCGCAGCCCGGGCTTGTCCACGCCGGGTCCACATTCGACGGCTTGGGCCTCAGCCGCTCGCCGGCGCGCGGCCGGTTGCCGGATCGAGGGCATTCACGCCACCGCCATATCCAGTCAGCACGAGCCGCCCGCCCACCATCGACGCCTCGGTGACCACGTCCGAATGGGCGATCCGCCACGCGACGGTCCCGTCCGCCTCGATCGCGAACGTCTCCAGCTCCGCCTGGAGGATCACGTGGCGCAGCCGTGAAGAGGCGAAGAGCGCGAGGAGGGGCGTCGCCGAGCGGTGGGTCCAGACGGGCGTGCCGGCGCGCGCGTCCAGCCCGTATGCGTGGAACCCGTACTTCACGACGAGCTGCCCGGCGGTGTCCCAGAGCTGCGCTGCGGGCTCGTCGTTGATCGTCGACGCGAAGCGGACAGACCAGCCGCCGGCGGGTCCGTCGACCCGCAGCTCCGCGCGACACAGCTCGTCGGGCGCGGACGAGACCTCCGGGCCAAGATCTACCAGCGTCCCGCCGGATTCGGACAGGGCGAACACCGCCGCGGCCTGGTTGGAGCCACCCCAGCGCCAGCGCGCCCGCAGGCCGCCGGGATAAGCGATCGTCGCGTCACGCGGCTCGCCGCCGGCCATCAGGAGACGCGCTCGACCGGCGGGACCTCCGCGATCGGGGCAACGTGGGCGTCTGCGAGCATCCGAAGCGTGGCGGGCGAGACCTCGAATACGGCAGTCGGCAGACCGGCGGCGGCCCACACGGTCTCGTACCGGCCGAGGTCCGGATCCATGATCACGCGTGCCTTCTGCTGGTGGCCGAATGGCGGGATGCCCCCGATCGTATAGCCGGTGAGCTCGTCGGCCTCTCTGGCGGTCGCACGGCGTACGTCCTGCCGGCCGATGACGGCCGCGAGCCGCACAAGGTCCACCCGGTCCGCGCCGGACACGAGGCACACGATCGGCTCGAGCGCGTCGTCCTCGCCAACCGTGACGAAGACCAGGGATTTCACGATCTGGTCGATCTCTGCGCCGACCACGCGGGCAGCGTCGGCTGCGGTGTGGGTAGAGTCGGGAAAAGTCATGACCTCGAGGGTCACGCCCTTTCTGGCGGCGACGTCTAGCACCCGCTGGACGGCTGGGTGCTCGAGGGCTGTCGGCACGGCGGCGAGGATAGCATCGGCGAGACGGTAGGATCGGCGGTCATGGATGCCATCGTCTTCGACTGGGACGGCACGCTCGTCGATTCCCTTCCCTCCATCTTCGACGCGAACGCGCAGGTGCTCGCCGAGTACGGCCTGCCGTTCGATGCCGAGCGCTACCGCGCGACGTTCGTGCCCGACTGGCGGCTGATGTACCAGCGCCTGGGCGTGCCGGACGATGCCATCGAGGCCGCCGGCGCGCGCTGGCTGGAGCTCTACCGTGCGACGGACGAGGCGGGGCTCCTCCCGCGCGTCGCCGAATCTCTCCAGCGGTTGTCCAGCGCCGGGTTCGTGATGGGCCTCGTCACCGCCGGCCACCGCGACGTTGTGGAGGGCCAGATGGAGCGCTACGGGCTCGGCGGCTTCCTCCCCAGCCGCGTCTTCGGCAACGACCCGATCGCGGCCAAGCCGCACCCGGACCCGCTCCTGCGCGTCCTGGATGAGCTCGGCCGCTCGCACCGGATCGCGACCGCGCGTTACATCGGAGACGTGGCGGACGACATGCGGATGGCGCGGGCCGTCGGGTCGCTGGGGGTGGGGATCGAGTCCACGATCGGGACGCGCGACGACTTGTACGCCGCGGGCGCGGACGAGGTGTTCCCGACCGTGGCGGCGTTCGTTGACGCCCTGCTGGGGGCCCCGTGAGGCACGCGCTCATCCTCGCGGACGGCGCTATCCCTGCGCGCGCGCAACTCGACTGGGCATGGCCTGAATGGGCCGCAGGGATCCAGCTCGTCGTGGCGGCGGACGGCGGCGCCCGGCACGCACGCGCCCTCGGGTTCCGCGTGGACCTCTGGGTGGGCGATGGCGATTCGATCGGCGCAGACGAGCTGGATGCACTTGCGGCCGCGGGGGTGGCCATGCACCGCGCCCCGGAGTACAAGGACGAATCCGATAGCGAGCTGGCGCTCCTCGCCTCGATCGCGGACGGCGCGGATGCGGTGACGATCCTTGGCGCGCTCGGCGGGCCGCGCATCGATCACGCGCTGGCGAACGTTGGCCTCCTCTCTCACCCGGCGCTCGCAGGTCTGCCCGCCTGGCTGTACGACGAGCGCGCATCCCGGATCTCGCTACTGACGGCTCCGGACGCTACCGGGCATGCTGTGACCCGCAGACTGGAGGGCCGGACGGATGATCTCGTCTCGCTCCTCCCGGCCGGTGTGGATGCCCTCGGCGTGACTACGGAGGGCCTGCGCTTCCCGCTCGCAGCCGAGACGCTCGTCCTCGGCAGAAGTCGAGGCGTGTCCAACGTCCGAATCGGGCCGGTCGCGCGAATCACGCTCGAATCGGGCCGGCTTCTCGTGATCGAGACCCCTGCTAATCTCCGGCGATGAGCACCCCCGAAGCCGGCCAGCCGGCACCCGACGTGACCCTTCCGGACGAGACCGGCGCCGTGCACAGCCTCGCCGACCAGCGCGGGCGGTGGACCGTCCTGTACTTCTACCCGAAAGACGACACCCCGGGCTGCAACACGGAGGCCTGCCAGTTCCGCGACCTGGACGAGGCGTACACCGCCACGGACGCGGATGTGTGGGGCGTGAGCAAGGACAGCGCCGCGAGCCATCGCCGGTTCCGGGAGAAGTTCAACCTGCCGTTCACGCTGCTGTCCGATCCGGACCGCGAGGTCATCGAGCGGTATGGCGCCTGGGGCGAGAAGTCGGCGCTCGGCCGGACGTACATGGGCATCGTCCGCTCCACCTTCCTGATCGACCCGGACGGCAAGATCGTGCGCACCTGGCCGAAGGTCAAGGCGGACGGCCACGCCGCGGAAGTGCTCGCAGCGCTGAGCGAGGAGCGGGCGGCGCGCGCGTCGTGATGGAAGCGCACGCCTGATGGAAGCGCATACCTGGCGCCCCGAGCGATTCATGGTGATCGCCGCGCACCCGGACGACGCCGACTTCGGGCCGGCGGCGACGGCGGCCGGCTGGATCGACCAGGGATCCGTCGGCTGGCTGGTGTGCTGCACCAGCGGCGACGCGGGCGGCGAGGACCCGTTCGCGGATCCCCTCGAGCTTGCCGCCACGCGCGAACGTGAGCAGCGCGCCGCCGCCGCGGTCGTCGGCTACGAGGGCGTTACGTTCCTCCACATGCCCGACGGCGCGCTCGCCAACGACTTGATCCTGCGCGAGCACCTCGTCCGCGAGATTCGCACGTTCAAGCCGGACGCCGTGCTTGCGACAGACCCGGAGAACACGTTTCCTCGCGGCGCCGGGGTGAACCATACGGACCATCGAGCGGCCGGCTGGGCCGCCGCCGACGCCGTCTACCCGGCGGCCCGCAACCCGATGGCGTTCCCGTCTCTCGCGAGGGGCGGGCTCGGCAAGCACGACGTCCGGCGCCTGTACTTCTTCTGGACGCATCGAGCCAACGCCTACGTCGATATCACCGCGACAGTCGGGCGCAAGCTCGACGCCCTGCGCTGCCACGAGAGCCAGATCAAGGATTTCGCCCGGGTCGAGTCGTGGATCAACGAGTGGTCCGGCGAGCAGGGCAAGGAGATCGGCGTGGCGAATGCCGACAGCTTCTTCCACGTGGTCATCGACGACGACGAGGACACCCCCGGTGACGCGCCTAGCGACGAAACCGAGGCGGCCGAGGCCGGCTCGACGACCTAGGTCCCAGGCGTCCACCGCCCACACGCCGTCGATCGGGCCTTCCGTCGATCCGTCGACCCGGCCTTTGGTCGATCCGTCGATCGATGTTCATGCATTGATCATTTCCTGCAGTTGGATCGCCGTTTCGCGGGTCACACCGTGACCCGGGACGGTCCGCTTGGTGCGAGCCGGCCGGCTTTACGTCGATTCGGCCTCGATTTGTGCACGGACACGGCGCGGTTGGGGCCGACGCGTCGTTGCCGGTCGAGATCCTCGGGGCACTCCTGCACCGAAATCAGCCGAAAACCGCCCAAAAAGGTCGTACCGTGAACTTTCGGCCAACGATTTGCCTGCCACGCCGCCTGGAACGGTCGGGTTCGATCAGCGCCCCGGCGCCGACTCCGCGCGAGACGTCACGGTCTCGTCCACGCGAACGGTCTCGTCGAACAAGGCCGGCCGAACCGCCTCCCAGGTCACCCACAGGTCCGCGAGGCCCGCCGCATGCTCGCCGAGCAGGGTCTGCATGTTCTCCGCCGTGTAGTCCGGGCCGGCGGCCGCGAGGAGCTCATCTGGGGCGGGCCGCGCGCCGACGAGCAGGTTTGCAATCTCGCTCTGGTTCGGCCACGCGCGCAGCCGACGCGGCTCCACGCCCACGTCAGCGAGCGCGCGGGTCAGATCGCGATACGCCGGCGTCCGGCCGTCGACCCAGCCGTCGTGGCCGTCGTAGCGGTAGTCCATTGACGCGAGCGCCGCAACTATGCGCCGGCACTGCTCCACCGTGAACGCGTCCCAGAACGCCGTGCCCATCGGCAGGTCGATCACCGATTCGCGAACGGCGACGTCCGCCATCGACTCCACGAGACGGCCGAGCAGGACCTCCCATGTACGCCGCTGGCGGCTGTCCTCGCCGGCGATTGCGTCGACCACCTCGACCATCGCGCGGTGTTCGCCGCGGAGCATTCGCTCCAGCTGGGAGCCGTGCGTCGGGTGCTTGCGCAGGTCCTCCAGTTCGCGGTCCATCTCCGGCTCGATGGCGATGGCCACGGCCGGGCTGAAAGATGGAACGGGTGTTCGATCCGGGGCGGGGGCCGCGACGGGATCCGGCGCCTGTTGCGACCCACTGACCGGCTGCATCGCGGGACGCCAAGGCTGGGCCGGCGACCGTGGAACGACCGGGTCGCGATCCACCTCGCGACGGTCGCCGGGGCCGCCGGGCGCGGGTCCGGCCGGGGCGGCCGCGAACGCGTCCTGGGACAGCGTTTCCGATCTCCGGGGAACGGCATCGCGGGTCACGGTGACGCGAATCTCGCTCCGTGTGGGTCGGCTGCCGAAGGTCACCACCAGGGCCGCACCGCTGGCCGCGCCGAGGAGGAGACCGAGGGCCAGGATGGCCAGCTCGCTCGAGGTCACGCGGGGTCAGGGTCCTCGGAGTCCAGCGCCTCTCGGGGCGCCGTCGCTGTGCCCGAGAGTAGCTGCGCACCATGGGAGCGTCAACTCGATTCCGGCGGCCGATGCATGGCCTCCCGATCGGGTGGTAGATTGACCATGCCGCGTCCCCCCATCTGAGGTCCAGCCGCGCCTTGACCCTCGACGTCCGCCCGGAGTTCCTCGTCCAGCCGGTTGATGCCTCCTGGCTCCAATGCAACATCGAGTGCCAGGAAGCCTGCCCGGTCGGCACGAATTGCCGCGGCTACCTGAACCTCGCCGCCGAAGGCAAGTTCGAGGAGGGGTACATCCTCTCCCGCGAGCCAAACCCGGTCGCGGCCATGTGCTCGTACGTCTGCTCGGCCCCGTGCGAGCGTGCCTGTCGGCGCGGCGATATCGACCGCCCGCTCGCCATCCGGGCGATGAAGCGGTTCCTGGTGGAGTGGCACGAGGCGTCGGGCATCGCGGACGTCATGCCCCACATCGACGCGAAGCCCGAGAAGGTCGCCGTGGTGGGCGCCGGTCCGGCGGGCATCTCCGTGGCCCGCGAGCTGGCGATGAAGGGCTACGGCGTCGACGTCTACGACAACCTGCCCTTTGGCGGCGGGACGATGCTCATCGGCGTGCCCGCGTTCCGCCTCCCGCGCGAGGCGATCGAGATGGACATTCGCCTGGTGGAGCGGCTGGGCGTGAACTTCCACTACAACGTGAACGTCGGCGTGGACCTCTCGTTCGACGACCTCCAGCGGGACTTTGACGCGGTGGCGATCACGGCCGGCGCGATGAACGCGGTGGCCCTGGACGTGCCGGGCGCGGATCTCGAGGGCGTCCAGTACGGCGTCGACTTCATGAAGAAGGCGAACCTCGGCGAACCGATCGAGGTCGGCAAGGACGTGGTCGTGATCGGCGGTGGCTACACCGCCATGGACTGCTCGCGGACCTCGCTGCGGCACGGCGCCGAAAACGTGGCGATCGTCTACCGACGCACGCGCTCCGAGCTGGTGGTCGACGAGGAGGAGCTGGGCGAGACGGAGCGCGAGGGCGTGCGCATGGAGTTCCTCGCCAGCCCGATCGAGGTGCTCGGTGAAGACGGCCACGTCACCGGGGTGAAATTCATCCGCAACAAGCTCGGCGAGCCCGACGCGTCCGGCCGCCGCTCGCCGGTGCCGATCCCAGGCTCAGAGTTCGTGATCAAGGCGGACACTGTCATCCCGGCCGTGTCCCAGGCGGCGGACCTGACGTTCCTCCCCGTCGAGGCGGACTTCGAGGTCAACCGCGGCCGAGTCAAAGTGGATCCTGCGACCTACGCGACGAACGTCCGCGGCGTCTTCGCCTGCGGCGACTTCGTGACCGGTCCCACGACGCTCATCGAGGCCGCCGGCCACGGCAAGAAGGCCGCCTACGCCATCGATCGCTACCTCGCGGCTCGGACGGACGTGACCGTCGCGGCGAACGTGAAGATGACGAGCACGTGGACGTTCGAGATGCCCGAGTTCTACGACGTCCTGCCGCGCCAGCACATCCCTATGACCGCGCTCGAGGAGCGGATGCCCTCGACGGACCCAGACGTGAACTTCACGACCCAGGTGGAGCGGGGCTACGACGCGACCGCGGCGGTCGCCGAGTCCACGCGCTGCCTCATGTGCAACTACAACATCTGGTTCGACCCGTTCCGGTGCGTGCTGTGCGGCGCGTGTGCCGACGTCTGCCCCGAGGGCGTCATCCATATGGTCGATATCAACCAGCTCAAATCGGAGGGCCTCCTCACGGAGCTGGACGAGGCGTACGGCTGGCAGGACGGCGCGGCGATGATCCTCGATGAGGAGCGCTGCATCCGCTGCGCTCTATGCGTCAAGCGGTGCCCGTTCGACGCCATTACGATGGAACGGTTCGAGCTCCAGGAGATCTCGACGGACGGTCGGCTCTACAAGGAGTCGTACCGGGATGCGCAGCTCGCCGGCACGCCCGGCGTCGCAGGAGGAATTCGTTGAGCTTCCTCGAGCGGGTGGATCAGGCCATCCGCCGGAGCCCCGCTTGGCGCTCCCTCTTCCGCAACCCCTACCCCACGGACGAGCGTTCGCGCGCGTACGCGGTGATGAACAACGTGTTCCTGCACCTGCACCCGGTGCGGGTCCGGCAGCACGCGGTCAAGTTCGCCTACACCTTCTGCCTCGGTGGGCTGTCGTTCTTCTTCTTCCTCGTGCTGACCGTGACCGGCGTCTTCCTGATGTTCTTCTACGTGCCGTCCTCGATGTCCGCCTATGACGACATCCTGCGCATCCAGGCGGAGGTGCCGTTCGGCCTGCTGACGCGCAATATCCATCGCTGGGGCGCGCACCTGATGGTGTTCTTCGTGTTCCTGCACATGATGCGGGTCTTCTACCACGGCGCCTACAAGCCCCCCCGGGAGTTCAACTGGGTCGTGGGCGTGGTGCTCCTGTTCCTGACCGTCATGCTCTCGTTCACG
>JBDSZH010000082.1:0-20386 GCA_039925225.1 Candidatus Limnocylindrales bacterium | reverse complement strand
CGAGACCGACGGGACGCGCGTGACCCTCCTGGACACACCGGGCTATCTGGACTTCGTTGCCGAGGTGATCTCCGGCTTCGAGGCGGCCGACGGCGCGATCGTGGTCATGGACGCGGCTGGTGGGGTCGAGGCGGGCCTGGAGCAGGCCGTCGCACTCGGCCGGAGCACCGGCACGGCGGCGTGCTTCTTCATCAACAAGTGCGACAAGGAGAACGCGGACCCAAGGCGCGCGCTTGACGCGCTGCGAGCGGTCTTTGGCAACAAGATCGCGCCACTCCACCTCGCAATCGGGGCGGCGCACGACTTCACCGGCTACGTGGACCTCGTCCATCGCAAGGCCTTCGTGATCCAGGACGGCAAGGAGGTCGAGACTTCGATCCCCGCGGACATGGCGGACGAAGTGGCGCGGCGTCGCGACCAGCTGCTCGAGGCCGCCGCCGAGGCGGATGACGACGTCCTGACCAAGTACCTCGAGGGCGAGGAGATCTCCGATCCGGAACTGGAGCAGTGCCTGCGCAAGGGCGTCAAGGATTCGATTCTCGCCCCCGTGCTCGTTGGCAGCGCGGCGACGGGCGTCGGGCTGCAGGCCCTCCTGGACGCGGTCGTCCGCTACCTCCCCTCCCCCGCCGACGAGGGGCCGGCCAAGGCGATTGACAAGGGCGGCGATGCGGTGGAGGTCGCGCCGGATCCGGACGGGCCCCTGCTCGCGCGCGTGTTCAAGACCGCCGCGGATCCGTTCGTGGGTCGGCTCACCTACGTGCGCGTGCTGTCGGGCACGCTCCACTCCCAGGGCCACGCCTGGAACACGGGGCACGGAGGAGTCGAAGAGCGCATCGGGCAGTTGCTGCTGCTCCACGGCAAGGAACAGGAGCCGACGTCCGAGCTCAAGGCCGGCGAGATCGGCGCCGTCGCGAAGCTTTCCGCGACCGCGACCGGTGACACCCTCTCGTCGAAGGAGCGGCCATTCACGCTTGCGCCGCTGCACTTCCCCGAGCCCACGCTGATCATGGCCATCGAGCCGCAGACGAAGACGGACCTGGACAAGATGGGGCCTGCGCTCCAGCGCATGCTCGAGGAGGAACCCTCGGCGCGGGTAGAGCGCAGCGACGCAGGCGAGCAGATCCTGCGGACCCTCGGTGACGCCCAGGCGACTGTGATCATCGAGCGCCTGAAGCGCAAGTTCGGTGCCGCGATCGTGACGCACACCCCGCGCGTGCCGTACCGCGAGTCGATTCGCGGCGAGGCGAACGCCCACGGGCGCTACAAGAAGCAGACAGGCGGCCACGGGATGTTCGGCGATGTCTGGATCAAGATCGAGCCCAATCCGGGCGGTGGCGTGGAATTCGCGGAGAAGGTCGTCGGCGGCTCCGTACCACGCAACTTCTTCCCGGGGGTGGAAAAAGGAATCCGCGAGGCTGCCGCCGATGGCGTCTTCGCCGGCTACCCCCTGTCGGACTTCAAGGCAACCCTCTACGACGGCTCGTTCCACACAGTCGACTCGAACGAGCTGTCGTTCAAGATCGCAGCATCGATGGCCCTCAAGGACGGCATCCTCGCCGCCAAGCCGGTCCTTCTCGAGCCGATCATGACCGTCGCGATCCGGGTTCCCGAGGCGTACATGGGCGAGGTCAATCGAGACCTGAACGGTCGCCGGGGGCGCGTGCTGGGCATGGACACCGCGGACGGGATGCAGGTCATCAACGCCCACGTCCACCAGTCGGAGCTGTTCACGTACGCCACGGAGCTCAAGTCGATCACCGGCGGCCGCGGGACGTTCACCTCCGTGCTGGATCGCTACGACGAGATGCCCGCGCACCTCGCCGACAAGGTCGTCGCGGAGCACCGCAAAGACCGCGAGGCCGACTCCTCCGGTCACTGAGCCGCACCGAGCCATTCGGCGACTCCCCGCGCGACCACGAAAGGCGGCTCCGTGCCCAAGACCACACCGGTCACCTTCGCCTCGCCGACCAAGCCCGCCGGCTGGACATGGGAGGCCACGAACTCCGAGGTTGCCGCGCGCTACGGCCTGCCGCTCGAGCAGGTCGTCCGCTTCGACCAGAACACCGCGCCCAACCCACCCGGCCTCGTGCACGACCTGCTGGTGGCGGGCCACTTCGAGGTCGCGCTGTCCGAATACCCGCCGTCCGACTACGGCCGGCTCATCGACGCGGCCGCGGCTCGCTACGAGGTGAGCCGCGAGGAGATCCTCGTTGGCGCCGGCGCGGACGAGATCCTGGATCTCGCGGCCAAGACGTTCATCCCGCACGGCGGCGCGGCGCTCGTGCCCATCCCCACCTACCCGATGTACGCGATCCTCACTGAGCAGCGCGGCGCCCAGGTCGTTCGCGTCCCGAGGCAGCCCCTCGAATCCGGGTTCGCACTGAACGTCGAGGCCATGCGCGCGGCCGTCCGGGCCGCCGACCCGGCGATCAACCTCATCTGGCTGTGCAACCCGAACAACCCCACGGCGACGACAGAGCCCGCCGGGGTCATCGAATCACTCCTGGCCGGTCTGCTTGCCGACGCCGAGGCCGATAGACGCCAGGCCCCGGTCGTGCTGCTCGACGAGGCATACGTCGAGTTCGGCGGCGAGAGCGAGCTGCCGCTCCGGGAGCGCTACCCGCGCCTCGTGATCGCCCGAACGATGAGCAAGGCGTACGCCATCGCGGGCCTTCGTGTCGGTTTTGCGATCGCTCGTCCGGAGTTGATCGACGAGATCTCCACCTACCGGCCGCCGGGCTCCGTCTCGGTCGTTTCGGTGGAGGTCGCCGCCGC
This sequence comes from Candidatus Limnocylindrales bacterium, assembly GCA_039925225.1. Lineage (GTDB taxonomy): Bacteria > Chloroflexota > Limnocylindria > Limnocylindrales > CSP1-4 > UBA5189. The sequence continues at coordinate 17,611 of JBDSZH010000082.1, read as the reverse complement.
GCTCCTGCCGGAGCACGCCACGATGCGCCGCCGCGTAGCCGACGTCCTCGCCGAGAGAGCACGCCTGGCCGAGGGCCTCACTGGCGTGGGCTGGTCGGTGCATCCGTCAGCCACGAACTTCGTGCTCGTGAGCTTTGCGAACCCGGCCGCCGCCGACGTTGTCGCCGAGGAGCTTCTGAAGCGCGGCCTGATCCCGCGCACGTTCCCTTCGGGGCACCCGCTTGACCACTGCCTCCGCCTCACGGTCCGCAACGCGGCCCAGGACGACCGCCTCATGGCCGCTGCGCGGGAGATCGAAACCCCAGCCTGACGGCCTGGTCGGTGCTCACCGCAGCCGGACCGCAGTCCCCCCGGGCAAGGATGGCGAAGTCAACCGCTTCGCTCGAGGGGTTCGAACGTGTCGTATCCAGCAGGTCTGGTCGAAGCCGCCTATCGAGATCACGCCGCATCGGTCCTCGGCGTGACGCTCAGGTCGACTCGGGACCCCGAGCTGGCTGCAGACGTGACGCAGGAAGCGTTCAGCCGGCTGATCGCCGAAACCCGGGCGGGTCGATGCCCCGACAACATCCGCGCATGGCTCCATCGGACGAGCGCCAACCTCGTCGTCAGTCGCGCCCGTCGTGAGGCCGTGGCACGCCGCCATGCACCTGGCCTCGTCCACACGCACGGGCCAGCGCAGCCGGACGAGATCACGGTCCACCGCGAAGCCCAACACGAGCTCCGCAGCGCCTTGGCCATCCTTTCAGCCGCCGACCGGATCGCCGTCCTGATGTCCGCCAACGGCAGCACCGGCACTGAGATTGCGAGCCACTTCGGTTGGACCGCCGGGGCGACCAGAACTCGCCTGAGCCGCGCGCGGGCGCTGCTTCGCGCGAAGCGTTCGGAGGCGGACGTTGTAGCGTGCCGCGTGGGCCTCGCCGATGTCGCAAATCCGTTGATCCACACGGGTGCGGCGGCGTGACGGCTAAGGTCCGATCGGAGCGCGGAGTGCTCGGGAGCTTCCCGATCTTCGTGTCACTGCCGGCATCGGACCTGGGCCGCGCGAGACGCTGGTACGAGGGGATGCTGGGGTTGTCGCCCGGGATCCAGCTCGGGCCTGAACTTCTTTACGAATCGGGTGGGATTCCCTTCCTCGTCTACACGTCCGGCGCGGCCCGCACCGAGAACATCGCGGGGTCCTGGGTCGTGGAGGACCTCACCGCGGTCATGACCGACCTGCGCGCGCAGGGCATCCAGTTCGAGGAGTACGCAATGGCGAGCGCCGGTAGCGCCACCGTACACGGGGTCGCGCCGGCCCTCGCTTGCGGGCCTGCTGCCTGGTTCCGGGATTCGGAAGGAAACGTCCTGCGTCTGCAGGAGCTTCCATATGACCTGTCACTGGAGGATCTCGCAGCCGCGGGTCGCCCAGACCGCCCGCGGCGCTAGGACCGGGCGATCCCGAGGCGCTCCAGGCCGCTGTCCGCAGCTGGGCAGTCCCCACCGGAGATCGCCAGTGCCTCGTGGTAGCGGGCGCTCGCCAGGCTCGCATCTCCGCGTGCCTCGTAGCGACGGCCGAGGTCGACCAGCGCGTCCACAAGGCGGCTGCGAATTGCACGCCGGCGTTCCTCGACGTACTCGCTGTCCCCGTAAAGCGGGCAGTCGTCGAGGTAGTCGCCCCGGCACAGTGTCCGCGCCGCCTCAAGGCTGCGGATTGCTGCGAGCGCATCCGTCGCATCTGCCGCATTCAGAAGGTGCCGCTCGAATTCCTCGACGTCCAGCCACGCGACGACGCCAGGGCCGAGTCGGTAGCGTCCTCCGGCGAACAGCACCGACGCCGCTCCGAGCGTGGCTCGCAAGCCTCCGAGGGTCCGGTGGAAGTTCAGGTCGCCCTGGGTGACGTCCGCGTCGGGCCACAGAACCTCGATGCACTCGTCCTTTGTCACGCCGCGGTCTACGCGGTCGAGAAGGAAGGCAAAGATCGCCAGCGCGTGACGATGCCCCGCCTTGCGGCCGCCCCACTCGGCCACTGGCAGGCCGGCGCGCTCTACGATCAACGTCCCGAGGGCCGATACCCGGAGGCCGGGTGCCCCGACCGGGTCCGCGTCGGATCCCAATGCGAAGGCGATGGCGTCGCGCTGCGACAGAGCCTGGCCCTCGCGCCAGGCCTGCTCCAGATCGGCCGGATCAATCAGGCCGCGCTCGTTTGATTGCCCGAGGAGCCACGGAGCGTTCGTGACCGCGAGATCCGCCTGGGTGGCACGCCGGAGGCCCGCCGCCGCGCCCTTCAGCCGCGCGGCGCGAAGTGCCTGCCCTTCGGCCCTCGCCAGCTCTGCGAAGTCGTCGAGGAGCAAACCGGTGGCGCTCGAATCGCCCGCCGCCGCAAAGATCGTCAGCGCTTCACGCAACGCCGCCGCGGCCGGTTCAGCGGCGGCGCCCATCAGGAGGGAAAGCCCGTAGGAATGCAGCGCCCAGCCGAGTCCGAACGGATCCCGTTGCTCGCGGAACCTCTTGACGCTCGAGTCGAGCAAAGCGAGGCCTCGCTCTATGTCGGGCGCGGAGACGACCGAGCCGAGGACCCACTCGGCCTTCGCGATGCCAGGCCCGTGATTGGCTACGAGATAGCGCCGATGGGCCTCCTCAATGAGGCGGATACCTGCGGCCGTCCGGTCGTGATCCTCGGGTGGCGGGCGCAGCGACGGGTCGAAGACGAACGCAAGGTCGAGGAGCGCGTCGGCCAGACCGATCTCGTCGCGCAGCTCGCGGCGGAGAATAACTGCCTGCTCGTAGTGCATCTCGGCCTCGACGAGGTTGCCCTGCCAGTACGCGAGTCCGCCCGCGGCCGATCGGGCCGCCGCACGGTCTCCGACGGGTACTTCGTCTCCGGCGGACAAGAGGGCTTCGGCGACGATCCGGCTTCCCTCGACAAGATGGCCGCGCATCTGCCAGAAACGCCAGATCGCGGCGGACAACCGAAGCGCATCACCCGGCCTGGTATCGATGAGGTAGCGCAACGCGGCACGCAGGTTGTCGAGCTCGGCATCGAGCCGGTCGAGAGCGGCGCCCTGGTCCGGTCCCGTCAAAGCCGGTCCGAGCCGGGTCGCGACGTCGAACAGATGCCTCGCATGGCTCTCGCGGATCCGGTCGGTCTCGCCTGACTCGTCGAGTTGTTGGACTGCAAACTCGCGGAGGGATTCGAGCATCGTGAACCGGGGCTCGTCCCGTGCCGTCCCATCACGGACCACAAGGCTCGCGTCCTGCAACGATGACAGGGCGTCGAGCACGTCATCGTCCGGACGCCCGTCGATACCGGCGACGGAGATGGCGGCGGCGCCGTCGACCGACCAGCCGCCCCGGAAGACCGACAACCGACCGAACAGGCGCTGGGCGGCTCCATCGAGCAGGTCGTAGCTCCAGGCAATCGCAGTTCGAAGACTCTGATGACGGGTCGACGGTTCGATCGGACCACCGCCGAGCAAGGTCAGGCGACTGGCCAGGCGTTCCGAGATAGCGGCGAGCGCGAGCACTCGCAGCCGGGCCGCGGCGAGCTCGATCGCCAGCGGCAGCCCATCGACTCTTCTGCACACGTCGATCACAAGGGCAGCGTTGTCCGCAGTCATGCGAAACGAGGGCTGTGCCGTGGTTGCCCGAAGGACGAACAGCTCCACGGCGGCAGATCGCTCCCCACCGAGCGGCGGCGAGCCCGCTGCGGGAACGTCGAGCGGCGCGAGGACGAGCTCGCGTTCGCCTGCGACGCGCAGCGGCGTGCGGCTCGTCACGACGATCTGCACCCCGGGCCCAGCAGCGATCAATTCGCCGAGGTCCCCCGCAGCCGAGGTGATGTGCTCGAAGTTGTCGAGCACGATGAGCATGCGTCGAGGCCGCAGGAACGCGACCACCGCCTCGATCGCGGACGACCCGGGCGGGATTGGCGCGTCGATCACGTCAGCGAGAGTCGGGATCATGAGTTGGGGGTCGGTGATCGGCGCGAGCCCGACGAAGAAGGCACCATCCTCATACCGTCCGAGGACACGTTCCGCCGTCTCGACAGCAAGACGGGACTTGCCGGTTCCCGGCGGCCCGCTGATCGTCACGAATCGCCCCGCCTCGAAGAGGGTCGGGATGTCGTCGAGCTCGCTTGCCCGCCCGATGAACGGGCCGAGCTCCCGACCAAGATTGTTGGGAACTTCATCGATGGCCCGGCCCAGTCGATAGAGATCATTCCGAGACTGCGTCGGAGCCTCGACGCCCCGCACGATTCGGCCATCGGGAGGGTCGGCGCGGACCAGGTCAGCTAGCTCGGCCCCGAGATGGATTTCATTGTTTCCGGCCGATCGAGCAATCCGAGCGACCCGTCGGACCCCTGCGGCGTCGCCTGATGGATGCTGGAGGTCGAGCCCGACTCGGACGTCGATGCCCGCGAGTTCGGCTGGCAGTCGGCCGAGCTGCGAGATCAGGGACAGTGCACTGCGGATACCGGCTCGCCAGTCGCCGAAGACCAGGCAGGCGTCCGCCATGCACGGCTCGATCGCGCGGCCTGGCGACCTCGACAGGATGGCGCGAACGAGTTGCGAATGCTGCTCACGCCCCGGGGACGGCCCGATGGAGACGACCAGCACTGCGCCAGGCATCGCCTCGATCTCGGACACGTCGGCTCCCTCCAGGCGCGGAGTGTGCGGGTAGACTTCAGCCCGCCCTGTGGCCCACCCGGACCCGGCGCTTGCCGATGCGGACGACGTACCACTCACCGGCGATCGGATCGGGAAGGGCCAGGTCGGCGTCGGTCATGCGCTTGTCGTTGATCGTGATGGCGCCGCCGGCGATCGAGCGACGGGCCTCGCCCTTCGATGCGGACGTGCCGGTCGCGACCAGGAATCCGACGACCCCATCCGCGGTATCTGCGGCCGCGTAGCCGAAGCCGTCCGCGGCGGTGTGCAGCGTCTCGAGCACAGCCGGGTCCGTGATCGGCGAGCCCGAGAACGCTGCCTCGGAGGCGCCGATCGCGCGCGCCGTAGTCTCGGCGCCGTGAACCCGGGTCGTCAGGTCGCGCGCGAGGGTGCGTTGAGCCTCACGGCGCTCGGGATGGTCGGCCATCGCAGTCTCCAGCTCCCCGATCTCGGCGGGCGAGAAGAGCGTGAACCAGCGCAGATAGGTCGCAACGTCGCGGTCGTCCGTGTTCAGCCAGTGCTGGTAGAACGCGTACGGGGAGGTGCCGTCCGAGTGCAGCCAGACGGAGTCGCCCGTCTCTGACTTGCCGAACTTCGTGCCCGACTGGTTGAGCAGGAGCGGGTAAGCCATCGCGAACACGTTCGGCGTGCCGTCAGGACGCTGGTCGGAGGTGCGCCGGATCAGCTCCAGCCCGGCAGTGATGTTGCCCCACTGGTCGGCACCGCCCATCTGGAGGTCGCAGCCGACGGAACGGTGCAGGTGCTGGAAGTCGGCCGATTGGATGAGCATGTAGCTGAACTCGGTGAACGACAGGCCGCCCTCGAGCCGGACCTGGACCGAATCCTTGGCGAGCATGTAAGGGATCGTGAAGTGCTTGCCGACGTCGCGGAGGAAGTCGAGCAGCCGGATTGGCTCCAGCCAGTCCAGGTTGTTGACCATCGTCGCGGCGTTCGGCCCGGAAAAATCGAGGAAGCGCTCCAGCTGGGGCCGCATCGATGCGACATTCGCCGCGAGCCGCTCGTGCGAGAGCAGGTTGCGCTCCGCGGACTTGCCCGAAGGGTCGCCGATCATGCCCGTCCCGCCGCCGACCAGGGCGATCGGCTTGCCACCGTGGCGCTGGAGCTGGAGCAACCCGAAGATGGGCACGAGGTGTCCAATGTGCAGCCACGGCCCTGACGGATCGAAGCCGATGTAGGCCGTGATCTGCCGGTTCGTGGCGAATCTCGCTTCGAGCCCGTCGGAGGCGGCGTGGAACATCCCGCGCCAGCGGAGCTCCGGGAGGAGTCCACCGAGGCCGGGGTCGAAGGTCGGCGCTACCGCATCGGGCGTCACAGGGTCTGGACGAGAGCCGTCGACACCGCGACCCGATGGGGGGAAAGGGCCCTCACGGACCCTATGGTATCGTCCCGCCACATGCAGACAGCCCTCCAGAGGCGTCAGCGTCATCGCCGCAACGGTGCTGCGAGGCGCGGACGAGGAGGTGGCTCCGCCAGACGCGCGGCGCTCGCCATCCCGCTCCTCCTCTTTTCCAGCTTCCTCGTCCTCGGTGGCGTCGGCTTCGTCGGCACCGTCAGTGCGTACTCGTACTACAGCCGCGACCTGCTCGATCCCAAGGACGAGTTCAACAAGATCGTGTTCGAGCAGCCGTCGATCGTCTACGACCGAACTGGCAACGTCGAACTCGCACGGTTCGGCGTCCTCCGCCGCGAGCTCGTCGGCTTCAACGACATTCCGCCCGAGATGGTTGACGCGACCACGGCGGTCGAGGACAAGGACTACTGGACCAATCCCGGTTTCGACATCGGCGCCGTCGTCTCGGCCGGCCTCGACACGCTCGCCGGTCGGCCCCGCGGAGCGTCCACGATCACCCAGCAGCTCGTCCGAGCGCGCCTCCTGCCCGCCGACGCCTTCGAGGGCTCGGTCTACGACCGGAAGATCCGCGAGATCATCCAATCGATCCGGCTGACCCAGGCCTTCCCGGGCGAGGAGGGCAAGAAAAAGATCATGGAGTCGTACCTCAACTCGAACTTCTACGGCAATCAGAGCTACGGCGTGAAGGCCGCGGCGATCGGCTACTTCGGGGTCGACCTCGACAAGCTCACGCTCGCCCAGTACGCCGTGCTCGCTGCGATCCCCCAGTCGCCCACCAAGTTTGACCTCGCGCGGAACGCGATTCGCGAGTGCAAGGTCACCGTTGAAGAGGGCGCCGAGTGTCCCGCCGACCAGGTCCTCCTGGTGGTGCCCCAGGAGTCGGAGGTCGTCATCCGCCGCAACCACGTGCTGGAGCTCATGAAGGACCCGCTGCGCAGCGTGCTGTCCGGTTCCAGGCACACGCTGGCCGAATACGACGCGGCAATGAACGAGCCGCTGATCCTCACGCCGCTGAAGCTCCCCCCGTGGAAAGCGCCGCACTTCGTCTGGCAGATCCGCGATCAGCTCGGCGCGCTCCTGTGCGGCGAGGAGAGCGCCGACACGTGCGAGGCCGTGGACACGGGCGGCTACCAGATCACGACGTCACTCGATTGGAAGATGCAGCAGACCGTCGAGAAATGGATGTACGCGGCGACTCGCGTGACCCAAATCAAGAACCCGACGCCCGTCTGGAAGAGCCTGGGCATCCCCACCGCCGACCAGACCTGGCTGAAGGGCCTGCGCACGGCGAACATCCACAACGGCGCGGCCGGGGTCATGGACTACCGCACCGGTCAGGTCCTCGCGTACACCGGCAGCGGCCAGTACTACGGCGCGCCCCTCGCCAGCGAGTGCCCCAAGGATGGCAAGAACTGCGAGTTCGAGCCGCAGTTCGACGTCATGTTCACCGGCTTCCGGCAGCCCGGGTCCGCGATCAAGCCGCTCAACTACGTGATCGGACTTGAGGACCACACGCTGACAGCAGCCACGATGTTCATGGACGTCGTGACCGACTTCGGCACGAAGGGCGCAAGGTTCCTGCCGCAGCAGTCGGACGGTGTGGAGCGCGGTCCGGTTCGCCTGCGAAGCGCCCTCCAGTTCTCGCTGAACATCCCGTCGATCAAGGCCGGCATCATCCAGGGCGTCGACCACGTATTCAACCGCGAGAAGGACTTCGGCATCGTCTTCAAGCCGGGCCTGTCCCCAGCCGTGTCGCAGTCCGTTGGCACGCTGGAGATGCACCCGATCGACCTGCTCGGCGCGTACGGCGCCATCGCCAACGAGGGCGTGCTGATGCCCCGCCAGATGATCATCGAGGTCCGGGACAAGGACGGCAAGGTCGTCTTCCCGCTCGACGGCGAGAAGCCCGTCGGCAAGCGCGTGGTGAGCAAGCAGGCCTCCTACATCATGACCGACATCCTCCAGGGCAACACCATCAAGTCGATCAACCCGATCTGGGGTCGCTGGCAGATTCTCGAGAAGACAGCTGACGGCTCTGTCCGGCGCCCGACCGCGTACAAGACCGGTACGACGGACGATCGCAAGGACGTCCTCGCGTACGGCTGGCTCGCGCCACCGGACGACCCCGATGACCAGGGTCTCGTCGTCGGCGTGTGGATGGGCAACTCCGATAGCACACCCAACCTCCATCGCCTGTCGTTCGAATCGTCGGCGCCGACTTGGTCCCGGATCCTGACCGAGGTCAGCCAGGACCTTCCGATCGCCAAGTTCAAGAAGCCCAGCGGAATCGTCGAGGTGAGCGTCGACGCGTTCAGCGGACTGCTCCCGGGCTCGGGTACGGTGAAGACGGTCAAGGAGATCTTCATCAAGGGCACCGAGCCCACGCGCAAGGATAACCTGCACGTCTCCGCCCAGATCGACGAGGCGACCGGCCTCCTGTGGCAGGACGGCTGCACCGGGCCCATGCGGACCAAGACGTTCCTCGACTTCAGTCAGGCCGAGGAGCGCTTCCCGAAGTGGCAGCCGTTCACCCAGGAGTGGGCGCAGCGCGCCGCCAGGGGCCCGGGCGTCTCCGGCGGACCGAAGAAGACACGAACCATGTACTTCTACAACCTGAGCTTCCACCCGTTCGGGGCCACGTGGGGCGGCCCATTCAAGCCCACCGACGTCTGCCAGGCGTTGACCTTCTGTCCGCCCGGAGGCGGCCCGCCGACGCCCGAGCCGTCGATCATCGTCCCGTGCATACCCGAGCCGACACAGACCAACGGCAACCCGCACACGCCCAACCCGACCGGCCCGCAGCCCACCAAGCCAGGTGGCCCGAAGACGCCCGCACCGTCGCTGATCCCGTTGCCCACCGTCCTGCCCTCGGCCGGGTCGATCGCGCCGATCGGACTCCTGCCGCTCGCGTTGTTCCCGATCCTGGCACCGCTGCTCGCGGTGCTGTTCGGGCGTCGGTTGAAGCCGATCAGGCGGCGGCGCTAGCCCACTTCAACGACGGTGACTCCGTCGCCTCCTTCGCCACGCTCCCCTGGCCTCACTGACTTCACCAGCGGGTGCGCCGCCGCGTCCGACCTGACCGCGTCGCGCAACGCCCCCGTCCCCATCCCATGGATGACGGTCACCTTGGCGAGACCCGCGAGCGACGCGTCCTCCAGGTAGGACTCCAGCGCGGAGAGGGCCTCCTCCACACGCGCGCCCCGCAGATCCAGGGACATGGGCACGCTGCGAGAGCGTGAGAGACGCACCTCGGCCGCGTTCGTGCCGCCGGACGCGTCTGACGAGGCGCCGGTCGAGGCGCCGCTGCCCGCGTCGACGGGCTCCAGGTCCGCGAGCTCCACGCTGATCCGCAGGGCGCCGGCCTCGAGCGTCGCGCGGCGCTTGGAGCGGTCGAGCTCCGTGATCCGGCCCTGCCAGCCCCCGGAGCGGCTGCGTGCCTCATCCCCGATGCTCCAGGCGGGGGCCTGGGCGCCTCCGGTCGCCCCGGTGAGAGTCGTCGTGCGGGTCTTCGCGGGCGCGGGCGCGCGGGCAAGGCGGTCCTCCGCTCGCTCGAGCACCGAGTCGATTGCGGGCGAGGTCAGCTGGCCCCGCTCCAGCGCGACCCGCGCCGTCTCGAGCTCCGACCGGAGGTCGCCGACGAGGCGCTCGGCCTCCTCGCGGGCGCGACGCTCGGTGTCGGCACGCGATTGCTGGGCCTTCCGTCGCTCGTCCGCAGCGGCGCGAAGCGCTTCACCCGCGCGCAGCTCTGCCTCGCGCGCCCGATCCTTTGAATCGGCCGTCTCGCCCTCGACCTCGGCGATGCGGGCGAGGGTCGCTTCGAAGGTTCGCTGGGTCTCGCTCAACCGCGACCGCGCGTCGGTGACCAGCGTGTCCGGCAAGCCCAGCCGCGACGCGATCTCGAACGCCTGCGACCGGCCAGGAAGGCCGATGCTCAGGCGATAGGTTGGGCTGAGCGTCTCGAGATCGAACTCGACCGAGGCGTTCATTGCGCCGGCCGTGGTGTGGGCGTACGCCTTGAGCTCCGCGTAGTGGGTCGTGGCGGCAACGAGTGCGCCGGCCTTGATGAAGTGGTCCAGCAGTGCCTGGGCGAGTGCGGAGCCCTCCGTTGGGTCGGTGCCGGCGCCAAGCTCGTCGAGGAGCACGAGCGTCCCGGGACCCGCGGCGGCGGCGATCCGGATGATGGAGCGCATATGGCCGGAGAACGTTGACAGCGACTGCGCGATCGACTGCTCGTCACCGATGTCCGCGAACACGTCGCCGAAGACCGGCAGGCGGCTCCCGGGCGCCGCCGGGACGTGGAGCCCTGCCTGGTGCATGAGCGCGAGCAGCCCGAGCGTGCGCAGCGTCACTGTCTTGCCGCCTGTATTCGGGCCGGTCACGACGAGCGCGGTGAAGCCGTCGCCGAGCCGGACATCGATCGGGACGACGCCCCCGGTCAGGCCCGGGTGGCGGGCGGATAGGAGAACGACCTCGGCCCGCGCCGCGGTCTCTACGCGAGAGGCGCCCATCTCGCCGGCGAGCTGCGCCTTGGCGGCCCACAGATCGAACCTGGCGAGCGCGCCGAGCGTCTCGCGCAGCGGTCCCGCATTCGCTCCGACAAGCGCCGAGAGTTCGTCGAGGATGCGCTCGATCTCCTCGCGCTCCGCGACCTGGGCTTCCCGCCACGCGTTGCCGAGCTCCACGACCACCAGCGGCTCGATGAACAGCGTCTGGCCGCTGCCCGACGCGTCATGAACGATCCCCTTGACTCGGCTCTTTGCGTCGGCGCGGACGGGCACGACGTAGCGACCGTTGCGGAGCGTGATGATCGGTTCCTGTAGCGCGCTGCCGAGCTCCGACGCGACCAGCGAGTCCAGCCGACGGCGCAGCCGATCGAATGCAACTCGGACGGCGGCGCGCAGGCCGCCGAGACGGGGCGAGGCGGTGTCCAGCAGCTCGCCGGCCGGGTCGAATGAGCGCGCGAGGGTGGACGTGATCGCCGGCAGCGGGTGGAGCTGGCGACCCAGCTCGCGCTGGAGCGGCCGGCGGGCGTCGGCAAGGTGCGGCTTCAGGCCTGCGGTGGCGTCGAGCGTGGACCACACGTCGAGGAATTGCTGGGCGTCCAGCCGGCCGCCGCGCGCCGAGCGCTCGATGGCAGGCCCGATGTCGCGCGCTCCGGCGATGCCCACGCCGGCGCGTTCCTCGACGAGCCCACGGGCCTCGTCTGTCTCGTCCAGCGCGCGGGCGACGAGCACAGGATCCGATTCTGGTGCGAGCAGCTCGGCGAGACGGCGGCTCGGGCCGAACGAGGTCTTCTCGGCCAACCGGGCGCGGACGAGCGGGAACTCCAGGATCTCGATCGAACGCGGATCCATCGAGGTCAGGCGGGGATGCGATCGGCGGCGACGAAGCGCCAGGGTTGGCTGCGCCACGGTTCCGCGGCGTAGCCGATACCAATGCGCGCCGTCTGGGCGATCCGGATGGGTGGGTCGCCGGCGTCGCCCGGCTCGATCCGCACCAGCGACGTCGGGTCCAGGAGGTCCAGGCCGGTGTGCTCCCGCCTGATGTCGAAGGCCGCGGTGAGCAGGCCGGGCCCCGCCGCGAGCCGCGCCGGCGTGAGCCTGCCGATTCTTGCTTCCACGCGCGACCGGGCCTCGGCCGTTCTGGCCAGGCGGAGGGCGTGTGCGAGCCGCGCATCGCGCATCGCGGACACGCCCGCCACCGGCTCGACCGCGCGGATGAGCACGGCGGCGGCGCGGCCGTCGGGCTCCGTGACCACGTTCAGGCACTCGTGCATCCCGTAGACAAGGTACACGTAGGCGATCCCGGGAGCCCCGAACATGACGGCGTTCCGTGCCGTGCGGCCGAACCGCGCGTGGGATGCCTGGTCGTCCTCGCCGATGTACGCCTCGACCTCGACGATCCGGCCCACCCGGCGATCTGCGCCGCGTTCCGCCGTGGCCTCGCGGACGAGGTGGGCACCGATCAGCGCGCGCGCGGCGGCGAGGGTGGGTCCGGCGAGAATCTCGCGCCCGAACGTCTCGGGCGAACCCCGACCGATCAGCGGCGCGCGAGCGGCCCGTACAGGGCGTTCGCGAATGTCTGACGGACGTCGAGCGGGAAGAGCACTCCGATGATGCCCAGCAGGGGCGGGATCACGTTGTCCCGCAGGATCTGGGCGACGAGCGTCGGATCCAGCCACGTGTGCAGGCTGCGCAGGAGTCCGAACTCGCCAAGCCCGCTGCGCTCCTTGAATGCGTCCTGGGTGTAGTACGGGTCCGTAATGATCAGGATCGCGATCAGGATGATGAAGCCCTGGAGGACGCCGAGCAGGCCGCCGAGGATCTCGTCCAGCACGGGGTACTTGTTGAACAGCGGCGCGGGCCGGTACATGATCTGGATGCCGATGCTGAGCGTCACCGCCGCGGCCACGAAGACGGCACCGAAGCCAACCATGTAGCTGTACTCGGGCGCGATCGTCGTCCACTGATTGGCCAGATACGACCCTGCCGGCTGGCGCAGCTGTGCACCCAGGATCAGGGAGAAGATGATCGCCCCGATGCCGAGGAGCCGGCGGATGACCCCCTGCGCGTAGCCTACGACGAACATCGCCAGCAGCCCGAGAAAAATCACCAGGTCGAAGGGCTGGATGTTTTCCACGGCGGGACTGTAGCAGGCTCAGGAGCGGATTCCTGCTCCCACGTTGGCCACTAACGCCGCGCTGATCGTACCGATGGCCGTGTCGACCTCCGTCTCCGACAGCGCGCGGTCCGGCGTACCGAACCGAAGGCGGAACGTCAGGCTGCGCTCGTCGGGGCCCAGCGGGTGGCCTCGATACGTACCCACGAGCGCGGCGTCCTGGAGGAGCGGACCGGCTGACTTGCTCAGGTGCCCAGCGGTCTCGGCCGCATTCACCGAATCCGGAACATCCACCGTGAGGTCTCGTTCGATCGGCTGGAAGCGCGGTGGCGGCACGGAGCTGACGACCGCGAGGCTGCCCTCGGTGAGTCCGGTGACGGAGAGCTCGGCGACGATCACCCGGCGCGCCCGGAGGTCGAGTGACTCGGCCAGCCGTGGGTGCAGCTCGCCCACGACGCCGGCGATCGCGAGATCACCATTCGCGCGCCGGGACTCGACGCTCGCGCTCCGGCCCGGGTGCAGGATCGGCTCGTCGGTCAAGGGCCGGTATGACGGCGCGCTGGCGCCGAGCAGCTGCGCGAGCAGCTCGATCGCGCCCTTCGCGTCGTCGAGGTCCGCGTCGCGCCGGGGACGGTTCCACGCCGCGATCTCGAAGGCGCCGGTCAACGCCAGCCCGAGGCGCCACCACTCGTACGAGCCGTCGGTCTCGCCGCCGTAACCCCTGCCGATCTCGAAGACGGCCACGTCGCCCTGACCACGCCGGGCGTTGGTATCGACGACCTCGATGAGGCTGCCCACGATCGATTGACGCAGCAGCGAGTGGTCCATCGAAAGCGGATTGGTGACGGTGACGGGGCGGCCCTGGGCCGGCGCCTCGCCGACCGCAGGGCGGTCCTCGAACGACCAGCGGAATGCCTCGATCATCCGGGGCGAGACCAGCGCGTACGTCACCGCCTCGGTCATGCCGGCCCCCGCGAGCGCCTCGCGGATCGCGTCGCGTGCGGCGAGGGGCGTCTCGCGCCAGCCCGGCATCTCGGTTGGGGGCAGCCTTGGTGGGACCTTCTCGTAGCCGTGGACGCGGGCGATCTCCTCGGCCAGGTCGGCCTCCACGTCGATGTCGCGGCGCCACGTGGGCACGGTCGCCACGATCGTTGAACCCGCGGCCGTCGTGACGGACAGCGGCGCCTCGCCGCCGGCAACGAGGACGTTAGTCTCGCCTTCGGGCACCTGCGTCTCGATGCCCACCCGCCTCAGGACCTCGCGCTGCGCGTCGGCGCCGAGCGACGTGCCCAGCAGCCGATCCACGCGGGCGGGTCGGAACGCCACTTTGCGCGCCTCGGGCTCCTGAGGGTGCGTGTCCACGGCGCCATGCGCGACCGTGCCACCCGCCCACTCGGCGATGAGGCGGGTCGCGCGATCCGCGCCGAGGCGCGCGAGGCGGAACTCCTGCCCCTTCTCGAAGCGCAGGCTCGCCTCAGAGCGGAGCGCGTAGCGGAATGCCGTGCGACGGATGCTCACGGGATCGAAGATCGCCGACTCCACGATCACGTCCCGCGTCTTTTCGGAGACCTCCGAGGATGCCCCGCCCATGACGCCTGCGATGCCGAGCGGTCCGTGCGCGTCGGCGATGAGCAGGGTCTCGGCGTCGAGCGCCCGGTCCACGTGGTCCAGGGTCTCCAGCCGCTCCCCTGCCCCGGCGAGGCGAACGTTGATGCCCGCCCGGCCCTGAGCGTCGCGCGCCACGGCGCCGGCATCGAAGGTGTGGATCGGCTTGCCGAGCTCCACCATCACGTAGTTGGAGACGTCCACGACGTTCGAGATCGGCCGGATGCCGGCCGCGAGGAGGCGCATCTGGACCCAGTCCGGCGACGGCCGGACCTGCACGCCGTCGATCCAGCGCCCGACGAAGCGCGGGCACAATGCCGCATCCTCGACCGTGACGGCAAGCCGGTCAGCCACAGCCGGGCCACGTTCGTCGAGACTGGTCGGTGGCAGCTCGACGCGTGCGCCGGCAACCGCCGCGACCTCGCGAGCGATGCCCACGATCGACAGTGCGTCGCCACGGTTCGGCTTGACGTCCACGTCCAGGACGACGTCGCCATACAGGTCCGCGAGCCTGGCGCCAAGGGGTGTCTCGGGAGCGAGAATCAGGATCCCGTCTGCGTCCCCGGTGAGTCCCAGCTCATCGCCCGAACAGAGCATGCCGTTGCTGACGACGCCCATCTTCTCGGTGCGCTCGATGCGCCGGTTGCCCGGGAGGACCGCGCCCGGGAGCGCGACCGGCACGCGCTGCCCCACCGCGATGTTCGTCGCGCCGCAGACGATCTCCAGCGGCTCGCCTGACCCCGTGGTCACCCGCGTCAACGAGAGCCGATCCGCGCGTGGGTGCTTCTCCACGGCGAGCAGCTCACCGACGACGACGTTCGCCCAGTCGGTCCCCCGCCGGTCGATGCCCTTGACCTCCATGCCCAGCAGCGTCAGCCGCTCGGCTAACTGTTCCGGGGTGAGATCGAACGCGACCAGCTCGCGCAGCCACGACAGCGGGACCTTCATCGAACGGTGCTCATCGGAACTGGCCCAGGAAGCGCACGTCGTTCTCGAGGAACAGCCGGATGTCGTTGATCCTGTGGCGGAGCATGGCGATCCGCTCCGGACCCATCCCGAACGCGAACCCCTGGTACCGCTCCGGGTCCAGGCCGCAATTGCGGAGCACTACCGGATGGACCATCCCGGCGCCCAGGATGGTCATCCAGCCGCTCCGGCCGCAGGCGGGACAGCCGGGACCGCCGCACACGAGGCACTCCACGTCGAACGCCACCGATGGCTCCGTGAACGGGTAGTAGCCCGGGCGAAACCGCGTCTTCTTGCCGGCACCGAACATCGCGTGGGCAAACTCGTCGAGGAGACCGCGAAGGTCGCCGAGGGTGGTCCCCTCGTCGATCATCAGGCCCTCCACCTGGAAGAACTCCGTCCCGTGGGAGGCGTCGATCGCCTCGTAGCGGAAGCAGCGTCCCGGCAGAATCGCCCGGATCGGCGGCTTCACCGCGCGCATCACGTGGATCTGGCCGGGTGACGTGTGGGTCCGCAGGAGCCGGCCGGGAATGTCCACATACAGCGTGTCCCACAGGTCGCGGGCCTGGTGGTCCTGCGGGATGTTGAGGTCCTGGAAGTTGTACTCGTCGGTCTCGATCTCCGGCGTCTCGTAGGTCACGAAGCCGAACTGGCCGAAGATCCTGGCGATCTCCGTCATGGATTCGATGCTGGGGTGCAGCGAGCCGCGACGGATCGGACGGCCGGGGGTGGTGACATCGATCGTCTCGGCGCGCAGGCGCGCGTCCAGCTCGGATGACCCGAGGGTGGCACGCCGCTCCGCGATCGCGACCTCAATGGATGCACGGACCTGGTTAGCGATCGCGCCGACCTTGGGTCGATCGTCGACGGGCAGCGCCCCGATGCCGCGAAGGACGCCCGTGAGCCGACCCTTCTTGCCCAGGACATCGAGCTCCAGCGCCTCCACGGCAGCGACGTCCGGCGCCGCCGCGAGTGCCGCTGCGGCCTCTGCCGCGAGCGCCGCGAGATCGCCCTTGAGGTCGTCCAGGTTCATGCGTGCAAGGGTATGTCGGCGCGTCGCGAACGGCGCGGCGTCGGCCGTGGCCTTCCAACGGCGGGAATTGATGAAATTCGCTGCATCAAAACCGGGACCGAACGCTGGACTGAACGCTGGACCGAACGCTGGACTGAACGCTGGACTGAACGCTGGACTGAACGCTGGACCGAACGCTGGACCGAACGCTGGACCGGGCGCCGCATCAAACCGGGATTGAGATCAAGCGTCGTGTCGATGCCCTCCATGAATCACGAGCCCCCGATCATCCGAGGATGTCGAGGGCTTCGTCGAGCCGGTTTCCGGGAGCTGGTGTCAGCTGCCCTTTGCCGCCTCGACGATCTTCGTAAACGTGCCGGCGTCGCGCACGGCGAGGTCCGCAAGGATCTTGCGATCGATCTGGATGTCCGCCTTCTTCAGGCCCTCGATGAACCGGCCATAGGTCCAGCCGTGGTTCCGGACGGCCGCGTTGATGCGCACGATCCACAGGCCGCGCATGTCGCGCTTGCGCTGCTTCCGGTCGCTGGTCGCGTAGGCGAGGGCGTGCAGCAGGGCCTCGCGCGCCGGCTTGATCAGCCGCGAACGGGTTCCCTTCCGGCCTTCGGCGTCCTGCAGGAGGCGCTTGTGACGGGCGTGCGCGGTGACGCCGCGCTTGACTCGTGCCATTGGGCTTCTCGCGCTCCTAGAGGTACGGCAGCAGGCGCTTGACCTGCTTGGCGTGGGTCTTGTCCATCATCGATACGCCGGCATACCGGCGGGTGCGCCGCGACGACTTGATCTCCAGGTGATGGCCGCGCCACGCGTTCACGCGCATGACCTTGCCGCTCCCGGTCACGCCGATGCGCTTCTGGGCCGCCTTGTGGCTCTTCATCTTCGGCATCGTCGCGTCAGTCTCCCGTTGTCGGCAGGGCGGCCTGCGCCGTCTCCGCTCCGTTTCTCGCCTTCGTCGCCTTCGTCGCCGGTTTCGGTTCGGTCGGTGTCGCTTCGGCTGGTTCAGCCTCGGCGACCGGAGCCGACTCTGCGGCTGGTTCAACCGCGGCGGTCGGTTCGGCTACCGCGGCGGGTGCCGCTGCTGCCACTTTCGCCACGACGGCGGTTTTCACCGCTGCCGCCGGTTCCGCCGCTGCGGCCGGTTCTGTCGCTTCCGGCGTCACCGCCGGCTCGCCACCGTGGTCATCCCCGTCCTCGTCCGCACGATGCGGCCTCGCGACCGGCTCAACGACCTTCGGCTTGTGTGTCGAGGCCAAGACGATGAACATCGACTTGCCCTCGAGCACCGGCTGTCGTTCGATGACCCCGTGCTCTTCGACCTTCTTCGAGAACTTCTCGAGCAGCACCCGCCCCAATTCGGGGTGGCTGAGCTCTCGTCCACGA
>JBDSZH010000081.1:0-15396 GCA_039925225.1 Candidatus Limnocylindrales bacterium | reverse complement strand
GCCGGGCTCCGCCCGGCGCCGCACGGGAGGGACGGCTTTCCACGGGCGCAAATGGCGTTGAAATGCCCAGAAATGAACGGTTGGCGTGCATCCGGGCGAGTTTCGGGCGGCAATCCTATGCCGCGCCACCAACGTGGCAGGCCCAAGGCCGCGGCCCAGACCTACTTGGGCATCGCGGCGCGGGCGGTCTCCCAGTCCTTCTTGAACTGCACGATGCCCTTGTCGGTCAGCGGGTGGTGGACCATCTGCTGGAAGACCTTGAACGGCAGCGTGGCGATGTGCGAGCCGTTGAGCGCGGCTTCGGTGACGTGGCGCGGGTGGCGTACCGACGCGGTCAGGACTTCCGAGTCCAGCTCGAAGAACCGGATGATCTCCGCCAGCTCGCGGATGACCTGCATGCCGTCCTCGTTGATGTCATCGACCCGCCCGACGAACGGCGAGAGCAGCGAGGCGCCCGCCTTCGCGGCGAGCAGCCCCTGGTTCGCGGTGAAGATCAGCGTGCAGTTGGTCTTGATGCCATCGGCGCGGAAGCGGTTCATCGCTGCGAGGCCGTTCTCCGACATCGGCACCTTGACGTAGATGTTGTCGGCCAGCTTGGCGAAGTGCCGGCCCTCCTTGAGCATGCCCTCGACGTCGTCGGCGACGACCTCCGCCGAGACGGGCCCGCTGGTGATTCCGCAGATGAGCTTGAGGACCTCGTCGTAGCTCATGCCGGTTGTCTTGGCGAAGAGGGTCGGGTTCGTGGTCACGCCATCAAGCACGCCCCACGAATGGACGGTGCGGATCTCTTCGATGTCGGCGGTGTCGAGGAAGAGCTTCATGGGTCTGGACTCCCGGGCGGTCGTGCGCGGCGAGGTTGGGCCGGCGACGGTGACCTGATTCTAGCCCTGAGCCCTGTCACGGCGGTCCAGCAGGTAGCTGACGCCCGTTAACGTGACACCGATCAGCACGACGACGAGGATTACTGCGAAAAACGGATCCCCTGTCATGGCGAACAGCCAGAGCAGGGTGGCGCTGATAAGGGCACGCGCAAACAACGTCGTGCCGTAGAGCATGGACAGCTTGTGGCGAATGATCTGGACGATCAGGATCCCGAGGACGAGCAGGAGGACGCCGGCCAGCCGGAACGGCGCGTAGTCGTACGTCTGGTTCGACATGAGCAGCTTCGTCGCGAACTCGGGGACGAACAGCAGCAACAGCCCGGCGGGCACGAGGTACCCGGCGAGGTAGTACAGGCTCAGGTTGGTGCGACGCATGGATCCCTCCTCGACGCGAACGGTACGCGTCGGGCGGCATGCCGTCACGGCGATTCAGGCGATCGGGGACGACTCAGGTGCCTGCTCGGATTCGACCGGGACTGCCTCGATAGGCACGGCCGACTTCTCGCGGTGGCGCTCAGGGACGGTCCCGAGCGAGGCGCCGATGAAGCCGTCGAAGAGTGGGTGTGGGCGCTCCGGGCGGCTCTTGAACTCCGGGTGGAACTGGCTCGCGACGAACCACGGGTGATCGCGAAGCTCAACGATCTCCACGAGCCGACCGTCCGGCGACTGGCCGGACAGGATCATGCCAGCCTCCTCGAGCATCGGCCGGAACTGGTTGTTCACCTCGAAACGGTGGCGATGCCGCTCGTAAATGACCTCCTGCCCGTACGCCTCGGCGGCCTTGGAGCCGGGGGTCAGCTTCGCGGGATACAGCCCCAGGCGCATCGTGCCGCCCTTGTCCTCAAGCTCGCGCTGGTCCGGCATGAAGTCGATGACGGGGTTGGTGGTGAACATGTCGAACTCGGTTGAGTTGACGTCCTTGGATCCAACGACCTCCCGCGCGAACTCGATCACCGCGCACTGGAGGCCAAGGCACAGGCCGAGGTACGGCACCTTGTGGTCGCGGGCGAAGTGGGCGGCGAGGACCTTGCCCTCGATGCCCCGATGGCCGAACCCGCCCGGCACGACTACCCCCGCGGCGCCATCCAGGGCGGCGTGCAGAGTCTCCTTGGAGAGGGCTTCCGAATCCACCCAGCGAATCTTCACGTCCACGCCGTGCTTCCAGCCGGCGTGCTTGAGCGCCTCGGTCACCGAGAGGTAGGCGTCCGGCAGCTCGATGTACTTGCCGACGAGCGCGATCTCCAGGGCTGGCTTGTCGCTCTTGATGCGGGCGACGAGCGCACGCCAGGTCGTGAGGTCCGGCTCCGCCTCCGGATCGCCGAGCGACAGCTCGCGCACCACGAGCCGGCCCAGGCCAAAGGCCTCGAACTGGAGGGGGACCTCGTAGATCGTGGAGGCGGTGGGCGCCGGGATGACGGCATCGATGTCGACGTCCGTGAACAACGCGATCTTCTCGCGAATCTCGTCCGGGACCTCGCTGTCAGACCGGAGGACGATCACGTCAGGCTGGATGCCGATCCCACGGAGCTCCTTGACGGAGTGCTGGGTGGGCTTGGTCTTGAGCTCGCCGGTCGCCGACAGTGACGGCAGCAGCGTCACGTGCACGTACAGCACGTTCGCGCGCCCGACGTCCTTGCGCATCTGGCGGATGGCCTCGAGGAACGGCAGGCTCTCGATGTCGCCGACCGTGCCGCCGACCTCGACGATCACGACGTCCGGCGAGCCGTCGCGCGCCACGCGCGTGATCCGCTCCTTGATCTCGTTGGTGATGTGCGGGATGACCTGGACGGTGCCGCCGAGGTAGTCCCCGCGGCGCTCCTTGGCGATCACGGCCTGGTAGATGCGGCCCGTGGTCACGTTGGAGAGCTGGGTCAGGTTCTCGTCGATAAACCGTTCGTAGTGGCCCAGGTCCAGGTCCGTCTCCGCCCCGTCGTCGGTAACGAAGACCTCGCCGTGCTGGTACGGGCTCATCGTGCCCGGATCCACGTTGATGTACGGATCCAGCTTGAGGATGGAGACCCGAAGGCCGCGGGCCTTGAGGAGCCGCCCGATGCTCGCGGCGGTGATCCCCTTCCCGAGCGAAGAGGTGACCCCGCCGGTCACGAAGACATACTTCGACATAGGTTTGCGCCTCCGGGGGTTTTTCGAATGCTACCGAAAAACCCGATTCAGGGCAACTGAGCGGCCTCGATCAGGCTCGTGTCCGCACCGATGCTGTCGAGGCATTCGGCGCCTACCGTCGTGAAGCGCGCGTCGCAGGAGCCCAGCGGCGTGCCGGTGCGGGAGGCAGCGATAACGGCCTCCACGGCCGCCCGAACGAGGGCCGGATTGTCGGTGTTGATGTCGTGGCCCGCGTCGATCGCGATCATGTGCAGGCTCTCCGACGACATTCCCGCGAGGGCAGCCTGGAGCGCGGCCCACCGCTCGGCGAATTCTCCGGTGGCGATGCCGTTCGTGAGGACGATCGTCGGAATGGCTCCGAGATCGGTCGCGGCGAGCAACTCGGCCCGGCTCGCGTCGAGGTCAACCATGAAGGGTCCGTCGCGCCATTCGGACTGGGCTTCGAGCCAGAACGGATCCGAGAACTGGGCCTCGTGTGATGCATCGACCAGCACGAGGCCGGCAATGTCCTGGGCGTTCCTGGACGCGGAGGTGCGGGCGATCATCCCGCCGTACGACCAGCCGACCGGGATGTACGGGCCCCTCAACGTCGGCGAACTCGAGGAGCGCCCGCAGCTGATCGGCGGCGCCGCCCACGCTGATCGGCTCGGTCGACGATACGACGCGACTGTGGCCGAGCCCGGTGCGGTCGTAGCGGCACGCTCGCGTCGTTGGTGCAAGCGCGGCGACGATGCCCTGCCAGTTCGAACTCTCGGTGCCCAAGCCGGAGTCGAAGACGACCGTCGGCGATCCGGTCCCGTGACATTCGAGCCACAGCTGGACCCCGTTTACGTCGAAATGTCCGACGAGCAGCCCGTCTTCGCGGACCACGTCGCCGGTCGGCCCGGCCGACGCGGCAGGTGACTGGGTCGCCGACGGGAGCACAGGCGGCGCGAGCGACGGCGCGGGCGACGCCGGACCGCCGCAGCCAGCCGAAGCCGCGGCGACGATGACGGCCAGCGCGCTAGAACGAAAGGTGTCGACGTTCATCGCCAGCATCGTATGGCGTCGCGATTGGGCGAATTGTTGGTGGAGCGTCGTGAGCGATGCTCGCGTTCGAGACAGCGGCTACGGCGAGCGGACCTCGCGCAGCAACGACTCGATCTCTTCGACCACGCGGTCGAGCTCTGTCACGTAGATCTCGTGGCCCGCCTCGATCGACACGAAGCGTCCGCTGCCGGTTCGACTGGCGAGCTCCTGCGCCCAGGCCTCGTAGCGCGGATAGATGCGTCCGCAGACGTCGGTCGTGCTGAAGCACTGCGCGACCGTCGACATCATGACCACGTAGGGCATGCCGTCGGGCGGGGTCGCAGCCTGCTTCACGGAGCCCAATCCACCTTCGGAGTACGCGCGTTCCTCGTCGATCTCGGCCTGCGACCAGACATCGTGGAGTGCGTCCCAGTCGTACTCGAAGGCGCCTGCATTCATGATCATGAAGCCGCCGACACCCTCGGGATGACGATCGGCGTAGAGCCAGGTCTGGTCGCCTCCGAGTGAATGTCCGACGAGAACGTACGGGGCCGGGATGTGCGCCGCCGCGAGCAGCGCTGCCAGATCGTCGACGACATCGAGATCGTCGTGCGGTTCGGGCGCGGGGTCGCTGCGACCTTCGCCTGCCCGGTCGTAGTCGCACACTCGGACGGACCCTGAGGACAGCAGCGCATCGGCGATGCCCCTCATTCCGATTCTGGGAACGTTCGTGCCCGCCAGAAGCACGACGGTCGGGCTGCCCGATCCGCGGCACTCCATGAACAGCTTGCGTCCGCCCACGTCCACGAAGCCTGGCGTCACCGTCGACACCACGGGCGCGGCCGGCTGCCATGGCTTTGTCTCCATGTATGCCCGCTGCTGCTCGAGCGGCGCTGTACTGGACATGACCCTGAAGTGAAGGCCGTCCGCCGCGCGGGTCCAGCTGATGAGATCGACCTCGGCACCGCAGTCGCCGCCCGCGGGGTCGTAGTCCAGTCGGACGTTGGCACCGGCCAACAGGACCATGTCCGCCTCGCAGTAGGCCTTGCTCCCGTCGTCCCCCAGAAACTCGAGGGTGGCTCGACCATCCTCGAACGTCCACGTGTAGGTGCCGG
The DNA here is from genome assembly GCA_039925225.1 of Candidatus Limnocylindrales bacterium. Classification (GTDB taxonomy): domain Bacteria; phylum Chloroflexota; class Limnocylindria; order Limnocylindrales; family CSP1-4; genus UBA5189. Next base: position 10,271 of record JBDSZH010000081.1, on the reverse strand, counting down.
GAGGCGTGACGTCCGGCGGCAATCCAGCCGCCACGAGCTCTGCCACGGTCAACTCGACCTGCCATGTGCCGTCCGGCGGCAGGCCGGCGGGCGTGGGACCCACGCTTGGCGCCGACGTCAACGTTGGAGAGGTAGTGGGCACGGACGCCACACCCGAGCTCGATGGCGTTGCCGTCGACCCGCAGGCGCCAGCAACGAGGACCACAACGACGCCGAGCGCTGGCAGCTTCATCGTTCCACTCCTTGGCTCCGGCAAAACGCTCCGGCTACGTCGCGGGCCGCCTGAGGCAGGTGGCTGGTTCCGCGGAGATGAGAGGCCCGCCGGCGCCGGGATTTTCAATCCCGCCGAGTGGACCTACCGGTCCCCTCCATACCGCTCGACTGACGCGAGCGGACCGCCAACCCCGATACCGCCGACGATCAGGACGGAGCCGTCGCGAAGCAACACTGCCTTCGCGCCCGCGCGCGCCTCGACGAGCCGCGCCACTGCCGTCCACGACCCGGTCGCCGGGTCGTACCGCTCGACGGCAGTGACCCCCGTTGTCTCGTTCAGGCCGCCTCCCGCCACCAGGACCTTGCCGTCCGGCAACAGGGTCGCGGTCGCCCAGCGCTGGATCTCGAGCATCGGCGCGATGGTCGTGAACGCTTGCAGTGCCGGGTCGTAGAGCTCGGCCGACCCTCGTTCACCGCCGGCGACAAGCACCATCCCATCCGGCAGAAGCGTGGCCGTGTGGTCGTCGACGCGGTCCTCCATCATGTCGCCGCTCGTCTGCCTCCACAGCTCCGTTACCGGGTCATAGACCTCGGCCGTTCGCAGGGGAACGCCGTTGCCGTATCCCCCGGCCACGAGGACGGTGCCGTCCTGAAGGAGAGTGATGGTGGGCGAAGCCCGCCACGTGGTCATGACTCCTGTGGCCGTCCAGGTCTCGGTGATCGGGTCGTAGAGCTCCGCCGTGCGTGGCGCGGGCTCGCCGGTCGTTCCGCCGGCCACGAGAACCTCGCCGCTCGGCATCAGGATGGCGGCGTGCTGGCTGCGAGGTACGTTCATGCTGCCAGTCGCGGTCCAGCCACCGGTCGCCGGATCGAAAAGCTCGGCGGACGGCAGGACGGCGCCCCCCGCGATGAGTACGAGCCCGTTCGGCAACAGCGTTGCGGATGGACGATTTCGGGCAGAGAGCATGTCGTCGACGACGGTCCAGATGCCCGTGCTCGGGTCGTACACCTCGGCGGCGGCTGTCGAGACTTCGTTGATGCCACCCGTCGCGAGCACTCGGCCGTCGGCGAGCAGGGTCAGCGTCGCGGAGTCGTCATGCGGTTGGGAAAGGGCGCCGGTGGAAAGCCACACGGCGGGCTTGGGAAGCAGCTGGCTGCCGATGCCGATCGCGGTTGCCACGAGTGCGACTGTGAGCAGCGCCACGAGTCCGAGAAGCGCGAGTCGAGCCGTCGCCGGATTGCCCAGCGAGAACCTGCCCGCCGGCCAGGTGCGCCGATCGAGGAGCGAAACCATCGGCCGGCGCTGCCGGATCGAGCTGGCCTGGGCGAGCGCCGCATCGACGATGGGCCGTGGCGCCACAGAAGGCCCCGCGTACTCGAGCGCCTCGGCGAGCTTGCGCTCGAAGTCGAACGTTGCGCTCATGCGGGCTGCCCTCCCAACGCCGTTGATCGATCGCCGGCGGCGACGGCTGCGCGCAGGGCGCGGGTCGCGTGGTGGAGCCGAGAGCCGACGGTGCCGTACGGCACGCTCAGGATTTCGGCGATCTCGCCGAGCGAGAGCCCCGAGTAGTGGTGCAGGACGATGACCGTCCGGTGTTCGAGCGATAGCTTCGCGAGGGCCCGATTCAACTGGTCGCGGATGTCGGCGTCGGCGAAGGCGTCGGAGCGCGCGGGCGTGCTCTCGTCGATGCGGATCTCACGGATCCCGGTCCGACGTGCCCGCCGCGCATCAAGCAGGCAGTAGCGCACGACCAGGCGGTAGGTCCAGGCGGCGAAGCGGTCCGGGTCTCGGAGGCTGGGCAGCTCGCGCCATATCTGGACGAGCGTCTGCTGGACGGCCTCGTCGGCAAGATCGCCATCGTGGACGATGCGGTACGCGGTGGCGTAGAGACGCGACGCGGACGCGCGCGCCAGTGCCTCGTAGGCGTCCCGATCGCCGTTTCGGGCCCGCTCGACCAGCTCGCGATCCACCGATTGCGATCCTCTGAGCAACGCCCCGACGGGGCATCCACCGTACCAGAGGCCCGCGAGCGATCAGACTTTCAATGTGGCTCGGGGGAAGCCCTCAAGCCGCGGGCCACTCGATCATGAGGATCCAGCACGGAGGCACGATGATTCGGCTCGAGCCGATGACCCAGGCGCGCTACGAGACTTGGCTCGAAGCGACGATCATCGAGTACGCGGCCGAGAAGGTTGCCTCGGGCAACTACGCCGAGGAGGGCTCCCTCGACCGCTCGAAGGGCGAGTTCGATGCGCTGCTCCCGAACGGGCTCCAGACGCCGGGCCACGAGATCCGGTCGATGATCGACGACGCCGGCGAGGCCGTCGGCTACGTCTGGTTCACCATCGAGGATCGCCCAGTCGGGCGGGTCGTGTTCATCTACGACATCGCGGTCGACCCCGGGCATCGTCGGAAGGGCCACGCGCAGGCGGCGCTCGTTGAGGTCGAGGACCACGCGCGAGCGAACGCCTGCATCGGCGTGATGCTCCACGTCTTCGGCAGCAACACCGGCGCGCGCAAGCTGTACCTGAACGCTGGCTACGACGAGACCAACGTGATGATGCTCAAGCGCGTCGACCGCGAATGAGTGGACCAGCGTGCCGGAACCGCACGGCGCGTGCCGTCATCGAGCCAGCAGCTGCTATGGGGTGGGCCGCAGGCGGGGATGCGTCCCAAGGAAGGGGTTGGGGACGGGCGCCGGGGCGAGACCCGTCACATCCGGTCGGACGCTCGCGATCTGCCACCCCGGCCAGGTCAGGCCGTCAACGTGGACGAAGATCACGGACCGGCCGTCCGGGCTCCATGTCGGCTGCGTCGAGAGTGGCCCGCTTGCAGTCCCGTTCCGAATCAACCTGGATCCGCTGGTGTTGTGCGTGAGCTGCACGAGGCCAGAGCCATCCGGGGAGATCGTGTAGAGATCGGACGGCGGCGAGGTGTCCTCGAATGCGCCCGCGTCGCGGTAGCCAAGGTCGTAGGTCGATACGACGATCCGAGCGCCGTCGGGCGACCAGTCCGGATAACCCGCGAACATCGTTGGATCGGTCACGCGGGCACGACCATGAGGTGTCTGTCCGTGCGGGGAGTAATCGCTTCAACGACAAGCGCCTGGCTGTCCATGCTCCACGCAATGGAGGCGTCTCGGAACAGACTCGGCCCGATGATTCCGAGCATTCCGCCCTCGACGGGGACCTCGACGAGATCGAGGGCGAGGACGCGGTAGAGCCACGCTGCGTTCCAGGCCGTCCCTGGATCGCTCCGGTCGCGCGCGCGGAAAGGCGGGGTGCAGCAGCACGAACCAGTCGCTCGTATGCGTATGTGGCCGGGTCCTGCCGAAATCAGGTTCGTGCGGCGTCCATGGGATCGATGCGCCGAATCCCGGCGAATCCGTCGAAGCCCCGATCGGGGCTGATGACCGCCTCGATGCCCTCCTGCTGGCAGGTGGCCACATGCACGACATCGCGGGCCGCCAGGCTGGAACGTCTCGACATGAGCTCGGGCAACCGTCGCATCGTGGCGTGCGTGACGGGCAGCACCGGGGCGAACAGGTCCATCGTGGCGCCGGCGATGGTGGCGCCCTGCGCCGATCGCCGGATTGCCATGAACCGATGGATGATCTCCTGGATCACCTCTACCGAAACCACGGCATCGAGTTCGCCAGCTGCGACGCGGGCGAGGACGCGCTGGCACGGCTCCCTCAGCGGGTGATCCGACCCGGCCGCGTACATGATCACAGCTGTATCGACGAAGGCCGTCACTCCGACAACCCGTAATCCTTGCTGCCGAGCGCCCCCCGTTCGATCTCGGCCTTCATTACCTCCCAGTCGGCAACCGGGGCGTTCTGGCTGAACAGAACCTGGAGCGCTTCGTCGCGGGAGCGGATCCGCGAGATCGTGTATGCATCAATCGCGTCGCGGATGACCGCGCCCATCGAGCGGTTCTCGCGGGTGGCGATTCGCTCGAGACGGGAGCGTTGCTCGGGTGACAGGAGAACCTGGGTGCGCTCAGAGTGCATGCGCATATCATACTATGCACACATCAGGTTAGGGGCCGTCGCCGGAGGAAGTGATCGGGGCCGCGCCTTATCCACGTCCTGCCGCCTGCCATGCGAGCGGGCACTGCGTGTAGTAGCTGGCCGATGGGAGCGCAATGGTCCAGCTTGGCCCTCCGTCGATTGGGTAAATCGTCGGGCCGATGCCGGCTTGGTCTCCACCGGTCGAGAAAAGGATCGCGCTGGCATCTGGCGACCATGTCATGAAGAGATTCCCGCTCGATGCGAATTCGATTCGGCCGAATTCCTTAGCCCCGCGATCGAGGATGACCGCAACAGCAGGACCAGTCTTCGGCTGGGTCAGCGCCGCGAGGTAGCGTCCGTCTGGCGACCAGGCGAGCCCACCAAACTGAACGGCGCTCAGGCCATCGATTCGGCGTGGGAGTGAGCCGTCGAGATCCAGGAGCCATAGCTCCGATACCTCCTGGGCCCCTGCGGCTGCTGTCGCCGTGTAGGCGATCGTCCGACCATCGGGGGCCCACGCAGCCGACCAGAGGTTCTGGGCCGTGACTACGCGGCGCGATGCGCTCCCATCTCGGCTCAGGATGTCGATCGCCCGCGTGGCGTCGGCGACTCGTGCGACGACCGCGAACTCCTCCCCGTCCGGGGACCAGGCAAAGCCCCCCGGCAGCTCCCCGCCGCCTCCATCGAAGGCACGCGACGACCCGTCCTGGCGGTCGCCGATAACGAACTGGCCCGACGGCGGCGAACCACTTGACAGGAGTTGCGTGGCGGTGACGAACCGGCTGTTCGGCGACCAGATGACCTGGTTGGAGGTCTGCAAGTTCCGCTGGCCGTGCCACACGACGCGCGGCTCACCGCCATCGGAGTTCGCGATGTACAGCGCATCCCGATCCTGGCCCGCGAAGGCGGCCAGGTACGCCAATGAGCGGCCGTCCGGCGAGAACGTCGGGCAGCTCCGGCCGTGCAGGCTTATCGCGAGCACGGTCCACATCCCGTCCGGGGCGTAGGCTCGAACTTCGGACCCTGCGGGTGTGTCGACCTGAACGATGATCGTGCCCCCTGGGCGAAGGATTCCGCTCGATGTCGGGGTCAGCGTGGCCGGCGGCGGGGGCTGGACGGAGCGATCACCGACGAGCGCCAGCCCGGCACCGATCAGCGCGATGCTGAGTGCCGCCGCGAGGAGCAGGCGCCACGGACCCGCCAGCCGCGCCCGCGCCCCGAAGCCGCGCGGTTGCGTGGTGACAAGTGCGTGCGCGATGGCGTGCCGATCGATCGGGCGGACCCCCTCCTCAGCGTAGTCGCGGAACAGCTGGTCGAGACGCGCTTCGAATACGTGGTCAGCCATGATCCAGCTCCTCCCGGAGGCGGCCGAGCAGGCGTGCGAGGCGTGATCTGACTCCAGAAGCCGACATCCCGAGGGCGTGACCGATCTCGGTCGCATCAAATCCGGCGACATGCCGGAGGGCGAGAAGGGCACGCTCCTCCGGCGTCAGGCGACTCAGCGCGACGCCGAGGTCGGTCACCCCGGGATTGGCAGCTGGGTCCCCGGTCCCCGTCCCCATGTCCTCCATGTCCAGCGGCACGACCACGTACCGGCGCCGGCTCCGTATGAGCTGCCGCGCCGCGTTCGCGGCGATGGCCATCAGCCACGGACGCAGGCTCGCGGGGTCCTTCAGCGTTCCCAGCTTGCGCCAGGCGATCGGCCACGCAGACTGCACCGCGTCCTGAGCCATGTCCTGATCGCCGCAGATCACGTACGCAACCCGCGCCATGTCGTCGTGGTGGGCGCCGACAATCCGGGCCAGCGCATCGGCATCGCCGGCTGCCGCGTCCGCGACGGTCCTCGCGGGAATGCTCGCTGTCATCGTCAGCTCATGCACCATGCCGGATAGATGCCCGGAAGATGGCGAAGTGTCCCATCGTTGCCATGCTCGACCGCAGAAAATCGTCAGTCGGGTCGTCGCTCCCGCAGCCAGCCCCCGAAGGCGGTCATTCGATCCGAGCGGGTGATCGCAACGCCGAGCACGATGACCACGCCGCCGATCAGCTGCTCGACGCGCACGGCCTCGGACAGGAACATCGCGCCCAGGAGCACGGCGATGAACGGCACGAGGAACTGGTAGGCGCTGATGCGGGTGGGGCCGAGGAGGCGGATCGCGCTGAAGACCACGACGTTCGCGACGCCTGCCGGAACGAGCGCGGAGAAGGCGAGGCCGGCCCAGGCGTCAGGCTGGACGGTCGCCCACTCGACCCCGATGGCCTGCGCGAGCCCCGGTGCGGCCAGCACGATCGCGCCGCCGACCATTGCCCAGGTGGTGGTCCGCAGGGGTGAGTGGCGGCGCAGGATCGGTGCGCCGAAGGCCGTGTAGACGGACCAGCACACTGCGGCGACGAGCGTCAGCGTATCGCCGATCAGCGCGGCACCGAACGCGAGACCCGCACCGGAGGCGACGATGAGCGCGACGCCAGCGAACGACAGGAGGCTGCCGCCGAGCTTCGCCGGCGTGAGCGTGTCCGCCCCGCTGCGAACGGCGAGCAGCGCGGTGATCACGGGCGTGGTCGCGATCAGGAGGGCGGAGTCGCCGGCCGGGATGTCCTGGAGCGCGACCGACCATAGGATCTGGTAGATGCCGAAGCCGATGGCGCCCAGGCCCAGGATCGGGATGACGTCCCGGCGCGGCAGGCCGATGGTGCCCTCGCGCCACTTCAGCGCGATCATCAGGGTGCCCGCGGCGATGGCGAACCGCAGGAAGGCAAAGCTGACCGGCGGGATCTGCTCGTTCGCCGCCTTGACCACGATGAAGTTGGCCGCCCACGCGGCCATGACGACGAGGACGCCCAGCTCGGCCAGACGGCGCTCGCGCGCGGTCGATCGCGGCCGGCCGTGCACCGATACCGCTGGCCGCGCCTCGCGGTCGTCGATCAGGCCGGCACCAGGTCGATCGACTCCCGGTGGCGCGGGCGAAGGAGGCTGAAATGGCGTCGATCGAGGGTCGCCAGCTTGGTTTCGCCGTACCGCTCCACCAAGGCAAGCACGGCTGCGTCGACGAAGCCCACGTCGGCATCCGCGTACCGATCGCACAGCTCGCGGACACGCGCGTAGTCGCTCGTCGTGAGGTCCGCAACGACGTACGCCCCAGCCTCGATGTCGGCCAGGAGGGCGACGAGCGCCCCTGCAGTCAGGCGCTGACCGATCCAGTAGTCGACCTCGACGAGCACCGGGGCCGGGATGACCAGGGATTCATCGGCGCCCTCGATGAGCGCGCGACAGGCAGCGTGATCCTGATCCGATCGATCGAGTGATGCGTAGAGCGGACCGGTATCGAGAATCAGCGCCACGCGCGGGGCTCGGGTCGGATTTCGCCGGCGAGGCGGCCCGTGTCGCCACGGCCCGACGCTCCGATCCCAAGGCTCCGCGGCCGCGGTGCGTGTCGCGCTACTGCGTCATCGATCGCCTCGCGGATGAGCGCCGCCATGGAGATCCCGCGCTCGACTGCGATCTTGCGGAGACGCCTCCGCGTCGCTTCATCGAGCGTTAGGGTGGTGCGATCCATGCTGTCATGCTATCACTGGTGATGGCGGTCGCCGCGGGTCAGACGTCCTCGTCGAGCTCGAGCGCCTCTTCGTCATCCTCTTCGGTGAGCTTGAGCCACACGAAGAGGCCGGCGAGGACGAGAAGCGGGATCACGAGGATCGCCGCAAGCGTGACCCCCAGTGCAACCGCGACGGTCTTGAGCGCCTTCATGGTGCGAACCTCCTTGCCGGTCAGGCCGGCGAATCCTTGGCCTTGGAGCCTCGCCGGAGCGCGGGTGCCCTGGCGATGAGATCGGCGATGTCATCCCGGGTGAACTCGACCAGTTCCTGCCTGAAGCCGCCCTGCCCGGAAGTCGTGAGCCGGATGACGTACGCGCCATCCAGCTCGAAGAAGAAGATGTCCCGTGGGTGCTGCCCGTCGATGTACTTGCCGATCACGCGCAGCTGGGATTCGTAGTGCCTGGGTGTCGGATCAGGCGCCTGGCCCCGGCGGGCGAGCGCCTCGTCCATGAACGTGCCGACGTCGTCGTCCTGAAGGGTGAGTGTCTCTCGGACGGTCTTGCCGATCGCCTCGCTGTGCTGGGAGCCGGCCGAGCCATGGACTGCAGTCCCCTGGATGATGAAGCCGGTGTCCGTCTCGACGAACACCAGGCCGCGCATGCCGCGGTCGTCGAGATACGCCCCGACCGAGCGCAGCACCTCTTCCCAGTCCTGCCGTGGACTTCCCTCGTAGATCCGCATCGGCTCGGCTCCCCAGGCGGCGATGAGCGGTGGCCCAGCCGCGCTCCGGCGACGGCCGCGTCAGTCTACCGACGGTCCCCCGCATGGGCAACGAGTTCGACAGCAAGCTTTCCCGCCACGCGGGCGTTGTTGACTATCAAGGCGGTGTTCGCGCGCACCGAGCGGCCGCCCGTGATGGTCGCGATCCGGGCGAGGAGCCACGGCGTGAGATCCGGGCCGTGGATTCTGGCTGCCTCGGCATCGGCGTTCGCCTTCTCTACTGCGGCGCGTGCCTCCGCCTCCGGGAGTGCAACGTCGGCGGGCACCGGCACGCAGATGAGCACGGACGAGCCAAGCCCGAGGTCGAAGTGGGTGGCGATCAGCGCGGCCGCGGCGACCACGTCCGGCACCGAGTGCGGCGCGGGGATGCCGGCGCTCCGAGCGTAGAAGCCGGGGAGGTCCGTCTGCCCGAGCGCCACGACCGGGACCCCGAATGTCTCGAGCACCTCGAGGGTGTTCGGCACGTCGAGGATCGCCTTGGGACCGGCGCAGACGACGGCCATGGGCGTTCGGGCGAGCTCGTTCAGGTCGGATGAGATGTCCATCGATGGGCCGCTGCCCGGCGCGGTCCGGTGGACGCCGCCAATCCCCCCGGTCCCGAACACGCGAATCCCGGCGGCGTGCGCCGCGATCATGGTCGCCGAGACGGTCGTCGCCGCCCAGCCGCCGCGCGCGATGGCGACGCTCAGGCTTGGGCGCGCGGCCTTCATCACGGAGCCCCGTTCCGCCGTCGCGACGGTGAGCAGGGACGCCTCGTCCAGTCCGATCAGGAAATGGCCGTCGTGGACGGCGATCGTCGCGGGCACGGCGCCGGATTCGCGCACCGCGGCCTCCGACGCGCTGGCAACCGCCAGGTTGTCCGGGTATGCGAGCCCGTGACTGATGAGCGTGGATTCGAGGGCGACGACGGGTTGGCCCGCGGCGAGCGCCGCCGCCACCTCCGGATCGATCGTGAGTCGATCGGCGACGCTGCCTGCCCGGCCGGCGCTCATACCGCTCATGCCGCGCTCCGGGTCATCCTGGCTGTCATCCGGGCGGCAGCTCCGTCCGCGGGCTGCGCAGGTGGCGGGCGGCGGTGCGATGGCCGTTCATCGTCGCGCGATGCAGCGCGTCTGCGCCGAGGTGGCCGCCGCGCATGGCCCCAAGCCAGCCAGCGATGAAGCCGGCATCGAACGCGTCGCCCGCGCCGGTCGTGTCCTCTGCCGCGACGGGCGTCGTAGCGACGTCGAACTGGAGAGGCGGCTCGCCGGGCGTGGCGTCGTCCCTGGCGAAGACGCGGGCACCGCGCGGCCCGCGCTTGATGACCGCGACCTTCGCGTCGTCGAGGAGACCCTCCGGCGCATGCCGGCCCAGCAGTGCCTCTGCCTCGGATTCCGTGGCGAACACCAAGTCCGGCTTGAGGCGAGCCACGAGCTCGCGCGCCTCCCGGCGGCCATGCGTGAGCAAGGGCCCAACTGACGCGAGGTCCACGGAGACCAGGGCGCCCTTCGCCCCGCGCGAGCGGGTGAGCTCGACGGCACGCACGCCGGCCGAGCCGAGCGGCTCCACGAGCAGGGAGTAGGCCGGCAGGTGGATGAGCTCGACGCCGTCGAACCACTCCGGCATGAGGTCCTGCGGTTCCATGCGTGTCGCGGCGCGGCGGTCCGCGACGAAGGAGCGTTCGCCGCTCGGCGCGACCAGCACACCGATCCGGCCAGTTCGATGGCCGGCGACACGGATGGCTCGAACCGT
>JBDSZH010000080.1:0-10110 GCA_039925225.1 Candidatus Limnocylindrales bacterium | reverse complement strand
CCGCCGGCCGAACAACTGGCGGAGCTTTTTCAATGGCCCCGGCTGGACGTGGGACGAGACGCGCGGCCAGTTCTACATGCACACGTTCCTGCCGCAGCAACCCGACGTGAACTGGCGCAATCCCGCTGTGCGGGCGGCCATGCTCGACGTGGTGCGAACTTGGCTCGATCGTGGCGTCGACGGGTTCCGGCTGGACGTCTTCAACACGTTCTTCAAGGACGAGGCGTTGCGCTCGAACCCGTATCGGCCCGGAGCCAAGGGCGGCGGGTGGGGGAGGCAAGAGCACCGTTACGACCGCAACCAGCCAGAGCTTGGCGGTGCGCTTGCGGACCTGCGCGCCCTCGTCGACGAGCAGCCCGGCCGCATGACTGTCGGCGAGCTCTTCGATGGTTCGTTTCGCGAGGCGGCGGCGTACACCGAGCCGCGCCATCTCACGTTCGACTGGGCGCTTCTGGGCCTGCCCTGGCGCGCGGCCGCGTTTCACGAGGCGATTCGTACCCGCGACGCGGCGTTCGGGCCAGACCGTTGGCCGGCCAACGTCCTCTCGAACCACGACCAGCCGCGCCACGTCAGCCGGTACGACGAGGATGTGGCGGACGACGGCAGCGTTGGCGACGCGCGGGCGAAGGTGCTCGCGACCCTTCTGCTCACGCTCCGCGGCACCCCGTTCCTGTACTACGGCGAGGAGCTGGGGATGCGCAGTCTGGACATCCCGAACGAGATCGCCCTCGATCCGCCCGCGCGGCGCGCAAGCCCGACGTTCCCGTGGTGGAACCGCGACCAGGCGCGCGGCCCCATGGCATGGCGACGAGGCGCTGGCAGTGGCTTCACGAGTGGGACGCCATGGCTGCCGCAGCCCCCGGATGCCGACCGGCGGAACGTCGAGGTCGAGGCCGCGAACCCTCGCTCCGTGCTCTCGCACTATCGCCGGTTGACACGGCTCCGTGAGGCGCACGTTGCATTGACGACCGGCACCCAGGAGCTCCTCGACACAGGCGACACGGACGTGCTCGCGTATCGGCGCCAGGCCGACGGCCGCTCCGTGCTCGTGGCCCTCAACTTCGCCGCCGTGCCGACGACGATCTCACTGCCGACACCGGGTTCACGGACGGGTTGGCGGATCGCGCTCTCGACGCACGACCGGAACGGGGCCGACACCCTCGTAGGCCCGGTGACCCTTGCGCCGCTCGAGGCGCTCATCGCCTACGATTGACCCTTCGCACCTGGTGATCGGGGAGATACGTCGTGCCGCTCGAATTCCTGCGACGCAAGGGTGGGGGACCCAAGGCGACGAAGGACGCCGCGCCTGAGCCGCCCCCGGCAATACCGGAGGAGGCGGTCGCCGAGGACCACCAGCTCCGCCTGAACTTCGGCGCCAAGACCAGCAGCGGCGTGCGGCTCCAGGGCGGGCCAACGCTCCTGGCAGCCCTGCCGGGGATGCTCGACGGGATCGCGAAGACCGGGGTGGAAATCGTGGAGCCTCGCGCCACGATCCTTGCCTCCGCGTCGCCGAGCATCATCCGCACGGCAGAGGCCACCGAATGGCTGCGCGCCCATGGCGACTGTACGCCGGTCACCCGCCATGCCCTGTGGGTCCTCGAATCGCTGGACGCCATCGATCCGGCGTATGACACCTTCGCGTGCGCGCTCCTCGACGGTGACCTGGGGTCCGGCGGGTATCCCGAGTACGCCGCGGTCGTCGGTGGCGTGGCGGCGCATTGGGACGAATCAACCGGCGACCTCATCGTCCGGGCGATTGTCGGCTGGGGCGGGAAGGGTGCCCGCGGCGACACGGACCGGGTCGCCAGCCGCCTGCTCGGCCGGATCCTGGTCAGCATCCTCGAGAGCGGCGATTCGCTCGGCTTCGCCGCCCCGGACCGGCCAGGTCCCGGGCCAGGCGGCGCGACCGTCGCGTGCCAGCACTGCGGCTATCCGTTGGTGCACCCGCGCGCGGTCTACTGTCCAAAGTGCGGCATGCGCATGCTCCACTCCTGACCTGGGGATCGTCGTTGCCGATCTACGACTACATCTGCGCGAACTGTCGGACCCTCACCGAGGTGATCCACGGGATCCACGATCCCGGTCCGCGCTTCTGCCCCTCATGCGGGGCCGACGGGACGATGCGTAAGGCGCTCTCGACACCGACGGTGCATTTCAAGGGCTCCGGCTGGGCCAAGAAGGATCGATCGTCGACCGGCGCCGCGCGGACGAAGGCCGGCGCCAGCTCTACCTCGAACGATGGCGCCTCCGGCGATCGATCATCGTCGGGCGATTCGTCGTCAGATGGCGGGAAGTCCGCTGACACGCCGGCCCCAGACAAGGGCAAGGCAGCAAGCGAGCCCGCCAAGACGTCGTCGGCCGAGCCGGCAGCACACAAAGAGGACTGACGATGCCCCCCGCCGCAACGGATTGGATCAGCCTCGAGGAGGCGGCCGGGATTCTTTCCGCCGCGAACGTCCGGTTCAAGCCGGCGACGATCGGTGGCTGGGCGCGCGCCGGCAAGGTCCAGAGCATCAAGCTCGGTGGGCGCAGGTTCGTCCGCCGCGGCGAGATCAAGGCGTTGATCACGGCGCCACGCCGGGTGCGCGCTTCGGACCTCCAGCCGGGCCTGTTCGAGGACCTTCGAGACTGATCGATCCGCCGCCTCCGCCTCCAGCGCGGTTCGGGTGGCTGCGTGACCGGGCGACGAGCGTCCTCGCGCAGCCCGCAATCGCGGCTGGGCTGCGCATTCTGGATCGGTACAACGCCGGCGGGGGCGGACTCCTGGCCGGAGGCCTGGCGTATGCGGCCCTGTTCGCGATCGTGCCCGGCCTGCTCCTCCTCGCGGGCGTCGTCGGCCTCCTCTTCGCCGATCCGGTCGAGCGCGCACATGCCGTCGCCGTGGTCGTCGGCGTCCTCCCGCCGCTGCACGACGTCATCGAGGCGGTGCTCGCCGAAGCGGCCCGCTCCGCGGCGCCGGTGTCGATCGTGGGCGCGGTCGTCCTGGTCTGGGGCACGAGCAGGTTCGTCGTCGCGTTCGAGGACGCCATCGCCCGGGTCATGGGCGGAGACCGTCGGCGGGGCATGATCACGAGCAACCTCGCAGCGCTTGCGTCGGTCATCCTGATGATCGGGGCCATCGTGCTGAGCACGCTGCTCTCAGGGTTGCTCGCGTTCCTGGAAGCGGGGGCGCAGTCGGGAGCAGTGCGGGTAGTCGGCGACCTCCTTGGGCTCGCGCTGGGCGTCCTGCCGATAGCGATCACGGTCGCTGCGACGATGCTCGTCTACCGCATCGTGCCGATCCCGGCACCGCCGTGGCGCGCGGTGGTCGTGCCCGGCATCGCGGCCGGGGTGGCGCTCACGGTACTGGCGAGCATCTTCGTCTTCGTGGCGCCGCGGCTCATCGGGGCGGCGGCGTTCATCGGCGCGCTTGCAACCGCGTTCGCGGCGCTTGCGTGGCTCGGTCTGTCGTTCCAGGCATTGCTCTTTGGCGCCGCGTGGGTCCGTGACCGCGCCACCCGGTTGACGCCACCGGGTGCGAGGTCAGACTTGCATTAGCGCGAGCTCAGTTGGTTCCGGCCACCTGTTGCTGGGTCCCGCAACGCCGGCAGAAGCGGGCGCTCGCGGATAGCGAAAGCCCGCACGACGGGCACGCCCTCGCCGGCGCAGGCAGTGGCGTCGCTTCCGCAGCTGGGAGCCCGGCGCCGACGTGCGCTGCGGGACTTCCCGCAGGAGCGCCGAGGTCCGGCCAGTTGGGCTCGTACGAGGCCGCGGCAACCTCGCGCTCCGGCCAGCTCAGCGGGCCATCGACGGCCGACGCTGGAATCGGCTGGCCGATCGCCGTCGGGATGGGCTCGAGGCTCGCGGCCACGGGCTCGGGCTCCGGCTCCGGCTCGGCCGCGACCGGTTCCGGCTCCGGGTCGGCCGCCGCGGCGACGGTCTCGACCGCAAGTTCCGGGGCTTCTGCGAGCTCGCGCTCGTAGGCGGCGATCTGGTCGTCGAGGTTGAGACCCGGCTCGAACGCGAGGCTCGCCTCTTCGGCGTCCGCTGCGGCGCGCGCCTTAGCATCGGCGAGCGCCTGCGCGTCCGCCTCAGCGGCGGCTCGGGCCTCGGCCTCGGCCATGGCGGCAATTGCTGTGGCCTCCGCCTCTGCCATTGCCGCAGCGGCCTCTGCTTCCGCTACCCCGCGAGCCGCGGCTTCGCGAGCCTCGGCTTCAATAGCTTCGGCCTCCGCTGCCTCCGCGACCATACGTGCCTCGGCGTCGGCCTCGGCCTTGGCAGCGGCTTGGGCATCTGCTTCGGCAACGCGGAGGGCATCCGCATCTTGGTCGGCCTGTGCCTGTGCGGCCTCGAGCGCCGCCGCATCTGCCGCTGTCTGGGCAGCGGCCTGCGCATCGGCTTCGTCCGCGGCTGCGCGGGTCTCGGCTTCGGCGACTTCCGCCGCCTCCGCCTCGGCAGCCTGGGCGGCCACGCGAGCGTCGGCCTCGGCAACGGCAGCGGCGCCCGCCTCGTGGGCGTCGGCGTGCGAGTGCGTGTGGGTTGGGGCCGGGGCCTGGGCCATGTCCATCAGCGGTAGAGCAACGGCGATGTCGACGCGGGTCTCCGGCGGCATCGCCCCGGGGACCGGCGCGCAGCTCAGGCACCTGCCCTCGACCGTGTTCCAGCAATCGGCGCAGGTGTACTGGCGGCAGGACAGGCAGAAATTGAACGTCTGGTGGAACGCCTCGAGGGCGGTCGCCGTCGTGCGCTGCTCGCTCTCCGATCGGGCGACCGCGAATGCCTCGTCCAGCGAGGATCCGGGGTCGCTCACGAAGTGGCGAATGCCGCGGCCGATCGTGCCGATGGCGGACAGCGGCTTGCGCCGATTCGCGACCGGCTCGAAGGTGTAGCGCGTGCCACACCGCTCGCAGAATGATTCCGTCAGGATCTCGGTCATCGGCTCCCCGTGAGTTCGGACCCGCCGCCTCCGGCTTGGCCCAGCGAGATCATACCGGCCGATCGAACAGGTCCATTGGCGCCGCTGGTACCCCCGGAGGGGGACAGGGGTACCGATGGCAGGAGTCGGGGGTCGATCGGAGGCCTCTGGTAGGCTCTCGCCGGTGCGGGCCATGTCACGTGTGGAGCGCTTCATCGAGCGCCTCGTCGAACGCCCCAGCGCGCGCCTGTTCCGAACGCGACTGCAGCCCGTCCAGGTGCTGCGCCGCATTGAGCGGGCGATGGAGGCGGGGCGCGGGGCGGACGGCACGCGCGGCCTTGTGCCTGACCAATTCATCGTCCGGCTGCATCCCGACGATCTCGCCACGCTGATCCCGCCCGAGGCCATCGCCAGCGAGCTCGCGTCGGGGGCGCTCAGCTTCGCCCGAGCGCACGGCTATGCGCTGCGCGCGCGACCGAGGGTGACGCTCCAGCCGGACGCGACGCTCCGGCTCGGCGAGGCGGAGGTGGATGCCGAGGTTTCGCCGACGGTCGAGGTGACCATCTCCGACGAGCACGCCGATGGCGGTACCCGCGTGTTCGAGGTCCCCGTCGTGCGTGCCCCGGAGGTCGTCATCGAGGTCCGCGAGCCGGGCCGCGCGGCGCGCCGCATCCCGGTGTCAGGCGCGCCGATTCGGATCGGGCGCGCGCCGGAGTGCGAGCTGGTGCTGAGGGACTCGCGGGTTTCGCGCCGACACGCTCGGCTGCATGCCCGCGACGGCGTGCTGGTCTTGACGGACCTCGGGTCGTCGAACGGCACGCGCGTGAACGGCCATCGGGTCACGGAACTTGTCCTGGGGGCCGGAGACCAAATCCAGGTCGGTGACACCAGCCTGGTCGTCGAGGCCGCACCGGCCGGGGCGGGCGTGCGCTCATAGCCGCGCACAGTCATGGATGCCGCCGTCCTCGCCATCTGGGTGCTTCGCCTGCTCTTCCTGGCCATGCTCTACGGCTTCCTGTGGATGGTCGTCCGGGCACTGATCCGTGACCTTCGCTCGGCGTCGCGAGAGCCGATGCGGGAGCTGGGTCGCCTCGTCGTCGTGGCGTCGCCGAGTGGCGAGCCGGCCGCCGGATCCGCGTTTGCGCTGGATGCGATCACGTCCCTCGGCCGCGACGTGAACAACTCCATCGTGCTCGACGACGAGTTCGTCTCCGCCAGCCATGCCGCGCTGACCTACCGCGGCCGCGCCTGGTACGTGGAGGACCTCGGGTCCACCAACGGCACGTTCGTCAACGGCAGCCAGGTCGACGGGCTGGCACCGATCGCCTTCGGCGACGAGATTCAGATCGGGCAGGCACGGCTCCGGCTGGAGCGCGTACGGGCATGACCGCCGCCGCGACCGGGCTGCGCGCCGTTGGGCGCGAGGCGCGGCGATTCCGAATCACGCCACGCGTCCGCGGTCGCGAGCTTGGCCTGCTCGCGCTCGTCGGGATCGCGCTGTTCGTCGGCAGCCTGTCGCTTGGTGCGACGGAGCGGTTCAAGGCCGCGCAGCTGGACGGCGACACGAGCGCCTGGAACCTCCTCGGGCCGGCCGAGCCGGGCCTGCTCGCCGTCTACCTGAGCGCCCTCTTCGCCGTGCACGTCGCGCTGGTGATTGCCGGCAGGCGCACGGACCAGATCCTGCTGCCGACGGTCGGGATGCTCGGAGGCATCAGCCTGCTGCTCATGGAACGACTGCCACAGACCCTTGCCGGTGGCCTCGGCGGCCTGGCGCGAACGCAGCTGGTCTGGCTCGTGATCGGGCTCGCGATCATCGCGATCCTCGCGCTTGCGGTTCGCAGCGATATCTGGCTGCGTCGCTACAAGTACACGTGGGCGGCGGTGGGCGTGGGCCTCCTGCTCCTCACCTTCCTGTTCGGGCACGACGTGAACGGCGCCCGCCTGAGCCTGACGATCGGACCGTTCAGCGGCCAGCCGTCGGAGCTGCTGAAGGTGATCCTGGTCGTGTTCCTCGCCGGCTACCTGTCCGAGAACCGACCACTCCTTGTTGAGGAATCAACGCGAATCGGGCCGCTCCGACTACCGCCGCTGCCGTACCTCGCGCCCATGGTCGCCATGTGGGCCATCGCGCTCGGCATCGTTATCGTGCAGCGGGACCTTGGGGCGGCACTCCTGTTCTTCGCGGTGTTCCTGCTGCTCCTGTACGTCTCCACGGCGCGCGTCGGCTACGTGGTGGCGGGCCTGGGGGCCTTCGTCGTTGGGGCGGGCGCGCTGTATTTCCTGTTCGGCCACGTTCGCACGCGCATCGACATCTGGCTGGATCCGTTCGCTGATCCGAGCGGGGCCGGCTACCAGGTCGTGCAGGCGCTTCACGCCTTCGCCAGGGGCGGGCTGATCGGGACGGGCCTCGGTGGGGGGCTCCCGTCAATCGCCGGCCGACCGCCGATTCCGGCGCTCCACACGGACTTCCCCTTTGCGGCACTCGGCGAGGAGCTTGGGCTCGTGGGCATTCTGGCGATCCTCGGGCTGTACCTCGTGCTCGTGCAACGCGGGCTGCGGATCGCCTCGGCCGCGCAAGACGAGTTCCGCGCCATCCTCGCGGCTGGGCTATCACTGGTCATCGGCGTGCAGGCGTTCATCATCGCCGGCGGCAACCTCAAGATGATCCCGCTCACCGGGATCACCCTGCCGTTCATCAGCTATGGCGGCTCGTCGCTCCTCGCCAACGCGGTCATCGTCGGGCTGCTGATCGCGCTGTCGGAGCGGACGCGCGACCCACTGCCGCCACCGAGGCGGGTTGGGCGGATCCGGCGGATCCTGGACCGGGGGGCCGCCTGATGGCGGGGAGCCGGCCCCCAGAGGGCGCACCCATCCCGCGGCAGCCGGCCCATGCCTACCCGATCTCCGGCTCCGCGCCGTCGTGGACCGGGCGTCGCGTCGGCATCGGCGCGGCACTCGGCCGCGTTGCCCTCGTGCTGGCGTTCGCCTTCGGCGGCCTGGCCATGGGCGCCGGCTACTGGCAGGTCATCGAATCGGCCAATTTGAGCGGCGCCGGAGACGACGCGGCTGTCATCGCCGCCGCCCGAAACGTCCTCCGCGGCGACATCGTCGACCGCGACGGCGAGCGGCTCGCTTGGAACAAGCGCGACAAGAACGGAGAGCCGTACCGGGTCTACGCTTCCAACTCACTCGCGCCCGTCATCGGCTACGCCTCCCGCCAGTACGGCACCACCGGTCTCGAGAACGCCTGGAACGCTCAGCTCAGTGGCGTCGTGTCGGCGGATCCGCTGCGCGAGCTGACGCGCAAGTTCCGCGCGGAGCCCTACGACCCGCAGGACATCAAGACGACGCTCGTCCTGTCATTGCAGAAGGCCGCCGTCGCGGCACTGGGCAAGAACCGCGGGGCAATCGTGATCCTCGATCCACGGACGGGCGAGATCCTCGCCCTCGCCTCGACGCCTACGTTCGACGCCTCAGCCGTGGCTGATCCGGCGACGGCGACCGCCACGTTCGACAAGCTGCGCACGGACGATCGCCGTCCGCTCCTCCCGCGCGCCACGGCGGGCCTGTACGTCCCCGGCTCCGTGTTCAAGATCGTCACGTCGGTGGCGGCGCTCGGGAGCGGCGCGATCAGCCCGGATACGACCTACTCAGATCAGCCTGCGGCCGAGAAGACCGGCTGGCTCGTCGACGGCTTCCGGGTGCGGGACGGGCATCACACCGCGACCGGAACCAGGGCGCTCGACTTCTCGGAGGCCATCGAGGTCTCGTGCAACGTCTACTTCGCCGAGACGGGCGTCCGCACCGGTGGGGCGGCGCTCACGGAGTGGGCCGGCCGGCTCGGCTTCGGCAACGCGATCCCGTTCGATTTGCCGACCGCGAGGTCACAGGTCACCAATGGCGGGGGCTCATTCGGTGGTGGCTTCTCCGATCGCGTGGAGCTCGCGAACGCGGGCTACGGCCAGGGCGAGACGCTCGTGACGCCGCTCCAGATGGCGCTCGTGGCCGCAACGATTGCGAATCATGGCGAGTTGATGCAGCCCCATCTCGTGCTCGAGGCGACCGGCAAGGGCGGCACCACGAGGATCCAGCCGACATCGCTCAACCGCGTCATCGCGTCGGGCATCGCCGACGAGATCGCGGCGGCTATGCGTCAGGCCGTCGCCGGCGACCTGGGGAAGGTCTTCACCGCCGGGGCGGCCGTCAAGGGTCTTGCCGTTGCCGGTAAGTCCGGCACCGCAGAGCTCGCGTCCGGCACCAAGCCCCACTCGTGGTTCATCGGCTTCGCGCCCTACGAGGACGCGCAGGTCGCCATCGCCGTCCTGATCGAGAACTCCGGGGGCGGCTCGGTCAAGGCGTCGCCAATCGCCGGCGACATGTTCCGGGCCTGGCGCGACTGGGTGAACGGATGACGGGCGAGCCGGCGCCGGTGTCGGAGGTGCCCGTGTCGGAGGTGCCCGTGTCGGAGGTGCTGGTGCCGGAAGCCGGCCAGCGGCCGCTGATCGAGCGGGTTGGCCTTGCGGCGATCGCGATCGTCGTCGTTGGCCTGTTCGGCGCGATCGCCTTGGCCGCGCTCTACGGCGGGGGACTGTTCCTGGGCGTGATGGCCGGCATCGGCGCGCTGATGACCCTGTGGGCCGCCGCAACATCGGTTCGGCGCGGCTGATCGTGGGGAACCATACGGTGCGAGAACCCATCTCTCGGTCGCGGCGTACCATCCCGTGACATTGCTCGGGTCGATATGGGGAGCCAGATGACCAGGATCCAGGAAACCGGAGATCGCGTGCTCGCAAACGTGGAGCGCGTGATCGTGGGCAAGCACAACGAAGTGCGCTTCGCCCTCGTCGCGTTGCTGTGCCGTGGCCACGTCCTGATCGAGGACGTTCCGGGCACGGGCAAGACCGTCCTTGCCAAGGCCATCGCGAAGAGCCTCGGCTGTTCGTTCCGGCGCATCCAGTTCACGCCGGACCTGCTGCCCTCGGACGTGACCGGCCTGTCGATCTACAACCAGAAGACCCAGGAATTCGAGTTCCGGCCCGGCCCGATCATGGCCCAGGTGGTCCTCGCGGACGAGATCAACCGCGCGACTCCGAAGACCCAGTCCTCGCTCCTCGAGTGCATGGAGGAGCGCCAGGCCACGGTCGACGGGACGACGTACATGATGCCGGACCCGTTCCTCGTCATCGCGACCCAGAACCCGATCGAGTACGAGGGCA